>DASWIA010000054.1:0-85923 GCA_036397895.1 Acidimicrobiales bacterium | reverse complement strand
GGAGTTCGAGTCGGTGCTCCCCTACAGCCGCGAGGTGAGCCGGTCGATCAATCTGGGCATGCCCATCGTCGCCTCGGTTCCTGATTCGGAGGTATCCGTCCGGTTGATCGACGGAGTGCGCACCCTGCTGCCCCCCGAGCAACAGGCGATGATCCCCGAGGCCAGCGGGCGAGGAAAGAGCGGGCTGCGACGCCTGCTGAGCCGCCCATGACACCACCGCTGAGCTCGGCGGGGGACTGCCGTGGAGGCAAGACGGGAGAGACGAGATGAAGCTGTCGGACCGCCTCGCCGCTGCTGGCACGCCCGAGGACGCCGGCGCCGAGCCCACCCGAGCCAAGAAGCGCCACGCCCCACGCAAGGCTCGGGCTGCTTCCTCGACGGCCAACAACCGAACGAAGCAGAAGGCCGCCCCCAAGACGGCCGGCAGACACACAGCCAAGAAGACCTCGCCCAGGGCTGGTGACACCGGTTCGACGTGGAACGAGTCCAAGCGAGCAGTGCGGAAGGTCGTACTCGAACGGCTGGCCCCGCGCATGGGCGAGCTGCACGGTGACGAGCTCAACGACGAGGTGCGCTCCCTCGTCGATGAGATCCTTCGCGAGGAAGACGTCCAGGTCACGCCTCGCGAACGCAACCGCTTCGTCGACGAGGTCATCCAGGACACGCTCGGCTACGGACCGCTCGACCCGCTCCTCGCTGACGAGGAGATCACCGAGATCATGTGCAACGCCTATGACGACATCTGGGTGGAGCAGGACGGCCGCCTGTCCCCGACCGACGTGCAGTTCACCGACAACGCCCAGTACCGCCACGTGATCGACAAGATCGTGTCGGCGGTCGGCCGCCGTGTGGACGAGTCATCGCCGATGGTCGACGCTCGTCTGCCGGACGGATCCCGAGTCAACGCCGTCATCCCACCCCTCGCCATCGGCGGATCGGTCCTCACCATCAGGAAGTTCTCCGCCGATCCGTACACCGCCCAAGACCTCATCGCCTTCGGGACGTGGACCCTCGACACCGCACGCGTGCTCGAAGCGGCGGTGGCGGCCCGCTTGAACATCCTCGTCTCGGGCGGAACCGGCACCGGCAAGACGACCAACCTCAACGTCTTGTCGTCGTTCATCCCCGACGACGAACGCATCATCACCATCGAGGACGCCGCCGAGCTCCAGCTCCAGCAGCCCCACGTCATCAACCTCGAGACCCGTCCCGCCAACGCAGAAGGCGCCGGCTACGTCGGCATCAGAGAGCTGGTGCGAAATGCCCTGCGGATGCGGCCCGACCGCATCATCGTGGGCGAGTGCCGCGGCGCCGAAGCCCTCGACATGCTCCAAGCCATGAACACCGGGCACGAGGGATCGCTCACCACCGTTCACGCCAACGGACCGCGCGAAGCCCTCGCCCGCCTGGAGACGATGGTGCTGATGGCCGGCTACGACCTCCCGGTCCGGGCCATCCGCGAGCAGATCGCGTCAGCGATCCACGTCATCATGCAGGTGGACCGCTTTCCCGATGGTCGACGCGTCGTCACGTCGATCACCGAGGTCCAGGGCATGGAAGGCGACACGCTTCTCCTCCAAGAGCTGTTCGGCTACCGCCACACCAGGGCCGCCTCGGGGAAGTCGTCCGGAGCTCTGGAGCCAACGGGGTTGCGACCTGGCTTCGCCGACCGGATGAAGGACCTCGAGGTCGACCTCCCGGCATCTCTGTTCCGGGTGAACCCCTCCAAGGCCAAGGCCCAGCCACGCCGCCGCTCGCGGGCTCCCAAGCCCAGCGACGTCGTCGCCCGGGAGCGTCGTCGATAGGCACCCTCCGTCGTCGGGTCCCATATCGGATCGAGAGCAGGCATCCTGTGCATGGTGACGTTGCAGAGCGGATCGAAGTGAGCGACTCCGAGGTCGTGCGACGGCGTGGGCGCCATGCGCCGCACACGACCCATGATCTCTTGGCTGAGTTCGGACCCCCCATCACCGCGTTGCGGTGGATCACCCTCGCCGTGGGCCTGGGAGTCGCCGCGCCCAGCCTGATCGACCGGAACCAAGCGGTGATCGGCTGGGCTCTCGCCCTCGCCATCTATGCCGCCTACCGGACGTTGCGACCGATCGTCGAGGTCGGCAGCGGAATCGACATCGCTGTGCTTGTGATCGAAGTGGCGGTCCACACGCTCGCCGTGGTGGGGACCGGGTACTGGGAGTCGCCCTTCATCCTGTCCCTCGTCACCGCGGTGGTGGTCGGTGGGTTCTCCCGGGGCTTCGGTTTCGCCCTCCAACTCACCGCCGCCAGCATTCTCGCCATCGGCCTCCCGCTGCTCATCGACACCGCCGACCTCACCAGCGACATCCAGGTCACCCTCCGGTGGAGCGCGATCCTGCTCCTGGTGGCGATCATCGTCGGCTACGCCGACCGGCTCTTCGGACATGCCGCCCTCCAGCATTCCGAGGCACTCGGCGCGCTGGGCCAGCTGCTCGAGGCCAATGAGCTCCTGTCGGCCCTCAACCGAGTCGCCCAGACACTGCCGGCGTCACTCGACGACGAGGAGGTCGTCAACCAAGCCGTCACCCGCCTCCGATCCGTCGTCGACGCGTCGGCGATCGTGATCATCCGAGCCGACGATCACGCTGATGACCTCTGGCACGTGCTCCGCTCCGATGGCACCGCGCTCGCGCCGACCGCATCCACCAGATCGATGCCGCCCCTCGCCCAGCGGGCAGCATCGCAACGCCGCTGTCTCAGTGATCGTGATACGTGGCGGAGCAACGAGCGCGGCTTCTCCCCTCGCAGCCGGTCGCTGATCCACGCCTCCCTCGAATCTCAGGGCCGCGTCGTCGGCATCCTGGGCATCGAGTCCGACGAGCCCAACTTCTTCTCCGAGCGCGAAGTGGACCTCATTGGTGGCTTCCGCGCCACCCTGGGCGTCACCCTGGAGAACGCTCGGCTCTTCACGCGCCTGCGGGCCATCGGTGCCGAGATGGAGCGTACCCGCATCGCCCGGGACCTTCACGACCGTGTAGGCCAATCGTTGGCCTACCTTGCCTTCGAGCTCGACCGGCTGGGAGCACGGGCCGAGGGCGACCTCCGCCGATCGATCGAGGATCTCCGCACGGATGTGCGCACGGTCGTCAGCGAGGTGCGCGAGACCCTTCACGATCTTCGTACCGATGTCGCCGATGGCATCCCCCTGGAAGCGGCCATGACCCTGTTCCTCGAGCGGGTCGAGCGTCGAAGCGGGATTGCCACCCATTTCCAGCACGAGGTGACCGAACGGCCACCCTTCCCCCAGGAGCGCGAGCTGTGGCGCATCGGTCAGGAGGCGGTGGCCAACGCCGAACGCCACGCCAACCCGTCGACGGTGTCAGTGTGGTGGCGCAGCGGTTCCGGGGAGTCTTCAATCACGGTGACCGACGACGGCGATGGGTTCACCCCTGGCGTGGCCACCCGGATGGACAGCTACGGGATGGTGGGCATGCGCGAACGGGCCGACGCCATCGGAGGCCAGCTCACCGTGGACTCGGCTCCAGGACGCGGGACATCGATCCGATGCTCGTTGCGTCACGGCCGGCGCCGATGAGTCCGGTGGCCACGGCCGCGATCGGTAAGGTGCGCCGCAGCAAGTGTCGCCAACGCCGGCGTGGCACGTTTGCGGAGGCCCGATGACGCTACGGCTGGTACTGGTCGATGACCACCAGATGCTGCGAGAGGGCCTGCGCCGCGTGATGGAAGACGCCGGAATCGAGGTCGTCGGTGAGGCGACCAATGGTGCCGATGCCATCGATGTCGTGCGTGAGACCAAGCCCGACATCGTCCTGATGGACGTCACCATGCCCGGCATCGATGGCATCGAGGCCACCCGACGGCTGCGTGACGTTGCTCCCGACAGCTCGGTCGTCATGCTGACCATGCATGCCGACGCCGACGTGTTCGACCGAGCAATCAAGGCCGGCGCCGTCGGCTACCTCACCAAGGACGCACCGGCCGAGGACGTTGTCAAGGCGGTCCGGATCGCCGCCGCCGGCGACACGCTCCTGTCGACAGGCCTCGCCGCATCACTGCTGACCGAGGCGCGAAAGGAGCCAGCCGACGACATCCTCACCTCACGGGAGGAGGAGGTCCTCCAGGCCATCGCCGACGGCCTCTCCACCCAGGAGGTGGCCGACACCCTCTACATCAGCCTCAAGACAGTGAAGAACCACCTGGCGTCGATCTACCAGAAGTTCAACGCTCGGGATCGCACCCAAGCCGTCGTGCAGGGCCTGCGCATGGGGATCATCCGCCTCGGCTGACTGTCATGACTGGTGTGATGCAGATGCGCCTGAGCGCCGGTTCGACCGCGCTTGGTGCCACTCACCTCACGGAAATGGGACGGACGGCCTATGTATCGGCGGGGCCGCACCGCCGATACTGATGAGGAACCTGACGGTACTGCCGCCAAATCCGGCGGAAAACGATGGGAAGGAATCCCCGATGACCTACTGGAACACCCTGGTGGCCTGGCTCACCTCTCGGATCAACAGCGAGCGCGGCGCCTCCCTCGTGGAGTACGCCCTCCTCGTCGCTCTCATCGCCGTGGTGTGCATCGCTGCCATCACCCTGCTGGGAACCGCCGCGAGCGAGAAGTTCTCCACAGTGGCCTCGGAACTCGACTAGTAGCCCGACCCACTGAGGTGTTGTAGGCCGTCGGGTCGTCTGGCCCGACGGCCTACAACGTTTTCGGTTCCAGCTTTTTGTGGTCCGCAGATCCTCCGGGTCATGCGGATGGAGATTGGAGTGATCCGACGTGATGTCGCTACTGCTCGTTCACACCCGGACCCTCTCGGCTCGCGTCAGGCGCACGCTGTTGAGGGAGACCGGCGCCAGCCTCGTCGAGTACGCCTTGCTCGTCGGCCTGATCGCCGTCGTCTGCTTCGCCGCCATCGCCCTGTTCGGTAGCGAGGTGAGCGAGAAGCTCAGCGAGGTCGCCTCCGACGTCGACAAGATCTGATCGCCGGGCGCTGCCGTCAGCGCCATCCGAGCCCCCGGTCAGCGCCGTTCGAGCAGAGCCCAGCCTCGCCCCGCCCACACCAGACGCCAGCCCCGGTCATCGACGAGCAGCGCCGTGAGGGCATCGGCCGATCTCCAGAGCACGCGGTCAGCGTCGTAACGATCGAGAATCGCCGGCCAGCCGTCCGCTGACCGTTCGAGAGCCACGAGGTCGCGCAACAGCGGGACGGGGTACATGTCGAATCGGTCGTCGACGAAGACAGCCCGATCGGTCCCGTCCAGCAGCTCGACCACGTTGCCGACCCGATCCGGATGGACCAGGCCAGCCCCCGAGGCGTTGTCGACGCGCTCCCGAGCAAGGGCACGGATGGGGTAGCCGTCGAGGTCGAATCGTGCCCCGCTCAGACCGACGGCGATCAGTGCGGCGGAGACGACAGCCAGTAAGACGACGGCTCGACCCGCCGACGGCGAGGGTGTCCGACCGTCGATCGAACCCACGCCGCGCCAGGTCGCAGCGACGACAGCCACCAGCAGCACGGAACCGACCGCGATGTTTCGGACCGCGAGCAGAGCCCCCGCCAACGAGGCCACGACCAGCCCCGCGCTGGTCCAGCTCGGCCGCCGGGCAACACCGACGGCCGCCAAGACCACCTGAAGCGCGAAGGCAAGCTGCCACGACGACGAGAAGTCTGCCGGCTGCCACTCAGCCACCTCGCCCAAGATCTCCCGCCGGCTGGCCAGGTCGGCCGGGAAGGTCCACACCGCGGAGCCGAGCGGGCCGACGGCGGCCACCAGGCCCCCTCCGATGCCTCCACCCGCGAGCCCGAACCAGCGACGGGCCGACCCGCCGTCGCCGTCCATGGCACGCCCGAAGGCGATGGCGGCGGGGATGGCGATGGCCACCGGCCATGACCCGTGGAGCTGCGCCCACAGCGCGGTGAGCGCCACCATGGCAACGGGAAGGGCCAGGCTCCGTGGACCCGAGTACTCATGGGGGTCGTCGAGGGATAGGTCATTCAACCCGGCGAGGAGGACCACCACCAGCAGCACCACAGCAAACAGGAACGGCCGCTCCCGCCAGGCCACGGCGCCGACCGCCAGCGCCGGTGCCACCGCCACGATCCTGGCTATGAGGGAGCCCGCCGGCCGGCTGAGGCGCCACAGCAACCCAGCCAGCGCGGCCGTGGTGGCGGCGTGGACAGCGACGAGTCCGACCGGGCCTGTCGCCCACTCCACGACCGCGTAGAGCGCCGACGCCAACCAGCTCTGCACCACCCACGGCTCACCGGCTGCCGTCCACGAGTAGGGGTCGGACCCGGGCACACCGTCGGCGAGGATCAACCGGCCCGTGGCCAGGTGGGTCAAGAAGCTGTTGTCGCTGAGCGGGGCCAGCCCGATGATCGCACCCCACAGCGTGAGCGCCCCCCCGACCACCACCGACGGTCGAGCCGGCGAGAGCAACCCAGCACCCTCGACGTCGCCGGCAGCCGCGTTCGGGGCTAGGAGAAGTTCTCGTAGATGTTGATCACGGCCGGACCGAGCACCACAGCGAACAACGCCGGGAAGATGCAGAACACCATGGGGATCATCATCTTCACCGGTGCCTTCTGCGCCTCCTCCTGCGCGAGCTGGCGGCGGCGGATCCGCATCTCATCAGCCTGGCTGCGCAGCACCCGGCCAATGGAGACGCCGAACGTGTCGGCCTGGAGGATGGCCAGGACGAACGACCGGATCTCGGTCACCCCGATGCGATTGTCGAGCGCGCGCATGGCCTCGGCACGAGTGGATCCCGCCCGGACCTCTCCCAGCATTCGCACGAACTCGTCGCTGAGTGGCCCCGGGACCGAGGCCGTGGTCCGGTCGAGTGCCTGCTCGAAGCCGAGGCCGGCCTCCACCGAGATGACCAGGAGATCGAGGATGTCGGGAAGCTTCACCCTGATGGCGTGCTGACGCTCCTCGACCCGTCGGTTCAAGATGGCGTCGGGGCCGAGGAAGAGAAGGAGCGGGACGAACAACAGCGATGCCAGGCCGAGCGTGCCCTCGAAGCTCAAGACGAAGATGCTGAACAGCATCCACACCGGGATGGCGGCGATGGTGAGGACTCGCACGGCCAGGAACCGGTCGAGGGTGTCAGGGTCGGTCATGCCGGCCAGCGTGAGCTTGCGCCGGATGTTGTCGACGTACCCCGAGGGGGTGAATCGAGCGCCGAGTCCGGTCAACGCCTCCGTGACCGGCTTGATGGCACGCTGCCGCAGCGGCGGGAGCAGCTCCTGGTCGCGGATGCTGGTGATCTCGTAATCACCAAGCTGCTCGAGCGATGCTCGGATGGTTGAGCGCTCGTCAGCCTGGGATCCGAAGGCCCAGACGGCGAGCGCCACGCAGAGTGCGACTCCGATCAATCCGACTTCAAGCATGTCGCCTCCTCAGCCCCTCAGATCTCGATCTCGATGATCTTCTTCATCCAATAGAAGCCGAGCACTGCCATGACGAACGAGCCGCCCAGCATCACTTGGCCGAGCCTCTCGTCGAAGAGGAGTTGGATGTACTCACGGTTGATGGCATACAGGATCGCCATCATGCCGACGGGCAACGCCCCGAGGATGATCGCGCTGATCCGTCCTTCAGCGGTGAGCGCTGACACCTCACGCCGGAGCCGCTCGCGCTGGAGCATCGTCTCGGCCACGGTGTCGAGGAGCTCAGCCAGGTTGCCGCCCACCTCACGCTGGATCTTGATGGCCATCACCGCCCAGCCGAAGTCGTCAGACCCCATGCGCGTCGCGGCATCGTCGAGAGCGACATCGAGCTGCTTCCCCAGTCTGGACTCGGCCACGATCCGGCGAAGCTCGTAGCCCATCGGATCCTCGATCTCCTGGCTCACCGCCTCGACCCCCTGCATCAGCGAGTAGCCGGCACGGAGCGAGCCCGACAGCAGCTGGAGCATGTCTGGGAGCTGACGCATGAACTGCTTCTTGCGCCGGCCGGCGAGGAAGTTCAGGACCGCTGGTGGCACCAGCGCGAAGATCACCAGCGTCACGAGCGCGCCGATGAGCGACTGGGTGAAGACCAGCCCGAGGATGCCGCCAACCAGCACTATGGCGACGTAGAAGGTGAGGGCCTCACCCACCCGAACTGGTAGGTTGGCCTGCTCGAGCAGCTTCTCGACGCGCTCGCGTAGGCCCTGCCGCTCGAGGAAGTCCTCGGCGAATCCCGATGCTTGCTGGAGGAGGTCGCCGCCGAATCGCCCGGTGCCGACGGCCTCCTCTGCCTCACCGGAGTAGGCGGAGATGGCGGTGTCGAGAGCGCTCCGCTCGCGCACGAAGAGCATGATCACGACGAAGGTGATGCCGGTTGCGGCGGCGAGGGCGAGGCCGATGCCGAGCAGCTTGCCGAAGTCGTTGTCGAAGACCGAGAAGCCGCTGGATCCCTCGATGAACTCGACCTGGGTGTTGCGGCCGGTGCTCAGGCCGCCGACCGTGGTCTGGCCGGTGGCCTGCACTCCAGGTGCGGAGATGGTGACCTCGATGGAGGGCGTGGTCACGTCACTCGTCCAGCGGACCTCGTACTGGTTCTGGAGCGTGGCTTGCACCGAGCCGTAGGCGCTGGCCAGGTCGGAGGGGTCAGCGGCGGAGAAGAACCGCCCGCCGGTGGCCTGAGCGAGGCCCTGGAGCGGCGACGGGTCGAAGTCGCCGGTCTCGATGCCCACGGTGAACACCGTTGCCTTGGCATCGACCGCGGCTGCTTCGGCTTGACGGCGCGTGGTGGAGGACACGGTGTCCCGGCCGTCGGTGAGTACGACCAGGTTGGGCTGCAACGTGGGCGTGTCGGCGAACAGCGCCGCTGCGGTCCGGACTCCGTCGTAGAGGGATGTCTCGCCTTGGGCGATCAGGCCGTCGATCGCCCCGTTGAGCAGGCCCACATCGCTCGTGAAGTTGACCACCACCCGGGCATCGGAACCGAAGGCGACGACGGCGATGCGGTCGTTGGCCAGCCGCTGCTCGACGAAGGTGCGAGCCGCGGCCTTCGCCCGATCGAGCGCGCCACCGGAGTTCATCGATCCCGAGATGTCGATGACCAACACGATGCCGACCGGCTGCTGCGTCTCGCCGATCGGGATGACCTCGAACTCCTGGAGGATCTGGCCGTTCTCTCGGAGCTGGAACTCACCCAGGTCGGGCGCCTCTCCGTCGATGATGACGTTGGCCGTCATCTGCGGGAAGGTGCTGGCGTCGATCTCTCTGATGGCGATGTCGTCGGCGCCGGCGGGGGCGGCAACGGCCAAGACGAGAAGTCCAAGCACCACCGCGGCGGCACTGAGCCGGCGGACCACTCGCATCAGGCCTGAGCCCGCTTGGCGAACTGCTCGACGTGGAACAGGTCGGGTGGCAGGCGGATGCCGAGGTCCTGGAGCTGCTCGGAGAACTTGGGCCGGATGCCGGTGGACTTGAGATGGCCCTTGAATCGACCTTCGTCGTCGACACCCATGCCGTAGTCGAACAGGAAGATGTCCTGGAGGGTGATCACATCGCCCTCCATGCCCTGCACCTCGGAGATGTGGGTGATGCGGCGCGTGCCGTCGCGGAGTCGGGTGATCTGCACGATGAGGTCGAGGGCCGAGGCCATCTGCTCGCGGATGGCGCGCACCGGCAGGTCGAACCCCGCCATCAGGGTCATCGTCTCGATGCGGGCGAGGGTGTCGCGGGGGCTGTTGGAGTGGACGGTGGTGACGGAACCGTCGTGGCCGGTGTTCATGGCCTGGAGCATGTCGAGGGCCTCGCCGGCTCGACACTCGCCGACCACGATGCGATCAGGGCGCATGCGCAGGGAGTTGCGAACGAGATCGCGGATGGTGACCTCGCCTCGACCCTCGATGTTGGGCGGACGAGCCTCCATCGGCAGGACGTGCTCCTGGTGGAGCTGGAGCTCCTTGGCGTCCTCGACGGTGACGATTCGCTCTTCGGAAGGGATGAACGAGGACAGCACGTTCAGCGTCGTCGTCTTACCGGTGCCGGTGCCGCCGGCCACGATGATGTTGAGCCGGCCGACGATGCAGGCCTTGAGGAACTCGGCCACCCGCTCCGACAGGGTGCCAAAGCGGATCAGGTCGTCGATCTGGAACGGATCGGCCGAGAACTTCCGGATCGTCAGGTAGGGCCCCCCGATGGAGATGGGGTGGATGACGGCGTTGACCCGGGACCCGTCGGGGAGGCGAGCGTCGACCATGGGGGTGGCCTCGTCGATGCGGCGGCCCACCTGGGCGACGATCTTGTCGATGATCCGCCGGAGGTGGGTGTCGTCGACGAAGCTGGCCGTCGACTTGGTGAGCTTGCCATGACGCTCGATGAACACCCGGTCAGGACCGTTGACCATGATCTCGGTGACCTCACCGTCCTTGAGCAGGCGGTCGATGGGGCCGTAACCCAAGATGTCGTCGGCGACGTCCTGGATGAGCTGGGCCTTGTCGGCAGCCGACAGTGGAGCCCGCTCCATGGCCAGTGCCTGTTGCAGCTCGTCCTGCACCCGTCGACGAAGGTCGTCCTCGCCGAGCCGCTTGTCATAGAGGATCGGGCCGAGCTCCTCGATGAGGTGGTGGTGGATCTTCTGACGCAGCTCATCGAGCACCGGGTCGCGCCGACGGACGCCTTCGGCCCCGTCCTCGTCACCCTGGGCCACCTCGTGCAGACGCTTGTAGAGCGACAATGTGCTTCCTCTCGCTCGGGCCGGATCAGCCGCCGTGGGCGGCGGACTCCAGGATCAGGTCGGCGAACGCCTCGAGCGATCTCGAAACGCTCGACTTGGGTGCGTCGATGACCGCTGGGACGCCCTTGTTGACTGATTGCGGTACGACGATGTCGGACGGCATCAGGCAGTCCGCCTTCACCCCCAACGTCCTTTCCACCTCGGCCACGTCGAGCTTCACCTTGGAGTTGGCCCGGTTCAAGATGAGCTTCAGCTTCGACATCGGCATGTTGAGCAGCCGCAGCGTCTGGAGCCCGAGCTTGACGTTCTTGATGTTGGGGATGTCCATGCCGCCGACGAGCACTATGTCCTCGCTGAGGTCGAGGAGCCCCAACACGATGTCGTTGAAGTAGGCCGGGGTGTCGACGACGATGTACTCGGCGAACTCGCGCAGCGCGCTGATGATCCGTCTCATGTCTGCATCGCTGATCTGATCAGCGGCGGCCGGCTCGATCGGCGCTGGGAGCACCAACACCCCCGAAGGATGCTCGGCGAGCAGGTTGCGCATGTAGCTGCCATCGATGTTCCCGCCGGCGTGCACAGCGTCGACGATCGTGTGCTGGGGCGTGAGCTTGAGCATGACGGCCACATCACCGAACTGGAGATCGGCGTCGACGAGCACCACCGGGCCCTCGACCCGGCTGTTGAGGGCGACGGCGAGGTTGCAGGCGATCACGGACTTGCCGGCGCCGCCCTTGGTGCTGAAGACGGTGACGACTCGGCTGTTGCCGGCCGCGGCCTCGGTATCGACGACCGCCGGACGGCTGGGCTCGACACGGATGGAGTCGGCCGCCCCGGCAACCGCTTCCTTCAGCTGAGAGGTGTCGACGGGATCGGCCAGCACATCGCGCACGCCGGCTCGCATGGCCTGCTGGAGGACGTCGGTGGTGAGCTCGCGGACGATCACGACGGTGCCCACCTCGCGCCCGCGGGCGTTGAACGCACCAACGCCGCTGATGCCCTCGGCCCCCTCTACCGACGGACCGAACACGGCAACGAGCGGCGTCCCCGGCGGGAAATCGCTGGTCAGCGCCTCGATGTTGGGCACCGCGGCGACGTTCTCCTCCCCGAGCTGCATCTGGAGCTTGGCGCGTGTCTTGGGGTCTTCCTCGACGACGACGATGCGATAGTCAGCCACGGGCGGTCCTGGGGATGGGACGGGTCAAGTCGATGGGGAATCCAGTCAGCCCTCGTCAGGGTACGGAGTCAGACCGCCGGAGAGAAGGTTCTGTGCGGTCGTCGGCGGGATCTGGATCGGCTGGTTGTCGGGCGGCACGAGCGTGAGGTACATGCCACCGCCGCCGACGAACGCTATCTGCTGGGCGGCGAGGGGCGGCACCGCGAACGTGAGCAACCCGCTGCCGGGTGCCGTGACGGCGGACGTGTCGCCGGCTTCGGGAGCAGCGGTGGAGCCGATGGCCAAGATGTTGAGGTTCTGGAACAGGTGGGCCTTGGTGGCCTCAGGCGCGGTTGGGTCGTCGATGATGACGTTGACCTTGTCGCCAGGGACGAGAAGGCCGGCGACGCCCCGAACGCTGTCGATGCTCACCGAGATGGCCACCTGACCGGCAGGGATGCGCTGGCTGAAGGTGATCTGCGCCACCCGGGGGTCGACGAACATTCCGTCGACCACGACCTGGCCGGCCGAGAGGTCGGTGAGGGCGACCTTGCCGCGGATGGTGTTGAGGTCGGTGAGCGAGGTGCCGGGCCGGAACTCCTCGGGGATCTCGGCCGACTTGATGAACTCCTCGGAGATGGCCTGCTCGCCGGGTTGACCTTTGGGGATGTCCTGCTCGACGCGGAACACCTTGACCCGCCGGGCGTTGTCGTAGGCACGATCCTCGATGCCGTCGACGTAGCTCCACAGGGCGACAGCCGCGATGGCGCCGATCACCAGAGCGACGATCAGGATGAGCGTGCGTCTTGAGCTCACGTTCCACCTCTCAGAATGCGGGGGGTCTCAGTTGTCATCGTCGACGGTTGAAGGCCAGTATCAAGGGAACTCAGGGACGAAGTGCATCGGCCCGGCGATGACACGACCGCGGACCTTAGCGAACCGCGGCGCGTCGCGTGTGAGTCTCCCGACGCGTGCAGCCGAATGAGTCGTCAGGTCCTTTGCGGCGTCCAAGGACGTCGGTACACTGAAAACCTCAAGCGAACACGTCCCCATGACGATTCTCAGATGGCGTCTCATCAGTTGACGTCCACTTCACGACGAGAGGCCTGCCGGCGCATGAGACAACGTGAAGCCATTCACGCACCGGAACCGCGGCCGGCGCCGGCGCTGGATCTCGCGCCATCTCGTCCAAGTCGCCGGGTTGGTCGCCGGATGGGTGGAGACTCGGGGGCTGCGCTGGTGGAAGCGGCTCTGTTGCTGCCGCTGTTCTTCGCCCTCACACTCGGACTGATCACCTTCGGTCAGGCCTACTTCGAGCGGCTGTCACTCGAGGACGCCGTGCGCGACGGCACCCGCTTCGGGACCACGATGGAGTCCGCCTTCGACGACCCCGCCGCCGCCGCCGCAGTCGTCAAGCAGCGGGTCGTCGATCTCGCCGCCGGCACCGTCACCCTCGGGGAGGTCTGCGTAGCCTTCGTCACGGTCCCCGACGTCAGCCCACCGAGCTGTGGCGTCGACGATCCGAACGGATCGGACGGGAACGGCGTCGTCAAGGTGAGCGCGTCGACCACGGCCAAGGTCGAAGTCATCTTCTTCGCCACCGATCTGACGCTGCGCGCCGAGGCCGTCGGCGAGTACGAACGATGAGCGCGACGCGGAGGCGCCGCTCCGCCGCCGGCACCACGGCCGCCACCTCCTCCGCCGACGAGCGCGGCTTCTTCCTGGTGATGTTCGCCCTGCTGCTCGTCGTGCTGATGATCTCGATCGGGTTCGTCCTCGAGTTCGGTGCAGTCCGCAAAGGCAGGCAGGAGAGCAAGAGCGCATCCGACTTCGCCACCGCCGCCGGGCTCAGGGCATTGGAGTTCACGAGTGGCGTGCCCGCCCCATGGCACGGGATCTGCGGAGCGTTGGACTACCTCGAGTCCAACAGCTCGAAGTTCGAGGGGATGACGGCGACGTTCACAACCGGCAGCGGAGCTGCGCTCGGGTTCGACCCCTGCACCACGGCCGATCCCGACGAATTGCTCATCAAGAACCAAGCCTGCACCGCCAACAAGGACACCTGGGGCGTCCTGAGCGGCGTCTCGCCGGACGGCAACGTTGCCGTCGAGATCCGCAGCGGCTACGAGCTGCCCGACCCGGCATTCTCAGAGGATTCCGGGCTTTTGGGAGGTGGCGATACCGGTGACAACCCCTGCGAGCAGCTCGCGGTCATCGTCCGCGAGAGCACCGAGCGCGGGTTCTCGGCGGTGATCGGGAACGAGGAGCTTCGCTCTACCATCCGCACCGTCGGGCGGGTGACGACGGAGGTCGACGCCAGCGCCGTGGCCGCACTGCTCCTTCTGGAGCGGAACGGGTGTGAGGTGTTCCAGACCAGCGGTCAGGGTGAAGTCATCATCCAGGCCGCGTCGGGCACCAACCCAGGGATCACTCACGCCGATAGCGCCGGCAACGAGACCGGCACCAGCAGGCCCTGCAACCCCAACCTCAGCCAAAAGGCCGCGGCCTACGTGGTGTACGCCACGGCGGTGCCGTGCCCATGCCCGCCGGGCGGGGGGCCGTCGCTCGTGAACGAGGCGGCCCCTGGCCCTGACGGCATTCTCGGAACCGCTGACGACATCCCCGGAATCCTCTCGATGTACGCCGAGACCGTCGGCTCTACACACACCGCATCCGAGCTCGGCCCCGGCATCACTCCGCCGACGGTCACCAAGGGGGCGATCGCCTCCCGCATCCACGTCGACGACAAGTACAATCCGTCGTCGGCCCCGGCGATCGCCAACCTCCACTCGACCGCTCACACCGCGACGACCGGCGTCCTTCCAGCCGGCTACACCGAGATCAACGTCTGCACCGACCCCGTCGATCCCGCCCTCCTCACGGCATCCCGGATCTACGTGAACTGCGACACCTTCACGCCGGGCCCGGCGACGGTGTGGCCCGAGGCCACCGACGTGATCTTCACCGGCAAGATCAACATTCCCAACAACAAAGCACTCTGGATGCCCTCCGCTGAACGCGTGTACGTGCGGGGCTGTGTGAGCAGCTGCACCGGCGCCGGCGACTTCTCCATCAAGGTGGATGGCAACTCCGGCCAGCTCCGAATCAACGCCTCAGCCGTCGGCACACCGACGGACCTGCTGCCCTGCGATGGTCGATCTCCCCTCGGGGAAAGTGGCAGCGTCCTCGCCACGCTCAACGGACCGGTCGATATCAAGGGTGGTCAGATCAGCCTGTGCCAGACCATGCTCTACATCGGCGAGAACAACGGGACCGGAAGCTACGCACGCCGCTCCGATACCACCGCTGGACCCAACTGCAGCGTCGCGCTGCCCTGCCCCTACGGCACCAACAGCGGTCAATCAGCGAACGGCGCCAACATCGCCATCACCGGTGGTAGCGGTAACGCCGACTGGTCCGCTCCGAACGTCTTCGGAGCGGACCCCGACTTCGCTGTCAGCCCGTTCGAGGACCTCGCGCTCTGGACCGAGGGAAGCGAGACCTCGGCGATCAAGGGCGTGGGTTCGAGCCGAACCGAAGGTGTCTTCTTCGCTCCCAACGCTCCAGTCGACTTCAATGGCCAGGCAAACGTGGGGCAGCCGCTGAACGCCCAGTTCATCTCGCGCTTCCTGAACATGTCTGGCCTGGGCGCACTGAACCTCAAGCCCAACCCCCACGACTCCGTGGCAATCCCGTTCTTCGCGAGCTTCGAGCTCGTGCGCTGACTCAGGCGGCGTCAGTAGGAGTGACGGGTTCGGTTCCCTCGTCGGCCCCTTCGGCAGCCTCGACAGCCTCGACAGCCGGAGCGTCCTCGGCGGCAGCGGGCGGCTCCTGGCCGGAGGGCGGGGCGTCGGTGGTGACGCCCTCGGGGGCTTCGACGCCGTACTTGGCGGCGAAGGACTCCCAAGCCTGGGCGGCTTCCTCCTCGGTGTACTCGGGCTCGGACACCTCGCCGATGTAATTGCCGTGCTCGTCGTAGTTGTGCTCGCCGAAGTGCTCCTGGTACTCGGCGGACACGACGCCGCCCTCGGCCGCCTGCTTGATCGACAGGCTGATCCTCCGGCGCTGAAGGTCGAGGTCGATGATCTTGACCCACAGCTCCTCACCGGGCGTTACCACCTGCTCGGGCAGGTCGACGTGGTGCTCGGCCATCTCCGAGATGTGCACCAACCCTTCGATGCCCTCACCCACCTGCACGAAGGACCCGAACGGCACCAACTTCGTGACCCGGCCATAGACCAGCTCGCCCACCTGGTGGCCGCTGGCGAACTCTTGCCATGGATCCTGTTGCGTCGCCTTGAGCGAGAGGCTGATTCGCTCGCGGTCGCGGTCGACCTCGAGCACCTCGACGTCGATCTCGTCGCCCACCGTGACCACCGATGAGGGGTGGTCGACGTGCTTCCACGACAGCTCGGAGACGTGGACGAGCCCGTCCATGCCGCCGAGATCGACGAAGGCACCGAAGTTCACGACGCTCGACACGACGCCCTTGCGCCGCTCGCCCGGCTTGAGGTTGTCCAGGAACTCCTCGCGCTGTTCCTTCTGCGTCTCCTCCAACCACGCACGCCGGCTGAGGACGACGTTGTTGCGGTTCTTGTCAAGCTCGATGATCTTCGCCTCGAGCTCTCGACCGACATAGGGCTCGAGGTCGCGGACCCGGCGCAGCTCGACGAGGGAGGCGGGCAGGAAGCCGCGCAGTCCGATGTCAACGATGAGACCACCCTTGACGACCTCGATCACCATGCCGGTGACGACCTCGTCGGCCGCCTTCTTGCCCTCGATCGTGCCCCAGGCCCGCTCGTACTTGGCCCTCTTGCGGCTGAGGATGAGCCGGCCGTCCTTGTCCTCTTTCTGGAGGACAAGCGCCTCGACGGAGTCGCCCAGCGTGACGACCTCGTCGGGATCGGCGTCGGAGCGGATGTCGAGCTCGCGGGCGGGGATGACACCCTCGGACTTGTAGCCGATGTCGAGCAGCACCTCGTCTTTGTCGATCTTGACCACGGTGCCCTCGACGAGGGAGTGGTCGTCGAACTCGACGATGGTGGCATCGACGGCATCATCGAACGACATGTCCAGGTCGTCGGCCACGATCTCGCGGTAGGTGTGCGTCTCTTCGGCGGCCGCCGCCGCGGCGTCCTGGGCGCTCAGCTCCTCACCCTCCGGTGGGGAGCCGGTGCCCCCCGGTGGAGGCGGTGGCGGGGGCAGGGGTGGCGCTGAAGCCGGTGGGGGCGGGGGAGGTGGCGCCGGAGCCGCAGGGGGTTCGCTGGGAGCCTCAGCGCTGGCCGCGGGAACCTCGGGTGGAGCCGCCGAAGGCTCGCTGGGAGCGTCGGTGGCGGGGGTGTCGTCGGTGTTTGGGGCCGCTGGGTGGGTCGTGGGGTTGTCGGACAAGTTGAGTCGCCTTGGTCGGTCAGGATGCTGGCCGGGTACCCCTGCGATGGCGGGGCCCGGCAATCGGGTCACCCCCGCGCCGGTGTGCACGAGGGCCGACTGGCAAGGCTACTCCCCTCCTCCCCGCCCGTCACCTGCGCAACTGAAGCGACGGCGTCAGTGGGAGACGATCCTCGACGCCGCCCGTCACCTCGCTCACCCAGGTCGGTGGGCGACGAGGATCAGCTCGGGATCGTCGAGCGTGGGGGCCCGGGGCGAGTAGGCGCCAGGGGTGCCACCCCAGATGTGGTCCACTTCGAGGCCGGCCGCCGCGGCCATGAGACGCAGCTCTCGGGGGGTGAAGCAGGTGGTCCACAGGTCGGCTGTCATGTCGACCCCGTGCGGGGACCGCACCGACGTGCGCTCGTGGTTGACACCAGCATCGACATCGAAGGTGTCGGACTCCTCGAGGTAGCGGACCTGGAAGTAGGCGGAGAACGCCGTGCACACCAGGCCACCACCGGGGCGAAGCGCCGACGTCATCTCGGCCAGAGCCGTCCCGTCGGCGCCATCGAGGCCGAGGAGGCCGAACCCGCCCTGGCACACCGAGATCACCGCGTCGGCCGCGCTTCGGAGCGGGAGGCGGCAGGCGTCGCCCCGGACGAACACGGCTCCTGGCCCGGCCGCTGATGCGCCGAGGCGAACGAACCGTTCGGAGATGTCGACGCCGATGGTGGTGATGCCCCGCTCGGCGAGACCCAGGGTGTGGCGGCCGGGCCCGCAGCCGACGTCGGCCACCAGCGAACCGGGTGACAGCCCCAGGGTCGAGACGAGGAACGCGACCTCCTGGGTGGTGCCCTTGGTGAAGGAGTACCGGAGATAGGCCTCACCGAGATGGTCGGCGACATCCTCGAACCAGTGGTGACGGGCCGGCGACGAAGGGCCGTCTGGACGTGCCGTCAGTTGCACTCCCACTCGCCCGGCCAGATCTTCCATGACTTGGATGCTGTTGCCTCGCCGCAGTCGTCCAGCGTCACCATGGCTTTCGCCCCGGAGTAGAACGCGAAGGTGAGCAGGATCACGAACACCCAGAAGACGACGGGGTGACCCGGCTTGAACTCGCTCGACACGTGCTGTCCTCCACCTTCCACCGGGCGCTCGGCGGCGCACCGATGTGCACAGGCTACCGACCGAGGCCGGCGCGGATGATCATCCCTTGGCGTCGGCCCAAGACTCGCCCCACGACACGTTGACTTCGAGCGGCACTCGCAGGTGGGCGGCGTCGCGCATCGTGTCGACGGTGAGCGCGGCGATGCCGTCGCGCTCGGCGGGAGTCACCTCCAGGAGCACCTCGTCATGGACTTGCAGGATGAGGCGACTGGCAGCATCTCGGGACTCCAGAGCAGCGTCGAGCCGCACCAGCGCCACCTTGAAGATGTCGGCGGCCAGGCCCTGGATCCCGGCGTTCATGGCCTGGCGCTCCCCCGCCTGGCGCACGGCCCGGTTGCCGCTCGACAGCTCGGGAATCGGCCGGCGGCGACCGAACAGCGTCTCGGTGTATCCCCGCTCGCGGGCTTCGGCGACGGTGCGCTCCATGTAGTCGGCAACGTTGGGGAAGGCCTCGAAGTAGGCGTCGAGGATCTCTTTGGCCTCGGGCACCGCGATGTTGAGCCGTTGGCTGAGACCGTAGGCCTCCATCCCGTAGGCCAAGCCGTAGGACACCATCTTCGCCTTGGACCGCTGCGCGGTATCGACGTCGCCGGGCTTCACCCCGAACACCTGGGCGGCGGTGGCGGTGTGGATGTCGGTACCGGACTCGAAGGCGTCGATGAGACCTGGGTCCTCGGCCAGGTGGGCGATGACCCGCAGCTCGATCTGGTTGTAGTCGGCCACCAGCAGGACGAAGCCGTCGGCCGGAACGAACGCACGCCGGAACCGCCGCCCCTCGTCGCTGCGGACGGGGATGTTGTGGAGGTTCGGTCGTTCGCTCGACAGCCGGCCGGTGCGAGCCACGATCTGGCTGAAGCTGGCGTGGATCCGGCCGTCGGCGGTGACCTCGGCGGCGAGCGCTTCGCCGTAGGTCGACCGCAGCTTCTCGACTTCGCGGTAGCGGAGCAGGGCGGCGACGATCGGGTGTTCGTCGCGTAGCTTCTCCAGCGTCTGCTGGTCGGTGCTGTAGCCCGTCTTGGTCTTCTTCTGAGGGGCGAGCCCGAGCCTGTCGAACAGCACCTCCCGTAGTTGCGGGGTGGAGTTCACGTTGAACTCGCCGCCGGCGTGCTCCCAGATCTCGTTGCGCAACCGCTCGATCTCATCGATGAGCTCGTCGTTGAGCTCGCGCAGGTAGGCGGCGTCGACCCCGACCCCGATGTGCTCCATGCGGGCCAGCACCCGAACCAGTGGCACCTCTACGTCGTCGTGAAGTGCCCGGACGCCGAGCTGATCCATCGACTCGGCCAGGCGAGGAACGAGATGGGCCACGGCCAGTGCATCACGACCCAGCCGCTCGCCAATGGAAGGGCCATCCTCCTCGCCGAAGTCGAGCTGCCCGTCGGGGGCCGCATCGGGCGAACGCACCTCGACGCCGGCGTAGCGCTCGGCCAGGTCGGCGAGGTCGTAGCGGCCATCGGCGGGATCGAGCAGGTAGGCGGCGACGGCGGTGTCGGTGTGGAGGCCGACCACGTCGATGCCGAGCGGGAGAAACGACCGCATCAGCTCCTTGGCCCGATGCGTGGCCACCCGCCGGCCGCCGGCACCGAAGGCCTGGGCGAGCGAGGTGACCACCTTGTGATCGGCGAGGAGGTCCTCGCCGAGGTGGAGCACCTGGCCGTCGTCGACGTCGATCACCAGCGCCAGTCCCACCAGCGCGCTCCGGCCCGGATCGCCTCGCCATGACGCCGCCAAGGCCAACGGCGCGTCAGACGCCGCGACCAGGTCGCCGATGGCGGCGACCGCGGCGTCGGCATCGGCAACGGTCGCCACGTCGATGTCGAGCACTCCCACGGCGTCGGTGCTACGGAGGGCATCGTCGCCAACCACCTCGGCCAGCCGGTCGACGAGGGTACGGAACTCCAGGAAGTTGAACAGCTCGCGCACCGTCTCGGCATCGTGAGGCCGGCGATCGAGGTCGTCGAGCGACACCTCGAGATCGACGTCGCGCCGCAGCAGCATCAGTTCGGCGTTCAGCCGCACCTGCTCCTCGGACCCGGCCAAGTTCTCCCTCAGCTTCGGCGTGCAGTCGTCGAGAGCGGCGTAGATGCCGTCGATGGTGCGGTGCTCGTTGACCAGCTTCGCCGCCGTCTTCTCCCCCACCCCGTGGACGCCGGGCAGGTTGTCGCTGTTGTCACCCCGCAACGCGGCGTAGGTGACGTAATCGATGGGCTTCACTCCGGTTCGGTCGGCGATGCCGGCCTCGTCGTAGAGGACGTAGTCACTGACGCCCCTACGGTTGTAGAGGACCTTGATGTGGGGATCCTCGACGAGCTGGTAGCTGTCGCGGTCGCCGGTCACCACGATGACTTCGTCGCCCCGGTCACGACCGGCGGTGGCGAGGGTGGCGATGATGTCGTCGGCTTCGTCGCCCGGCGACTCGATCTGGGTGATCTTGACGGCGTCGAGCACCTGGCGGACGAGCTGGAGCTGCTGGCGGAGGATGTCGGGCGCTTGGTCGCGCTGCGCCTTGTACTGGTCGTAGCGCTCGTGACGGAACGTGGGCTCGGGCCGATCCCATGCCACGGCAATGGCATCGGGCTGGTGATCGCGGAGCAGGTTGATGAGCATCGACGTGAACCCGAACACCGCGTTTGTGACCTGACCACCGGCGGTCGCCATGTCGGTGGGCAGCGCGAAGAAGGCACGGTAGGTGAGGGAGTTGCCGTCGAGCAGCATGACCGTGCTCATCGCCGGCCGACCCTACAGCGGTGGAAGAGGGTGCTACTCAGGCTTGAGATCGCCCGAGATGATGCGCTCGGCGATCGCCCGGAGAGTCACTCGGGCCGACATGGCCGACGAGCGGATGAACTCGAACGCCGCCGCCTCGGCCAGCCCGTGATGGTCCATGAGCCGACCCTTGGCCCGGTCCACGATCTTGCGGGTCTCGAGCCCCTCCTCGAGATCTTTGACCTCACTGGACAACGCCACCAGCTCCCGGTGACGGCCGAGCGCCACCTCCATGGCGGCCATGAGGGCCGAGGACTCGAACGGCTTGACCAGGTATGACAGGGCGCCGGCGTCGCGAGCCTTGTGCACCAGATCGCGCTGAGAGAACGCGGTGAGGACCAGAACGGCTGACAGCCGGTCAGCGGTGATCTGGCGGGCGGCGGTGAGCCCGTCGAGCCCCGGCATCTTGATGTCGAGGATGGCCAGATCGGGCCGGTGCTCCTTGACCAGCTCGACCGCCTCGTCACCCCGTCCGCACTCGCCCACCACGTCGTAACCCTCCTCACGGAGGGTCTCGACGAGATCGAGGCGGATCAGAGCCTCGTCCTCGGCCACAACGACGCGCACGGGCAACAGAGCGTTCCTTTCACGGGTGGGCGGAAGCTCCAAGTTAGCGCCGGGCCGGGATCGGTCGACAATGCAAGCCACGTCCGCCCAACGGCGGCTAGGCCGTGCTCACTGGGCGGTCAGCCCGCTGCGCTGGGAGGTTCGGCCGTGCTCACTGGGCGGTCAGCTCGTCAAGGAGGTCGTCCTGGGTTGACTCGAGCCGGACGATTTCGGCCCCGACCTCGTCCCGGTGGCGGCGCATGGCCTCGGCGTGGCGATCGGCGTCGCGATGCTCCTTGTCGGCGCCCGGTGTCTCCGATACCAGCGCTCTGAGTCGGGCGTCGTCAGCTTCCTCGGTCAGGTGGGCGAGCTGCTCGTCAGCGACGGCCAGCTCCTCGCGCAGGTTCTTGAGCTGGGCCCCCACCTGTCGAAGCCGTCGCTCGACCGCCCGTCGTGACATGGCGGGAAGTGTAGAGATCTCGTCCCTGCTGCCATCCGTTCCGGGTCGACCTGGTTGGATGGGAGGCCACGGTGGCGTGGGCACAACGCCCGGTGGCCCATGAGCCAGGATGGACGGGTGATCCGCTCAGCGCCCCTCGTCGCGGCAATTCTCTCCGTTGTCCTCACCGCCAGCGCGTGCGGCGATGGCACGAGCGAGCCAGGCAGCGGCGCCAGCTCGATTGCATCAGACTCAACCTCGTCGACCACCGTCATCGACGCGGCGGACTCTGCCTGCGGCGACGCCGTCGTCGAGACGGTCGATCCGGCCGCCCTCACCCACCTCCTCCCTGGCACCGCGGAACCCGAGTACCTCACCGATCCTCCGACCTCGGGCCCCCACGACACCCGCCCGCTGTCGACCGATGTGCTCGCCGAGCCACTCCCCCGTCCCCGCCAGGTCGGTGTGCTCGAGGCGGGGCGCATCCTCGTCCAACACCGCGGGCTCGACGACGCCGACCGTGCGGCCCTCGAGGCGCTGGCCGGGCCCGATGTGGTCATCGCCCCCAACCCCGACCTGCCGGTCCCGATCGTCGTCACCGCGTGGGTTACCAAGATGACCTGCACCGACGTGGACATCGACCCCATCGAAGCGTTCGTCACCGACCACGCCCACGCCCTCGACGGCGGTCACGACTAATGGGAGGCGACCGATTCGGTGAGCTTCTCCATCGAGGACCTCAACTAGATTTTCCAAGATCACGCCCGGGTGGCGGAATGGCAGACGCGGCGGACTCAAAATCCGCTGTCCGCAAGGACGTGCGGGTTCAAATCCCGCCCCGGGCACCAACGGCGGCACCAGACGCTCCGTAGGTGCCATACCCTGTCGTGGTGGCACGACGTCGGCGCCGGAGGCGAGGGTTGATTCTGATCGGCGGTCTCGCACTGGCCGTCTACTTCTTCCGCAATGCCAGGTTGGCCGAGAACGAGCGGAGGTTCAACCACCCGGTCCCGGGAGACGACAGCACCTGACGCCCCCTTCGTCGCGCCAAGCGCCCGTAGCCGCGGCATCGCCACACGGCCCGACCGCGCCCGCGCCGGGCAGCCCGCTCCACACAGCGCGGCGCGAAAGTGGCGCTGGACCCCACTCACGCGCCGCGCTCTCGCCCGGCGCCCGGCCGCCGGCCGCCGGCCCGCGCGGGGCGCGGCCGGGTCTCAGCCGAGGGCCTTGAGCAGCTTGTCCGGTGTGGCCTTTGGGGAGATCTTGTACCAGACCGCTTCCAGCTTCCCGGCCTCGTCGATGAGAAACGCCGAGCGGATGATGCCTTCGTAGTCACGGCCATACAGCTTCTTGGGACCCCACACGCCGTAGCGGTCGGCGACCCGGTGATCGGGGTCCGACAGCAGCGGGTAACCCAGTCCGTGGGTATCGTCGAACCGCTTCTGCTTGTCGGGTGGGTCCGGGCTGATGCCGATGATCTGCGTGTCGCCGATCTCGCTCGCGACATCACGCAGGCCGCACGCCTGCGCCGTGCACCCTCCGGTGAGTGCCTTGGGGTAGAAGAACACCAGCACCTTTCGGCCAGCGAGGTCAGCCAGCTTCACCTTGTTGCCGTCCTGGTCGGGGAGGGTGAAGGAGGGTGCCTTCTGCCCCAGGTCGAGTCGTGCAGTCGTCATCGCCGCGCCAACGTAGTGCGCCGGGAACGTGCTGCGTCGCTGCATCGTGCTCTCGCCGAGCGCGCAAACCGCCGATTCGACCGCGCCGCCCCATTACCGTGGCCGTGGCCGTCATCGCCGACCGACTGGAGCCCCATGAGCGACATCCCCCAGCCTCCCCCGCCCGAGCCAGTCCACGGCACCTACGAGAAAGTCGGGCCCTGGCCGCGCTTCGGGGCACGCATCATCGACGGCCTCATCCTGCTCATCCCGAACCTCGTCATCACCGGCATCTTCGGCGGCGGCGGACTGTTCTCCAGCGGGTTCGGGCTCGGCGTGCTCATCGGCGGCCTCGTCGCCACCGCTTTTACCATGGCCTACTCGACGTGGTTCGAGTCCGATCGGGGTCAGACGCCAGGCAAGATGCTGCTGGGGCTGCGGGTCATCGGCTCCGCCGGCGGCAACCCCACCGTCGAAGAAGCATTTCGCCGCAACGCGTTCCTGCTCCCCTCCGTCGTCCCCGTACTCGGCAGTGTCGTCGTCTTCGTCATGGAGGTCGTCATCGGTGTGCAGATCAGCAGCGACCCCCACGGGCGGGGTCTCCACGACAACTTCGCCGGCGGCACCATGGTGACCCGCAGCGCCTGAACCGGGCGGCACCAGCCAGAGCATGGCAGCTACCCAGACGCCGACAGCCACTGGCGGTGGACACACACCTCCTCCAGCACCCCCTCCAGAGGTTCGACCCCGATCCCGGGGCCCGCCGGTAGGTCCATCCAGCCCCCGACCTGCTCAAACGGTGGGGTGACATCGACGTCGAAGTAGCGGCGAGAAGCCGAGATGTCACCGGGCAGCGTGAACCCCTCGAGCGAGGCCAGCGCCAGGTTCGCCGCCCGCCCGATGCCGGTCTCCAACATCCCGCCGCACCACACCGGCACACCTCTCTGCCGGCACACGTCGTGCACCCGCACGGCCTCGAGAACCCCACCGACCCGACCGGCCTTGATGTTCACCACCGAACAGGCTCCGAGCTCGATGGCCGTCTCCGCCGCGCCGGTCGACGTGATCGACTCATCGAGGCAGATTGGCGTCCGCAGATCGGCGCCCAGCGCCGCGTGACCTACCAAGTCGTCGACGGCCAGAGGTTGCTCGACCAGGACCAGGTCGAAGTCGTCGAGGGCGTCGAGGGCGGCCAGCGCCGAGCGATCCGCCCCAGCGTAGGACGAGTTGGCATCGACCTGGAGGGCCAGGTCGTGACCGAACCGCTCTCGCACCGCGGCGACCGGCTCGACGTCCCACCCCGGTGCGATCTTGAGCTTCACCCGGCGATAGCCGTCGTCGACATGACCGGCGATCACCTCGAGCAGCGCCTCGATCGACGGCTCGAACCCGACGGCGACGCCCACCTCGACCCGGTCACGGACACCGCCCAGGCGCGCCGCGAGCGACTCGCCGTCGGCCCGAAGTTCGGCGTCGAGCACCGCCATCTCCAGGGCCGCTTTCGCCATCGGATGGCCCTGCACGTCAGCCAGCAACGGGCCGACTCCTTCGCCGGTCACGTCGTTGTGAACCAGGAGGCGGGGGGCCAGGTAGGTGGCCATGATTGACGCGGCGCCGTCGACGTACTCCGAGGTATAGGTGGGGTGGGACAAGGCAACGCACTCCCCCCACCCCTCGGCGCTGGGGGTGACCACCCTGACCAGAAGGGCGTCGCGGACCGCCTCGCTGGCCGACGACGACCGGAACGGGGTGACCAGGGGCATGCGAAGCCGCAACAGCTCGAGACCCTCGATCTTCATGCATCCTCCGGCCGGCGAGGCTGGTGTGGCGGTTGGCTGACACCAGAGTGCCGGTCGCGGCACGGCTCCGCGCTCAATCGGTCTCCGAGCGAGCGTCCTCCTGCGCTTCGCCGAAGTGGTACACAGCCCGACCGGACACCGAGTCGGGTCGGATGCGAATCCACGTCTCTTTGTCCCCTGTCACCCATGGACGCAGACCGAGGCCATCCAGCCGCGATACCTCGCGGGCGTCGGTGACCCGCTCGGCCACGCCCTTGACGAGGACGCTCCAGCCGGTCTCGTCGGCTGGCTCGGTGTGGTCGATCTCGAAGGCGACCGCGGTGTTCCGGCGTACGGCCACCAGCTTGGTCCCTGGATCGGTACGGAACACGATGGTCTCATCGTCGACCTGGTAGTTGACTGGCACGATCTCGGGTCCACCGTCATGGATGTATCCCAACCGCCCAACCCGGCCACTGGCCAACAGCTCCCAACAACGTGGCGCCAGGATGACTTCGAGCCCGGTACGGCCTTCGACCAGCGGCATGAGTCGAGTGTGCAGGAGCAGCCGAGGCCCCCGCTAGGGGCAAAGGACCCTTGATCGGGGGTGACGCTGCGTCACCGGGGGTCAACCGGTGCAATTTCGGCACGTCGCGTCAAGTTCATGAAGCGTCGTGCCGATGCTTTTGACACACACCTGAGTAGGGGACGGCCGATGCGGCGAAACATGGCGTTTGGCGTTCGCCGTGGCCGAGCAGCTCGACCGGACAGTCGAGCTCGACAGCCTGTGCCGAGCGGCCGTACTCAATCGCGTCGGTGCGCTGCCGGAGAACACGCTCCTGTTCATCAACGTGGCGCCGCAGGTGCTCGGGCACGAGTCGATCGCCGGCGATCGTCTGCAGCGCGAAGTCCTGGCCGCGGGCCTCGAGCCCGCCCAGGTGGTGTTGGAGATCACCGAACGCGGCGCCATCGACCGACAGCTTGTGGCCACCGAGATCGGCCGGCTCCGCGACCTCGGTTTCAAGGTGGCGATCGACGACATCGGTACCGGTGCCGCGCAGGGGTACCACCTCGGTCGACCCGGCCCGACACCACAGTCGTCGGGATCGGTGGGCTTCGAGGAAATAGCGGTCGTTTCGTGACGGCCGAGGACTGAACGATCGGATTCCGACAGGTCAGTCCTCGGCGGTTGGAAAGCGACAGGTGAGTCCTCGGCCGGTGTGGGGGCAGGCGTCACCGACAGAATCGGACCACGGAAAATGGTCTCCAGGAAGGTGGTTTTCAGGAAGATGCATTCCAGACTGGATCCCGATCTGCCGATGACGGGGTAGCCACCAGAGGACCACCGAATGGAGCGACGCATGGCGCTGGGGGAACCGAGCGAGGGAGCCGACGGCTCGGTCGACGCGGCTGTGGCGCTCACCCGCGTGCTCGGCGGGAGTACCGAGACCATCGTCGGGGCCATCGGGGTTCAGGGCCTGCTGGTGCCGATGCCTGCCACCGTGCCAGTGCACGGCCAGCACGTGTTCAACGGTCAGTCCGCACTCGACGCGGTGGTTGTCGATGACCGGGTCCTGATCATCGACGCTTGGACCCGCGCTCAGACCGAGCCGATCGTCACTCTCGAAGTACACCTGGTGACCGATCCCGAACGGTTGGCCACCGTCAGCCTCTTCGATGTGCGAGCGGAGCACGGCGTCCACGTAGTCGTGCTCGAAGCGCCGAACCCAGAGCTGGTCATTGCCTCGGCGACGGCGACACGGCCGCCCGATCCCGGCGTCGCCAACATCAGGAGGGATGCGGTCTCGGTGTTTCTCGAGGTCGACGCAGCCACCACCGCGCTGGTCGGGTGGTCAGCCGACGAGCTCGTCGGCAAGCCGACCGTGGACTTCGTGCACCCCGACGACCTGGGACGAGCCATCGAGAGCTGGATGGACATGCGACGCCAGTCGGGCAGCCTCCGGATGCGCATCCGGTTCCGGCACGCCGACGGTCACTACGTGTGGCTCGAGGTCACCAACGACGATCGGCTCGATGATCCCGAGTATGGCTGCGTGCTGTCGACGATGGTCGACATCTCCGACGAGATGGCCGAGCTCGAGGCTCTCCATGACCGTGAACGTCTCCTCCAACGACTCTCGGACACGTTGCCGATCGGGATCTGCTACATCCGTTCGGATCGACAGGTCGTGTACTCGAACCCACCTCTGCTTGCGCTGCTCGGCCCGGTGGACAGCGTCGAGACACTCATCCGCAGCGTTGTCGGCGCCGATCGGGCACCGGTCGAACGGGCACTGGAGCGTGCCCTCGATGGGCGTCCCGACAGCGTCGAGGTGGGCGTGATGCACGGCTATGAGGAACGGCGCTGTGAGCTGACCTTCCGCACGATGGCCAACGAACACGGCGGCAGCGATGGCGTCGTCCTGTGCGCCACCGATGTCACCGACCGGAGCCGCCTGCGGTCCGAGCTCGAGCATCGCGCCAGCCATGACGCGCTCTCAGGATGCCTCAACCGGGCCGCGACCGTCATCGAAATCGAGCGAGCGCTCCGCCAGTTCGAGCAGGTGACCGTCGCCTACATCGACGTCGACCGGCTCAAGACCATCAACGACGAGCTGGGTCACGCCGCAGGCGACGAGATGCTGAGGGTGGCCGCCGCCCGCCTTCGCAGCGCCACCCGTACCCAGGACCGGCTGGGCCGGGTCGGAGGCGATGAGTTCGTTGTCATCTGCCCCCAGGGTCAGGGCCCGTTCGAGGCAGTCGAGCTCGTCGAGCGGCTGACCGACGCCATCTGCGGAGACGTCACCTTCGCCCGGCAACGGATCCCGCTCAGCGCCAGCATCGGCGCGGCCGTCTCGATTGACGGCGAACGGGACCCCGAAGAGCTGCTCAGCCGAGCGGACGCGGCCATGTATGAGGTCAAGGAACGCCACCGGCGCCGACCACTCCATGGACTCAGCGCGGTTCAGACGTAGACCACCCTGGCATCGACGACGGCGGGGCGCCTCCCAACGTGGCGATCACTGCGATCCCGATCTCGGTGGGCGTCATGACAGGACGGTCAGGAGCCGAGCGCGGCACGCCAGCTCACCGTCGACGCGGGCCTCTCCGGCTCCCCATCCGCCGCGGGCCGACATCTGCTCGATGGCAACGGTGAGAACAAGCTCGTCGCCGGGACGCACGATGCGCTTGAACCGCACCCGCTCGGCTCCGCCGAACAGGGGGAGTCGCCCCACGAAGCGCGGATCGGCGAGGACCGCGCACGCTCCGGCCTGAGCAAGCGCCTCCAGCTGGAGCACACCGGGGAACACCGGGTTGGACGGGAAATGGCCGGCGAGCACCGGATCGTCGCCCGCGACTCGCCGGCGGGCCACCACCCGCTCTCCGGGCACCAGCTCGTCGATGGTGTCGAGGAGCAGGAACGGCGGGCGGTGCGGGAGCAGCTCGGCGGGATCGAGCGAGGTGGACGGCATGGCCTCAAGCCCCGATGGCATGGTAGCCGCCGTCGACGTGGACCATCTCTCCGGTGGTGGCCGGAAACCAGTCGCTGAGCAGGGCCACACAGGCGCGAGCGGCAGGCTCGGCGTCGTGGGTGGACCAACCGAGGGGCGCCCTCTGCGCCCACGCGTCCTCGAACTCCTCGAAGCCGGGGATCGACTTGGCGGCCACCGTGCGGAGCGGCCCGGCACAAACCAGGTTGACCCGCACGTTGCGGGGCCCGAGGTCGCGGGCGAGGTAGCGGGCGGTGGATTCCAGGGCCGCCTTGGCCACACCCATCCAGTCGTAGGCCGGCCAGGCCACGGTTGCGTCGAAGTCGAGGGCGACGACCGACCCACCCTCGTCCATCAGCGGGAGGCACGCGGCGGCCAGTGCCTTGAGTGAGTACGCCGACACTTCGATGGTGGTGGCAACGTCGGCCCAGCCGGCCTGGAGGATGTCGCCGCCAAGACATGTCTCGGGTGCGAATCCCACCGCGTGCACGACACCGTCGACGCGTCCCCAGCGCTGGGCGAGGTCGTCGGTCAGCGCCCGCAGGTGGGTGGCATCGGTGACATCGAGCTCGACCACCTCCGCGGGTTCGGGCAGCCGTTTGGCGACCCTGCGGGTGAGGCTCATGGCTCGCCCGAAGGACGTGAGCACGATCTCGGCGCCCTGCTCCTGGGCGAGCCGGGCCACAGAGTAGGCGATGGAGGAATCGGTGAGCACTCCGGTGATGACGAGCTTCTTGCCGGACAGGATCATGGGGTTCCTAGTCGTCGGGGGAGGGGGTCAGAGCGGGATGTTGTCGTGGCGACGACTGGGGATGGTCGCCGTCTTGCGCGTGAGCGAGGCCAGGGCGCGAGCAACTCGGGGCCGGGTGTCGGCAGGGTCGATCACCTCGTCTACGTAGCCGCGCTCGAGCGCCGGCTCGGGGCGGAGGTGACGGGCGGCGTAGCTGGCTTCGAGCTCGGCCCGAAGGGCAGCCCGCTCGGGCTCGGGGGTGTCGGCGAGCTGGCGCCGGTGGAGGATCGCCACGGCACCGGCCGCGCCCATGACGGCGATCTCGGCCGACGGCCAGGCCAGGCAGAGGTCGTTGCCCATTCCCTTGGAGTCCATGACGATGTAGGCACCGCCATAGGCCTTGCGAAGCACGACGCAGATCCTCGGCACGGTGGCCGCGGCGTAGGCATGGGCGAGCTGGGCCCCCTTGCGGATCATTCCCTGCCACTCGACGTCCTTGCCGGGCAGGTATCCCGGGGTGTCCACCAGGGTGAGGAGCGGAAGACCGAAGGCGTCGCACCACCGGACGAACCGCGCGCCCTTCTGGGCGCCGGCGATGTCGAGCGTTCCGGCCAGACACGCCGGCTGGTTGGCCACGACCCCGACGACGTGGCCGCCGACCGAGGCCAGGCCGGTCACCAGAGTCTGGGCCCAGCCGGCGCGGAGCTCGAGGAAGTCCCCCTCATCGACGATGTCGACGATGACGTCGCGGACGTCGTAGGACGCCTTGGGGTCAGCCGGCACGACCACTCCCGCCCGGTCCGAGAGGCGGGCAGACGGGTCGACGGTGGCGAACACGGGCCGGGAGTCCCCGGCATGGTCAGGGAGGTGGGCCAGGACCTGCCCCGCCAGGCGCTCGGCGTGAGCGCGATCGGTGGCGTCGAGCCAGGCCACGCCGCTGCGCCGGCCGAGGACGTCACTTCCCCCGAGAGCGGCGGCGGTGACGTCGCGACCGGTCCAGGCGGCGACCTCGTCCGGCCCGCTGACGCAGGCCAGGCCCCCTTCGGTGGTGATCACCAAGTCGACCAGCCCAAGGAGGAGGCTCTCCGGACCCGATACCTGACCGGCGACGATGCCGATGATGGGTACCACGCCCGAGGCGTCGGTGAGCGCTCGGGCCAAGCGGCCCACCCGGTGCAGGTCGGCCAGCTCGCCGATGGGCGACGGCGATCCGTCGACGGACACCCCGAAGACACCGACGACCGGAATCCGCTGGGCAATCCCGGCCCGGACCGCCCGCTCCGCCGATCCCACCGCGTCGAGGTCGAACCAGGCAACAAGGCGGCCGTCGAGATCGCGGACGCCGGGTGAGACCGTTGGAGCAAGGATGGCGGTCACTGAGGTGGCGGCGGACCCAGGATCAGGGTGGCGTTGTGGCCACCGAAGCCGAACGAGTTGGACATGACCGGGCCCGGCGCTCCCTGCCGGGCGGTGGCGGCGACGACATCGACGGTGAGCTCGGGATCGGTCGTGGTGTGATTGGCCGTCGGGGGGACCAGGCCGGTGACCGCGGTCTGCAACGCCACGACCGCCTCGATGGCACCGGCGGCCCCGACGCAATGACCGGTGACCCCCTTCGACGAAGTCACCGGCACCGCATGAGCTCCGAACACCTTGGTGATCGCCTCGGACTCGGCGGCGTCATTGAGTGGGGTCGAGGTCCCGTGGGCGTTGATGCTGGTGATCACGTCATCGCCGAGTCCGGCGTCGTCGAGGGCGGCTCGCATGGCCGCGACGGCGCCGGCGCCGGCCGGAGCTGGTGCGGTGATGTGGTGGGCGTCGCAGGTCAGCCCGTAGCCCACCACCTCGCCCCACACCACGGCATCGCGGGCCCGGGCATGCTCGAGCGACTCCAACACCAGAACCGCTGCGCCCTCCCCCATGACGAACCCGTCGCGATGGAGGTCGAACGGCCGGCTGGCGAGAGCGGGATCCGGGTTGGAGCTGAGCGCGCCCATGCGGGAGAAGGCGGCCAAGGCGACAGGAGTGATGGCAGCTTCCGCTCCGCCGGCCAGCATGACCTCAGCCGCGCCGGTGCGGAGCAAGCGCGCCGCCTCACCGATGGCATGGGCGCCGGCCGCGCAGGCGGTAGCCACGCAGAGGTTGGGGCCGGTGAAGCCGAACTCGAGGGCGACCAGCGCGGCCGAGGCGTTGGCCATCATCTGGGGCACCAGGAAGGGGCTCACCCTGTCGACACCGCGCTCAGCGGCCAGGGTCACCTGCTGCTCGAGCGTGGTGAGCCCACCCACCCCAGTTCCGATGAGCACACCGACACGCGCGGGATCGACGGCGGGTTCGCCGGCCGCCCGCCAAGCGTCGGTGGCGGCGCCGACACCGAGCTGGGCGACCCGGTCGGCTCGACGGGCCGCCTTGGCGCCGAGGTACTCCACCGGGTCGTATCCACGCACCTCGGCGGCGTATTGCACCGGATGATCGGCGGTATCGAACGCGGTGATGGGCCCCACCGCCGATCGGGCAGCCAGCACCGACTCCCACAAGGCGCCGACGTCGAGCCCACCGGGAGCCTTGACGCCGGCGCCAGTGATGACGACGCGGGTCATGCCTTGACGGCGAGCTTGGCGACGATGACGTCGAGCGCGTCGCCGACGGTACGGACCTCCTCGAGGTCCTCTTCGGGGACGGCGATGCCGAGGGTGTCCTCGAGCGCCATCACCAGCTCGACGACGTCGAGGCTGTCGGCATCCAAGTCGTCGCTGAAGGCGGCCGATTCGGTGACTTGGTCGGGTTCGACCTGGAGGATCTCCACCGCGGCGGTGCGGATGGCTTCCAGGACCTCGGTGCGGTTCATCAGGGGTGCTCCTTGGTTGGTGGGATTGGCATGAGAGCGTGGCTCAGCGGCCCATGCCGAGGCCGCCGTCGACGGGCAGCACGGCGCCGGTCACGAAGCCGGCTTCAGGCGAGGCGAGGAAGCGCACGACCGCCGCCACCTCGCGTGGGGTGCCGAACCGGCCGAGTGGAACCATCTCGGTGAGCTGGTGGCGACGGGCGTCGCTGAGGGCGTCGGTCATCGGGCTGGCGATGGGGCCCGGTTCAACGACGTTGACGGTGATGTGACGACTGGCCACTTCGCGGGCCAGCGAGCGGGCCAGGCCGACGATGCCCGCTTTGGCCGCCGCGTAGCTGGTCTGGCCGGGTGACCCGGTCGACCCGACCACCGACCCGACCAGCACGACCCGGCCGCCGCGGGCCCTCACCATGCCCGGGAGCACGGCGCGGACCAGACGCCAGGTGCCGGTGAGGTTGAGGTCGAGCGTGCGCGCCCAAGATTCCTCCGACATTCGCAGCACGAGGCCGTCGTTGGTGGCTCCGTTGGCGGTGACGAGGTGCGTGATGGGACCGAGGTGGTCAGTGACCTCCCCGATGCCCGCGTCGACGATGGCGGGGTCGGTGACGTCGAGGTGCACAGGCAGCGCCGTGCCGCCACCCGCCTCGATCTCCTTGGCCGACAGCTCGGCGGCCGCCGAGTTGGTTGCGTATCCGAGCCCGACCGCGAGTCCGGCATCGGCGAGGGCCGAGGCGCAGGCAGCGCCGACGGCACCAGACGCTCCGCTCACCAGGGCCACGCCACCGATGGCGTCGGGTGTCATCAGGTCCACCGCACGACCGTGCTCGCCCAGCTCAACCCGGCGCCAACCGCGGTGAGCAGCACCAGTCCACCGGCGACGAGCCGACCGTCGTCGCGAGCGGCGGACAGAGCCAGCGGGATGGAGGCCGCCGACGTGTTGCCGGTGGACGCGACGCTGGTCACCGTGCGCTCGCGGCAGATCCCGAGGCGGTCGGCGGTGGCGTCGATGATGCGGGCATTGGCCTGGTGGGGGACGAACAGATCGACGTCGTGGACCGTGTGCTTGGCTGCTTCCAGTGCCGCCAGCGACGAGTCGGCCATGGCCCGCACCGCTCGCCGGAACACCTCACGCCCGTCCATGTGGAGGTAGCGCTCGCCGGGGCGGATCTCGAGCAGGTGTGCGGCCGACCCGTCGCACCCTTGGTCGTGGCCGAGCACGCCCGCCGGGTCGCGGCCATCGCTGACCGCAGGGGTGACGACGACGGCACCGGCCCCGTCGCCGAACAGCACCGCGGTGTTTCGATCGGCCGGGTCGACGATCCGGCTCATGGTCTCGGCCCCGATGACCAGGACGGTATCGGCATTGCCCGACGCCACCATCGCGGAGGCTGACGACAGGGCATAGAGGAACCCGGCGCAGGCTGCGCCTAGGTCGAACCCTCCGCAGCGGAGACCGAGCCGATCCTGGATGCGGGCGGCATCACCGGGCATGGCGGTTTGAGGGCTGGCCGTCGCCACTATCACCAGGTCGGGGTCGGCGGGGGTGAGCCCGGCGTCGGCCAAGGCAGCGGCGGCCGCATCAGCTCCAAGTGTCGTGGAGCTCTCGTCGTGGTCGGCGATGTGGCGAGCGGCGATGCCCGACCGGGATCGGATCCAGTCATCAGACGTGTCGAGCCACGCCGTGAGGTCGTGGTTGGTGATCACGGTGCGGGGCAAGGCGGTTCCCAGACCGCTGATGGTGGCCGTCCTCATACCAGTGGCCGACCGACCCGCAACCAGACCACCGGCTGCTGGTCTCGAAGCCGCTCACCGTCGACGGCCATCACGTCGCCGACGACACCGGTGAACGGGGTGCGGATCTCCACCTCGGCCCGGGAGACTTCGAGTAGGGCTACGACCTGCCCGGCCAGCACCAGGTCACCGGGGCGAGGCCGCAAGTCGTCGTCGAGAGGCAGGAGTCGGCCGGCCGATGGGGTGAGAACCAGTCGATCGGGCATCGTCGCCGTCACGCCTGAGCTCCGACCGCCAGGTCGGACGGCGCCAGCACGCTGCGGACGTCGAGGCTTCGATCGGCTCGCCGGACCAGGGCGCACAGGGTGTCGGCTCCTGCCTCGACGAAGTGCTTTCCACCGAGCTCGACCAGGGCGGCAACGGACTCGTCCCAGCGAACCGGACGGATCAGATGGTCCAGCAGCCGCCAGGGCCATTCGTTGGCGTCGGTGACCAGTGCGGCACTGTCGTTGGCGACCACCGGCACCGCGCCGGCGCGGAAGGTGATCTCGGCGACGAGGCCACCCAGCTCCTCGGCTGCCGTCGCCATGAGGGGGGTGTGGAAGGCGCCGTTGACCTCCAGGCGGCGAACCCGTCGCACACCGAGCTCCGATGCTCGGGCCGCCGCCGCGTCGACCCCCTCGGGCGTGCCACCGAGGACGATCTGACCGGGGGCGTTGTAGTTGGCCGGCCACACGTGGTTGGGGGCGGCGGCACAGGCCTCCGCCGCCTGGTCGCGGTCGGCGCCCAGCAAGGCGACCATGGTGCTCGGTGTGGCGTCGACGGCGCGTTGGGTGGCATCGGCGCGGGCGCGGGCGAGCCGGAAGCCGTCGGCGCGGTCGAGGATTCCGGCAGCGATGAGCGCGGTGATCTGACCGAGCGAGTGGCCGGCCATCGCCACCGGCGGATCGTCCGCCTCCTCGTCGGCCAGTGCCCGATGCACGACCAGGCCCATGAGCAGCATCGCCATCTGGGCGTCGGCTGTTCGGGTGAGCTCCTCGTCGCCGACCAGCAAGGACTCGAGGTGCTCACCGAGGATCTCCTCGGCCTCCTTGACTACCGACCAGGCCGGATGGGACGCCCAGGGTCGGCCCATGCCCGGCGATTGCGCGCCCTGCCCGGGGAACATCACGACCCTGCCCATCCGTCACCTCTCGCCCGTGGGTGTTGAAGACTCCGACCACGCTGCCCCGGCCGCAGTTACAGACTTCGGCGAATTCTTTGAGGCTGAGCCGGGGGCGAGCCACTCAGCCGGTGACGTAGGGGCAGCGGGGCCTGGGTGGCGGCCAATTCGGCCAGTTAGCGTGGTCGGCGATGTGCGACACGATGGTGCGGGTCGCCGCCGACGGGGTCCTGTTCGCGAAGAGCTCCGACCGCGATCCCAACGAGGCGCAGGTGCTCGAGTGGCACGCGGGGGCCCGTCATGCTCGGGGGAGCACGGTCTGCTGCACCTACGTGGAGGTGGCCCAGGCCCCCTCCACGTTGGCGTGCGTGCTCAGCCGGCCGTTCTGGATGTGGGGCGCAGAGATGGGCGTGAACGAGGCCGGCGTCGCCATCGGCAACGAGGCCGTCTTCACGACAACGCCGGTGAGCGATCGGGGGCTCACCGGGATGGACCTGGTGCGGCTGGGGTTGGAGCGGGGCCACTCGGCGCCGGCCGCGGTCGAGGCCATGGTTGCCCTCCTGGAGGAGTACGGCCAGGGCGGCGGTTGTGGCCACGAGGACCGCAGCTTCTCCTACCACAGCAGCTTCTTGGTGGCCGATAGCGGCACCGCGTACGTGGTGGAGACGGCGGGGCCGCGGTGGGCCACCGAGCAGGTGCAGGGGGGAGGGCGCAGCATCTCCAACGGACTCACCATCCCGTCGTTCGCGGCCGAGCACGCCGACCACTCGGTCGAAGAGGTGAACGCGTGCGGGGCCCGCCGGGCCGCCACGCAGGAGGGGGTCGAGGCGGCTCGCGGCGAGGCCAACCTGATGGCCGTGCTGCGGCTCCACGAGGGCGGTGGGGCGGGCCCTACCTACCATCCGCTGAACGGCGGGATGGGGGCCCCGTGCATGCACGCCGGCGGCGGGGTGGTCAACAGCCAGACCACTGGGTCCCTCGTGGCCTCGCTCGTGGCGGGCCGCCAGCCGGTCATCTGGGCGACGGGCACGGCCGCGCCCTGTACGTCTCTGTTCAAGCCGGTCGCGGTGGGCGATGCCGCCGGCGTCGGGCCACCGCCCACCGACATCGATGACGGGCGCAGCCTCTGGTGGCGGCACGAGCGGCTCCACCGGTCGGTGATGCGCGACCCCGACCGGCTGCTGCCGCTCTTCGTGCCTGAGCGCGACGCGGTGGAAGCGGCGTGGTTGGCGTCACCGCCCGCGGACGCCGAGGCCCGCGCCGAGGCATGGGCCGAGGCCGACCGCCTGCTGGCGGGGTGGACGGAGCAGGTGGCGGCCGCCGCCTCGGCCCTTCCGATCGACGTCCGGCCGGAGGCCGTGCGCGAGTACTGGTCGCTGCGGAATGAGCGAGCGGGCATGCCGGCCCCTGCCGTGACGTGAAGTAAGCCGACACAGGCCGGGTCTAGTGTCGAACATATGTTCGATCCCGGTTCGGCGACGGTGCCGCTGGCCGACGGCTCGTCGGTCGATCTCGATGGGTTGCCGGCCGATGAGCTCGAGGACCTGCTGTCCTCGGTGTCGGCCGAGATCGCGCGGCTCGAGTGCATGCGAGCGGCGGTCGTGGCCGCGGTGGATCGGCGCAGGGTGTGGGGCCAGGGCGGCATGCGGTCGCTGGGGCACTACGTGTCGTGGCGCACCGGCCTCATGTCGGCGGACGCCCGACGTGTGGTCGCGCTGGCGCGGGCGCTTCCCGGCGCGCCCCGGCTGGCGACAGCGTTCGCCGATGGCACGCTGTCGTCCTCGCAGGTCGCCTGCGCGGCAGGGGTCGTCACGCCCGACAACGAAGCGATGCTGCTCCACTGGGCCCACGGGCTCACCGGCCCCCAGCTCCAGCGCGCCTGCCGCGGGTTGGCTCGGGTGACCCCGACCGACGCATGGAACCAGGCGCGGCCCGATCCTGCCGAGGCGCCCAGCCGGTGTTTCTGGCGGTGGGACGACGACCGCCGCCTCCGCGTCAACGCCAACCTGCGCGCCGACGACGACGCCGTCGTCATCGCCGCGCTCGAAGCGGCCCGCCACCAGATCCGCCGCGAGCGCGCCGACGCGGCCGACGGACCGGCCGGGGAGGCGGCGCGCCGGGAGCCGCAGGTCGCCCGGGGTGAGCAGCTCGTACGGATGGCGATGTCCGCCCTGGCCGGCCAGGACGGCGTTCGATCCGGAGCTGATCGCCACCAGTTCGTGGTGCGCCTCGACGTGTCCGAGGTACCGGCCCGCGGCGATGCCTCGGCTCACCTCGAGGGTGGTGTCCACCTAGGCCCGTCGGTGCTGCGCCGGTTGATGTGCGACGCCACGATCGTGCCCGTCCTCACCGCCGGGAGCGAGCCTCTGGCGGTGGGTCGCCGCCGACGCTCGCCCACCGCCGCGCAGCGCCGAGCGGTGATGGTGCGCGACTCAGCGTGCTGCCGGTTCCCGGGTTGCGACGCCCAGCAGTTCCTGGAAGTGCACCACGTCATGGAATGGGAGGCCGGTGGGCCCACCGATCTCGACAACCTTGTTGCCCTCTGCTGGCACCATCACAAGCTGGTGCACGACGAACGATGGACGATCCGGGTGCCAACCGGGCGCCCGCGGACCGACTCGGGCGACTGGGAGTTCGTGGCCCGATCCGGCCGGGTCGTGCGCAACCGCCCGCCTGACAACGGCGGAGACGGCCGGCGTTGGGAGGTCGCGGTGGGACGCGCCCGTCCTGGCGACGCCGGGCCAGCCTGGAACGGTGAACGCATGACGCGGTGGGCCCTACTCGAGATCGTCGGCAGCTTGCTCCGCCGCGCCGCTTGACGTTGAGAGATGGCGAATGCCTGGCGGCGTCTATGGCGCCCAGCGCTCGAGGATCGTCACCACCTGGGCGGCGGAGTCCGAGCCGAGGTTGCCACCGCCATTCTGAGCCAGGGCCAGTCGCGCTCCTTCAACCTGCCGGAGACCGCCGCGGTCTCGCAGCTGGTCGACGAGCTCGACCAGCTGGGCACAACCGGTGGCGCCGATTGGATGACCGCGTGAGAGGAGACCCCCCGAGGGGTTCACCGGAACTCGGCCGCCCAGCCTGGTGGCCGCCGAGGTGAGCAGCGCTGGTCCGTCGCCTGGTCCGCAGAGACCGAGCTCTTCGTAGGCGATCAGCTCCGCCGGAGCGGCGGCGTCGTGCAGCTCGACTACATCGATGTCGGTCGGCGCCACACCGGCATGCTCGTAGGCCGCGGAGGCGGCGCGTTCGGCGGCCGTGGCGTCGCCGGGTTGTCGATCATGCCCCGACACGAGAACCGCTCCCCGAACGGCAACCGCGTCGCTTCCGGCTCGACGAGCCCGCTCCTTCGACATCACGACCACCGCGGCGGCACCATCACCGATCGGAGCGCACATCAGGAGCGTCAAAGGCCACGACACCTCGCGGCTGGCCAACACGTCTTCGATGCTCACCGGATCGCGGTACTGCGCTCGATCGTTGGCACCAGCGTGGTCGTGGTTCTTCGAAGCGACCAACGCGAAGTGTTCGGCGGTCGCCCCTGAGCGCGCCATGTACGCCTTCGTCTTATCGGCGTAGATGTCCATGAACACCGACTTCTTGGCGCCATCGCCGGCGTCGTGGTGGCCCGACCCCGGGCCGGCTGACTGCTCGAGATCGGTTGCTGTCCCGATGGCGGCGAACGTCACGGCCTTGTCGGGATGGGTGAGCTTCTCGGCGCCCACCGCCATCGCGACCTCGACAGCTCCGCTCGCCACGGCCGTGCACGCCAGGTGGAAGGCGGTGGACGACGACGCGCAGGCGTTCTCCACGTTCACCATCGGCGTGCCGGACAGTCCGGTGTGGCGGAGGGCCGCTTGTCCCCGAATCATCTCTTGGCCCTGGAGGAGCCCACCGACCGCGTTGGCGAACGCCACGAACCCGATGTCGCTGGCCACGAGGCCGGCGTCGCGGAGGGCGGCCTCCACCGCCTCGGCGGCCAGCCTCCGGACGGACGTCTCCGGGAACTTCCCGAACCTTGTCATCGCCACCCCTCCGATAACTGCACCACTGGTTCGCATCGTGAGCGTCTCCCCGTTGTCAGCCGGCCCGGCACGTTTGGCCGCCATCGACCGGCAGCACCACGCCGGTGATGAACGCGGCTTCGTCTGAGGCCAGGAACGACGCCGCGTGCGCGACGTCCCACGCGGTTCCCATGTGGCCGAGCGGCACCGACGCGTGCCGTTCGGCGGCGATCTCCTCACTGCTCCTCCGGGTCGCGGCGGCCAGGCCTTCGATGGCTATCGGCGTTTCGATCATGCCGGGCATCACCGCGTTCACGCGGATGCCGAAGCGGGCATTGGCGATCGCTAGCTGCCGGGTGAGGGCGTTCAGGCCGGCCTTGGAAGCCGTGTAGGCGATCATGTTGAGAGTCGTCACCGCCGCTATCGACGAGATGTAGACGATCGTCCCCCGCCCCGCCGCCCTCATGTGCGGGAGCGCGTGCTTGGCCGTCAGCCACGCCCCCTTCAGGTTGGTATCGACGATGCGGTCCCAGTCGGCCTCGGGCAGTGACGTAGCCCCCCGGTCTCCGCTGGCCGTGCCGACGTTGTGGTGCACGATGTCGATCCGGCCGAGTGCGGCGAGCGCGGCGTCGACGAGCTGGGCAACGTCTGCGTCGACCGTCACGTCGACGAAACCGGAATGCGAAGCGCCTCCCTCGCTGGCGACGAGTCCGCAGGTGGCCTCCGCTGACTCGACGTCGCGGTCGGCTACGTAGACATCGGCTCCCTCCCTTGCATAGAGGATCGCCGCGGCCCGTCCGTTGCCCATCGTCCCGCCCGGCGTCTGACCACCACCGACGACGAGGACCGCCCGCCCTTCGTGCCGCCTCATCGTACGACCGCGGCGGCCTCGGCCAGCCACATCCCGAGCCGTGTGACCGCCCGATCTGCCTCCGGCAACATCGGGGACATGGCCTGGAACACATGAAAGCAGCCGTCCCAGCGATCGATCGTGGCATCGCCCCCCGCGTGTCGGACGCGAGCCACGAGCCGCTGCGCGTCGTCCAGCAGCACTTCGCCGGTACCCACCTGCACGACAAGCGGAGGCAACCCCCCAAGGTCGGCATGCAACGGCGAGACGAACGGGCCCTCCACGCCAGAGGTCTTCGCATACATCGAGGCGAAGCGCTCGAGCAACCACCGGGGCATCTGAGGATCGGTGGAGGCGTTGGTGTCGACCGACGCACCCGTGAGCGCCAGGTCGACCCACGGCGACATGCACGCCACCGCGACGGGCGCCGGTAGCGCCCGGTCACGCGCCACGAGCGCGAGGGAGATGGCCAAGCCCGCGCCGGCGGAGTCGCCGCACAGGGAGATGGTGCCGCCCTCCGTCTCGCGAAGCCACTCGAGTCCGTCGACCGCGTCGTCGAGCGCGGCCGGGTGCGGATTCTCGGGGGCGAGTCGGTAGTCGAGGGTCAGCACCCGTAGGCCGGAAGCGGCCGCGACCCGGCTGGCCAGAGGTCGGGCGGTCGCCAGCGACCCCATCGTGAAGCCGCCGCCATGGAGGTACAGCACGGTGGCGTCGGCCCGTGAACCAGGTGGGACAAGCCACTCGGCGTCCAGACCCGCGGCCTGGGTCGGGACCACCTCGACGTTGTCGGCCACCGGGAGCCGCGCCATGGCCCCTTCGTAGGTCAGGCGATGGTGCGGCAGATCCCAGGCTGGGTCGGGCGCGGCTCGCTGGAGAGCTGAACGGAGATCGGTGAGCTCACTCATGGCCCACCACCCCTTCATCGCGCAGCTTCGCCAGCTCCTCGGAACCGACACCGATCTCGCTGAGGATCGCCGCCGTGTGCGCCCCCGCGGCTGGTACCGGACCCTGGGGTCCGGCCCGACCCGACGAGAAGTCGACCGGCGTCGCCACCGACCGGTACCCCGTGCCGTCTCCGTCGGGCACGTCGACGAAGGCTCCGGCCGCCACCGCCTGCGGGTCGGCGAGGATGTCCTCGGCGCTGTTCACGGGCGACCACCAGACCCCCTCGTCATCGAAGCGTGCTGCCCACTTCGAGCGATCACGAGTGGCGAACGCCTCGTCGAGAAGCGCCACGAGCTCACCAGCGTGGTGGCGGCGAGACCGTGCATCGCGGAAGCGGTCGTCATCGATCAGCCCGGAGCGCCCGATTGCCCTTGCCAGCGGGGGCCAGTGCCGGTCTGACTCGATGCCGATGAGGAAGAACCAGCGCCCGTCAGCGGCGCGGTAGCGGTTGAGCAGTGGGTTCCCCACTTCGTCGCGCCGACGGGTCTCCGACCGACGCCCGTAGTACGCCTGCAGCGCCAGGTCAGCGCTGACCGCGTACACGCCGGTTCGCAGCAGCGACGTCGAGACCAGCTGGCCACGGCCCGTCCTCTCACGGTCGAACAAGGCCCCCATGATTCCCGCGACGATCGTGACTCCAGTGAGGTGGTCACCGAACGCCGTCGGGGAGCTGGGTGGCTCCTCCCCCGGCGGAACGATCATCCCGGCTGCACCGGAGCGGGCCCAGAAGGCGCCGACGTCGTAGCCGGCCCGGTCGCGATCGGGTCCGGCGAGGCCATAGCCGCTCACTGCCGCGTAGACGAGACGAGGGTGGCGTTCGAGCACCGTCGCCGCGTCGAGGCCCAGCCGATCCAGCGCGCCGGGGCGCAGGTTGGTCACGAACACGTCGATCTCCGTCAGCAGATGCTGAAGGAGATCGCGGCCGCGCTCGTGGCGGAGATCGAGCTCGATGCTGCGCTTCCCGCGGTTGTCAAGATCGAACAAGGGCGTGCGGTGGACCGCACGCCCCTCGGTGAGCTTGAGTACGTGCCGCATCGGCTCGCCGCCCAGCGGTTCGATCTTCACCACGTCGGCACCCCAGTCGGCCAGGATGCCGCCCGCGGCCGGAGCAGCCACCCACAGCCCAAGCTCGAGGACCCGCACACCTCCCAGCGGCAGTCGCTCGGTCATGCGACCGCCACCGGTAGCGACTTGAGGGACCGCCCGACGATGTTCGCTTGCCATTCAAGCGCCGCCGCACTGCACCCCAGCTGCATGCCGGGCAGTCGCTCCAACAGGCGGTTGACGACGACCGCCGTCTCCACCCGGGCCAGGTGAGCCCCGAGACAGAAGTGCTGTCCCCATCCGAACCCGAGGTGCCGGTTGGGGTCGCGACGGACGTCGAAGCTCTCCGGATCGTCGAAGACGTCGGGATCGCGGTTGGCGGCGGCCAAGGCGATGAAGACCGGCTGCCCGGCGCGGAGGGCATGGCCGTCGAGGTCGTGGTCGGAGCGAACCCGCCGCACGACGATCTTCGCCGGCCCGTCGTAGCGGACCATCTCTTCCACCGCAGTGTCGATCACCGATGGCTGGGCTGCGATCAGGTCGCGCTGGTCGGGATGAGTCAGAAGGGCGAGGACGCCGCTGGCGATCAGGTTGGTCGTGGTCTCATGGCCGGCAAACAGCAGCATGGTGCAGGCCCCGACGAGCTGATCTCGTTGCAGGCCACCCGTCCCCGATGACGACACGAGGGCCGAGATGAGGTTGTCGGCCGGCTTCCGCTCGTATCGCTCGATGAGCTCGCCGAACAGCTCGTTGAATCCCTCGGCGGCAGCCATGGCCTTCTGCCACGCCCGTTCGTCGCTGACCTTGCCCACGACCAGCGCGCCCAGCAGCCTGGACCACTCGCGGAACTCCCGGTGCGCGTGGCGCGGGACGCCAAGCAGCTCGGCGATGGCGAGTGCCGGGAGGGGAAACGCCACCAGCTCGACGAAGTCGCCCGAGCCGCGAGCGATGAGCTCGTCGAGCAGGTCATCGACGGCGACCACAAGGCGTCGTCGCAAGCCGTCGACCGATCGAGGTGTGAACGCTGAGCGCACGGGCGTCCGCAGGGCGGTGTGCACGGGCGGGTCGTTGAAGAGCATCCACGAGCCGAGCATGCGGGCCGCGGGGGTGAACCGCTTCTGCTCCGGGGCCGACATCTTGGCCTGGAGCGGCGTGATGTTGTCGGTCGACAGGCGGTCGTCGGTGAGGGCCGCCTGCACATCGGCGTGGCGGGTGAGTATCCACGCTCGGTGCCGGCCGCTCCAGTGGACGGGGTCTCGACGCCGAAGGTCGCCCAGCACCGCGTACGGATCGCGGGTCGCCTCGACCGAGACGAGGTCGACCGGCGGGATCTCGGCGGTGACCGTCGAGCTTCGGGCCGCCATCACATGGCCTTGACCCGAGGCTGAACCTTGTCCTTGAAGAGGCGGAGGTTCCTCAGCGCGTCGTCGTACTCGATCCCGCCATAGCGGAAGACACCGATGAAGTGGTCGCACCCGACCTTGTCGCGGATGTCAGCGATCTTGTCAACGCACTCGTCGGGGGTTCCGTAGACGTGGAGGTTCGTGTAGTAGTGCTTGGCCTCTTCGTCACCGTGCTCTTGGATGCTGGCGGCGATGTTCTTGTAGTACTCGTAGCCCTTGGTCTCGGCGAAGTGATCGCCGCCGAGCTCGTAGTGCTTGAGCACGCTGGCGTAGTAGTTGCAGATGTAGCGCTCGCCGAGGGTTTCGGCCCGATCGCCGTCCTCGTCGCAGTAGATCTGACACGCCACGATGGGCAGGGGCGGTTCGTGGCCGTTGAGCTCACGGAACATCTCCCCGTAGGCATCGAGCTCGGTGACCGTCTGCTCCCACGGCTTCTGCGGTACGACAAGAAGGCCGACACCGAGGCGGGCCATGATCTCGAGCGACTCCGGCGAGACGGCCGCCGCGTAGGTGCGCCCGCGGAACGAGCGGACGGGTGCCGGACGGATGGAGCGTCGCTCTTGGGTGAAGTACTCGCCCGAGTACTCGATGTAGCCCTGCTCGAGCCCTTGGAGAAGTAGCTCGGCCGCCTCCACGAACCGCCCCCGCGACTCGTCCATGGGCACGGAGAGGCCGTCGAACTCGATGCGGCCGAGGCCGCGGCCGAGGCCGAGCACGAACCGACCACCAGATAGGTTGTCGAGCATCGCCACCTCACCGGCGACGCGGGCGGGGTTGTGCCAGGGCAGTACGACCACCATCGATCCGATGGTGATGCTCGTCGTCGAACCCGCCATGTAAGCGAGGAACTGGAGCACGCCCGGGGTCATCGTGTAGCCGGTGAAGTGGTGCTCGACGCTCCAGATGCTGTCGAAGCCCAAGGGTTCGGCCATCGCGGCCAGGGAGAGCTCCTCGCGGTACAGCTGGTGATCGCTCGTTCCGAGCCCGTCGTTCTCCTCCTCGAGGTACGACGGGCTCTGGAAGTACACGCTCATCCCGACATCCATCAGTGTCTCCTTTGCTCAGACTCGACAGCCACGGCCGGAAGGCCCGGGACGCCCGCTTCCCGCTGAACCCCACAGGTGTTCAGCACCCCGCACAGCATCCGGTAGAAGCCCACGAGGGCAACGAGCTCGACCAGCTGGTCGGGCTGGAACCGCAGGTACAGCTGCTCCCAGGTCTCGTCGCCGAGGCTGCACTGGTCGAGCAGCTCGTCGGTGAACGCCAGCAGCTCGGCGTCGGCTGTGGGCCAGTCCCGCTCATCTCCTACAGCCGCTACCGCCTCGATCTCGTCATCGGTGAGGCCGGCCTGGCGACCGATGAGAACGTGATGCCCGAACTCGTAGTCACACAGGGAGCGGGCTCCGACCCGGAGGATCACGAGCTCCCGGTCTCGCGGTGGGAGCGACGAGCGAGTGAGGAACAGGCCACCGAGCACGTTGACGCGCTTCAGCAGGCGCGGATTGTGAGCCAGGGTGGTGAAGACGTTGAGCGGAGTACCGTCGCGCTCGATCGTCTTGGCCAGTGTGGCGGCCACGTCGGTGTCCCACTCCTCGACGGGCGCCAGCCGGGGCGCTTGGGGGTCGGGCCCCGACGCGGTCATGACGGCGCCTCGATGATGGTTCCCGTCCCCAGCCCGCCACCGCAGCACATCGTGATGAGGGCACGGCCACCGCCGGTGCGCTCCAGCTCGTGCAATGCGGTGGTGACCAGGCGGACTCCGGTGCACCCAAGCGGGTGCCCGAGGGCGATGGCGCCCCCGTTGGGGTTCACCCGATCGGGGTTGGGCTCGAACTCGCGTTGCCAAGCCAGCACGACAGAGGCGAAGGCCTCGTTGATCTCGATGACGTCGAAGTCGTCGATCTCCATCCCCGAACGCTTGAGGAGCGCCGTTGTGGCAGGGATGGGTCCGGTCAACATCAGCTCGGGATCGGACCCGACCAGCGTTTGGTGACGCACCACCGCTCGGGGACGGAGCCCGAGCCGCTCGGCCGCCTTGCGAGTCGTGAGCAGCGCGGCGGCCGCGCCGTCGGCGATCTGCGACGACGTGCCGGCCGTGTGCACACCCTCGGGTTTCGACACCGGCGTGAGGCGCGCCAGGGCCTCGAGTGACGTGTCGCGGAGACCCTCGTCGCGTCCCGAGACGTGAGAGCCGCTGTCGCCGGGAACCTCGACCGCCATGACCTCTCGGTCGAAGCGACCATCGTTCCATGCCCGGCGCGCTCGCTGCTGGGACCGGAGGCCGAGCTCGTCGCAGTCCTCCCGGGTGACTGCCCACCGGCGCGCGATTCGGTCGGCACCTTCGAACTGCGTGGTTGGTTCGTATCTCGAGAGATACGACTTGGCGAACGGGCGCCCGGGACCACGGATCGCGTCATTCAGCTGCACCCGACTCATGAGCTCCACCCCGCAGGCCACCACCACCTCGGCCGCTCCGGCGGCAACGGCACTCGCCGCCAGGTTGAAGGCCTGCTGCGAGGAGCCGCACTGCGCGTCGATCGTCGACCCGGGAACCTCGATCGGGAGTCCGGCGCCCAGCCACGCGGTCCGCGCGATGTCAAACGACTGCTCGCCGGCCTGGGCGACGCACCCGGCGAGAACCTGGTCGACCTCGGCCGCGTCGATGCCGCTGCGCGCCACCAGCTCCAGAAGGGTCATCCCCAACAGGTCGGCAGCGTGGACGTTGGCCAGCACACCGTTCCGCTTGCCGATCGGAGTTCGGACCGCCTCGACGATCACCACCTCGTTCACACCGGGACCTCGGCCGGTGCCGGGGTAGCACCGAGGTTGGTGCCGAGCCGCCGCCGCACCAGCACCCGGGGACCATCCTTGAAGTGGATCGTCCCCCGCATCGTGGCCTTCATCGAGGAGCCGGGCGCCAGGGTCAGCCGGAACCGCTGGAGGACCATGGCCAGCACGAACACTCCCTCCATCGTTCCCATGAGCGCGCCGACACAGGCCCGCGGCCCAGTACCGAACGGCATGTGGGCCCGTTGGCGCCTCGGCCCGGCGTCGGGACCGAGGAAGCGTGACGGGTCGTAGCGGTCGGGCGACTCCCAGAACTGCGGATGGGATTGCACTGCCACGTAGTTGATGAGGACGATGCTGTCGCGAGGGATGAGAAAGCCCCCGAGCACCGAATCGACCAGTGCCGACCGGGGAGAGACGGTGCCGGGAGGAGCAATCCGCAATGCCTCCTCCCACGCGGCCCGGGTGACCTCGAGGCGGATGGTGTCCTCATATGCGGGGGCGCGGTCGCCGAGGACTCGGTCGACCTCGTCAATGACCTGCTCGGCCCACTCGGGATGCTGCTCGAGCAGCACCAGCGCCCAGGTGACGGTCGCCGCCGTCGTCTCGTGACCGGCGAAAATCAGGTTGATGGCGTGGTCTCGCAGCTCGACGTCGTCGAAGCGGTACCCGTCGTCGCTGGCCGATACCAGCGCGTCGAGCAGATCACCGTCGGCTGAACCGTCGCCGCGCTCGGCGATCATCCGGTTCAGCTGGGTCTCGATGCGGTGCAGCGCCTGGCGCCCCCGCCGCTCGAAGGGCATGGGCAGCCATTCCGGCAGCCCCGGCGTGAACACGCGGGCCTGGATCCAGGTCATCACCGCCTTCCAGTCGCGACCGAGCTGGTCACGCTCCGCCGGGTCGAGTGACTGGCTGAACATGGTCGCCGACAAGACGCTCAAGGTCAGGCCGGCCATCTCCAGGGAGAGGTCGACCTCGACGTCTCGATCGGCCACCTCATCCCAATGACTCAGGTGGTCGTCAATGGTGTTCGCCATCTTGTCGGCCAACCCCGCCAATCGACCTCGTGCGAACAACGGGCTGATCATCCTTCTGGCGCGTGCCCACTGCTCACCGTCGGCGAGGGCGATGCCGTCGCCGCCCAGCGGCCGCATCCGCTCCTTGCCGAGCCCGGCCTTGACGAAGTCGCCGCCTCGCTCCGCCAGCACCTCGTGGGCCAGGTCCGGGTGGTTGACGAAGAAGACGTCGCGGGGGCCGACGCGGACTCTGGTGACCGGTCCAGCGGCTGGGAAGCTCCGCAGCTGCTCCACCGGTTGGCGAAGGAGCTTGGGGAGCACACCGACGACGGGCCAACCGTCCACCCGTGGCGGGAGTGGAACGCCGGGGTATGACTGAGTTGACACTGCTCAGCCGCGTCCGTGGCGAAGCAGCCGGCCCGGCCGGGCGTCGGTCTCCTTGTCGCTCTCGATGGTGATCTCCCCGTTGACGAGCACCCACCGGTAGCCGTTGGCCCGCTGGATCCGTCGCCAGTCGCCGCCGGGAAGGTCGAAGACCTGCTCGTAAGAGAAGTCAGGCTCGGGTGCCAAGTTCTCGTAGTCGTACACCACGATGTCGGCCGGGAAGCCCTCGCGTAGGAACCCCCGGTCAGTGAGTCCAGCGGCGTGCGCCGGCAGGTACGACAGCTTCATGTGGGCCTCCTCGAGAGTGAGCAGGCCCTCCTCCCGAACCAGCCACCGGATCATGTCGGTGGGGTAGGCGCCGCCGATGAAGAACTTGGTGTGGGCACCCCCGTCGGAGATGCCCGCCATCGTGTAGGGCGACTTCAAGATCTCGGCGTTGTACTCGGCGACGGGCTCCTTCACGAACGTAGACTTGAACTCGGCCTTGAGCTTGGAGTCGAGAGCGATGTCGAGCAGCACATCGACGTGGTGGCGACCCTCCGTCTCGGCGATGTCGGCCATGGATCGGCCGACGTAGTGGTCGAGCGACGACGTGCCCCCCGTTGCCGTCAGGGTGAACTTGGGGATGCTCGCCCCGAGCGCCAGCGCCACCAGGAGGTGCTCCTCGTTGCGCATCTGCTCGCGGATCTCGGGGTCGGCGAGCCGATGCAACACGTCGCCCGGCTCCCCGACGAGGCAGTCGCGCCACGACGGAGCCGAGTCGGCGAAGCTGAAGTCCTCGAACGTGAACTCGTACCAGTTTCGAACGTGATCGGCCTGTCCGAGCACTCGATGGCCGTTGCGATTGGCCGACTCCAACCACGCGAGGGCACCGCGATGCGCATCGGGGAAGACGGCGATGGCCTGGATGGCGTTGTGCAACACCGGCCGCCCGGAGACAGCAGCCAGCTCCTCGACGAACTTCTGGTTGTGGTCAGACGCGAACACCGTCGCCAGGTCGAGCTTGGAGTCGAGCGGTGCGTAGGTGAGCTGGACAAAGCCCTCACCCCGTTCGGCCAGAACCGAACCGAACTCGAGGATGAGCTCGTCGTCCATGGTGTCGGTGATCATTGGGGTGCCGTCGTAGTCAGCCTGCATCGAGTTCTCGCCCAGCTTCTGGAGCGAGAACCCGCAGGCCCCGGCGTCCATGGCGACGTGGAGCAGCCGCTTCATCTCCTCCACCTCGACGGTGGTCGGCTTGCGCGTCTTGCTCTCGTCGATGCCGCCCATCGCGTAGCTCATCAGCGGAGTCAGCGGGGTCAGCGACGTGCAGTTCACGGCCTTGGGCAGCCGATCGAGGCTGTCGAGGAACTCAGGAAACGTCTCCCAGTCCCACGGGATGCCGAGGCGCATCGCCTCGAGACTGATCTGCTCGTTGCGGGTGAGCATCAGCATCGCCCGCTCCCGGTCTTCGGGGCGCACCGGCGCGAAGCCGAAGCCGCAGTTCCCCATGACCACCGACGTCACGCCGTGCCAGCCCGAGATGCTGCAGTACGGGTCCCAGAACACCTGCGCGTCGTAGTGCGTGTGGAGATCGACGAAGCCCGGGGCGACCACCAGCCCCTCAGCATCGAGCTCCCGCTCTGCCGTCGCCCGACGGAGACCGTCGATCTTGGCCACCTTGCCGTCGCTCACCGCCAGGTCCCCCACGAAGCTGGGCAAGCCAGTTCCGTCGCAGATGCGACCACCGCGGATGATCAGGTCGTAGTCGCCCACCCCAGTCCCCCTTCGTCAATGCTCGGCACCAGCCCGGCTGGCCGCTGCACCCTCGCCTCATTTAGACGATCTACATAAACTATCTATTTGCTATACGGTCTGTGTCAAGTGTATTGTTTCGCCCATCGGCCGAGATCACGCACATCGCGTGACGCATCGAGACGGAGGAGCCCGCGTCATGACCATGTCCGGCACCGCAACGAGGTGGCAGCGGTACGGCGCGGGCAACGGGGCGAACCGCGACGTCTACGAGGCGATCCTCCGGGCGGCCGCCGACTGCTTCGCGATCCGCGGTCTTCGGCGTACGTCGATGGACGACGTGGCCGGCGCCGCCGGGGTCTCCCGAGCCACCGTCTACAACTACGTGAACAACAAGGAGATGCTCGTTGCCGATCTCGTGGCGCGAGAGGCGCGCCGGATCAACGACGAGGCGCGGGGACAGCTCGACCTCACGCTGCCGTCCACCGAGCTCATAGCCGAAGCCGAGCTGGCGATCCTCGACGGCGCGATCAAGAGCCCGCTCGCCGAGGTCTTCACATCCGTTGACGTGGTCGATCTCACGGCCGACGCCATCGGGCACTCGCCATCGTTCGCCGACGTCCAGCACGGCTACTGGTCAGCCGTCTTCGACATCATCCGCGACCGGGGCGAGCTGCGAGACGGTCTGGACGAGGACGAGGCGATCAACTGGCTGACGTCGATCAGCTTCTTGCTCACCACCGGACCGACGACGTTCGAACACGACAAAGAGGTCCAGCGCCGGTACCTCGTCAACTACGTAGCACCGGCGTTCGTGGCCTGCGCAACAGACACCGCATCTGATTAGGAGCCGACACGGCTCGGGGTGGAAGAGGGGGAACGGCGAATGCCGACGTTGGGGGGAGCTCTGGCCGGCCAGGCCACATCCGTCGCCACCGGCGACACGACACCCCTGCGCGGCCGGCGTGCAGTGCCGGTCAAGTGGTGGGCGGTGGCCGGTGCGGCCTGGATCGCGCTCACGGTCTACGTCTGGTCAGCGTGGGTGTTCAGCGGTCACGTCAAGGCCGCGCCCAAGGGGCCAGACGTCCCTCCCACCTGGAACATCGTGATGATCCGGCTGTGGGAGGTGTCGATGGTGATCGGCACGCTGCTCGCCCTGTACCACTTCGTGATCAAGCCGTGGCGGCGGGACGGGAAGCCGACGTTCGACGGTCTCATGGTGCTCGCCTTCGGAGTGACGTGGATGATCCAGGACCCACTGCTCAACTACAGCCAGCAGTGGTTCAACTACAGCGCCGAGTTCGTCAACCTCGGGTGCCCGCAGTGCCACGTCCCGGGTTGGCAAGGCGTCAACCCCGAGCTCATGGCCGAGCCGATCCTGTTCCTGTGGGGCATGTACTTCGCCGTGTTCCTGCCCTGGGTCATGGCCGTGAACTGGGCGATGCGCAAAGCCAAGGAGCGCCGGCCCGAGCTGGGTGCGTTCGGGACCATCATGGCCGGCTGGGCCTTCGCCATGATCGTCGACTTCGTCCTCGAGATCGCGTGGATGCGATCGATGACCTACTCGTACGCCGGGTCGATCGACTGGCTCACGATCTTCCACGGCCACTACTACCAGTTCCCGGTCTACGAGATCGTCTTCGGGTCGGCTGTGGTCGTCGCCTGGGCCTCGCTGCGCTACTTCAAGAACGACAAGGGCCAGAGCATCGCCGAGCGCGGCCTCGAGCGACTGCAGGCCACCCCGCGGAAGCAGACCGGACTGAGGTTCCTCGCCATCGTCGGCGCCGTCAACGTCGCGCTGCTCGTGTGCTTCACCGTCCCGATCCAATGGTTCGCAACGCACGCCGACGACTACCCCGACGACATCATCAACCGCTCGTACCTCACAAACATGATGTGCGGACCCGGTACCGACTACGCCTGCGCTGGCACCCGCGTCCCCATCCCGGGTGGACCCGACAGCGCCCATCTCACACCGGAGGGCGAGCTCAACGCACCCGCCGGAGTACCCGACCAGAGCGGCGATGATCCCGCCGGCGGGGATCGCTGAGCAGCGGCATGCGGTTCGCGTTGAACGTCCGGGCCACCGCGCTACTGGTTGCGGCCGGGCTCGTTGCGTCGGCGTGTGGCTCACAGCTCGACCGCAGCGAGATCGCCGCCGTCGCCGATCGTGTCGAGCTGGACGAGATCAGCGCCACGCCGACACCCGGCGAGGTGCGAACGACTGATGCTGATGCCACCACCGGATCACCGGCAGTCGCCGGTTCATCGGGCGGAACCGTTGCCACACATTCGGCGGGCGAGACCACTGCGGGAACCGCCGCCGCGACGTCTGACGGTGCCGCGTCGACATCAGGCGCCCGGCCCGTCAGCCCGAAGTCGGAGATCTCCATCGCCTCGATCGGGCCGTACAGCGGTGTGCTCGGCGCCGCCACCCTCCCGTTCGTTGACGGCCTGCGCATCTGGGTGGCCTGGGCGAACAGCCGCGGTGGCGTCAACGGCCATCCGATCCGACTGCTGGTTCAGGATGATCGGGCCGACTCGTCGCGCCATCGTGCCCTCGTGCAGGAGGACGTGGAACAGCAGGAAGTGATCGCATTCGCGCAGAATGTGTTGAGCGTGGCCGGACGCGGATCGATCGACTACCTCCAAGACAAGCAGGTCCCCGTGGTCGGGCACGAGGGCGGAGCCGACTATGTGTACGACCACACGATGTACTTCACGCCTGCGCCTTCGGGCGACACCTATGCCGAGGCATCGCTGCGTGGGATGGCCGAGCTCGCCCTCCCGGCCGGAGCGACCAAGCTGGCCACATTGACCTGTGCCGAGGTCGAAGACGCCTGTGGTTCCTTCGACCGGGTCTGGAACGAGGTGGCCACCGACGTCGGCTTCGAGCCGGTGTACCGGGCGCGACCGAGCATCGCTCAGCCCGACTACACGAGTCAGTGTCTCTCGGCGATGGAGGCAGGCGCCGAGATCATCGCCGTTGCCTTCGACTCGGCGAGCATCCGGCGGGTGGCCTCCGCCTGCCGGCGTCAGGGCTACACCGGCCTCTTCGGGATCGCGTCCAACACCACGACACCGGACCTGGCCTCCGACCCGAATCTCGATGGCTCGGTCATCGGGACACAGCTCGCACCATGGGTCGCCGACACGCCAGCACTCCGTGAGTTCCGTGAGGCCGTGGCGCAGTTCGCCCCGTCCGAACAGCCGAATCCCCTCCTGCTGCTCGGCTGGGTCTCTGGGAAGTTGTTCGAGGTTGCGGCGGCGGATCTGCCCGAGCCAGCCACGAGCCAGGCGCTCCTCGCCGGGCTGTGGTCACTCGACGGAGATGATCTCGGCGGTCTCACCCACCCGCTGGCGTTTCACGAGGGCAAGCCAAGCCCTCGCCGGGTGTGCTTCGGATCGGCTCGCATCGACGACGGAACTTTCGTCGCTCCCAACGGAGGAACGCTGTCGTGCCGATGAGCCGCCGGACCCTGGGCGTCGCCATGGCCTTCGTCGTCGCGCCGGTCGCGGCGCTGATCGCTCCGGTGCGGGTCGACGCTCAGGCCGAGGTGGTGGGGTTCGATGCCGTTGCTGCTGCCGACGGTGTCTTGGTGTTGGCCGACAGCGAAACCCTCCTTCCCACCGGCGCGCAGCTCGCCGGGTTCGGAGGACCGACCGCGCAGGTTCGCGTCTCGACCCTCGGCGTGAGCGAAGGCTTCGCAGCATTTCCCAACCCAGGCGAGGTGCCACTCTCCTTCTCGTCGGTCCTGGCTGCCTTCACCGGAGTCGTCGTCCCCTTCGAGTACCCGTTCGTGGCCCGGTCGGAACATCCGTTGAAGCCAGACGACTCCTTCGGGCAGAGCGGCTTCGAGATTCGCGCCCACAGCGAGGAGTCCCGGTCGTCGGCCGCCGCGGCGATGGCACCGGGCCTCCGCTCGGCGGCCTTGGCTCTCAGCGACGAGCACGGCACGCTCCACGCCTCCGCCGAGACGACCCTGCCCGAGCTCGCGCTCGGGGAGCTGACCGTCTCGGGGTTGGTGGCACGGGCCGCGGTGGATCACGACGGCGAGACGACGCGCTCAACCGACTTCGCCATCGGACGGATCCAAGTCGGTGATCCACTTGGGATCGGCTCCGTCAGTCTCGGTGTCGGCCCCGACGGCCTGTTCGTCGCCGACACCGTCGCGCCATTGCCCGTCGCCGGCGTGCTCGAGTCGGTGTTCGAACCAGCCGGTTTCGAGGTGGAGTACCTCGAAGCAGTGGAGACGGAGACCGGGGTCGTGTCCGCTGGGCTCAAGATCTCGACCGTGGTTCCGGTGGAGTCCGCCGGAAGCGACGTCGACCTCTCGTTCGTGCTCGGGCGCGTCTCGGCGTCGATCAATGTGGCCGCCCCCCCGGCGCCGTCGGTAGCGGCCGGCCCCGTGGTCGACGTCGCTCCGCCCATGACAGCCTCCGCCGGGGCCGCCGTATCACCTCCCATCGAAGGCGGTGCCGTGCTGAGCGATTCTGCGGTCGCCCCCCCGGTGACCACCCGAGCGGCGACGACGGTCGAGCCGACGCCGGTCTCGGCTCAACGGCTGGTTCCGCCAGCGGGGTGGGCGCTCTACCCGGTCGTGGCCCTCATCGCCATCTTGCTGGTCGGAGCAAGCCACGGCTTCACCGTCATCGGGAGGCGCGAATGAGACTGATCGAATGGTGTCGACTGCAATGGGACCGGGCGCTGGGCATCGGCGTGGCATTCCTCGGCGCCATAGCCCTGGTCATCGGGTGGCAGGGAGCTAGCACCACGCCGTACCCGGCCGAGCAGCTGCCCTATCTCCTCTCAGGAGGGCTCGGTGGGTTGTTCCTGCTCGGGGTCGGAGGAACGCTGTGGATCTCGGCTGACCTTCGTGACGAGTGGCGCAAGCTCGACCGCCTGGAGGAGTGCCTCACCGCCACGCAATCGGAGCCTGACGACCACGCTCTCCCACGTGCGCCCAAACCCAGCAAGGGCAGGCACACCACGGCCACCTCGGCAGCCTCCCGTGTCGACGTCAGCTGACGGCGCGTCCACCACCGGGCGCCTCGGACCCTGGAGAGAGATCGACCTCGTCGCCGTCGTCTGCTGGAACGCGGTCGCGCTGGCCGTCCTGATCACCGCCGTGGTGCTCACCAACCGGCACGATGCCATCGACGCTCAGGTGCCGGCCGCCAACGTGGCGGTGCTTGCCATCGCCGGCGCGGCCACTGCCAACGCCATCTGGCTCCTAGCCGGCCGCGGCGCCGTCCGGCGCCGGATATCCACCCTGCACCGTGAGCTGATTCCCGACGCCGAACCGGACACGCCTCCCGAGTGAGCAACCTCCTCCCCTTCGTCGTGGTCGGCCTGGCCAGCGGGGCGCTCTACGGCCTCGCCGGAACCGGCCTCGTCCTCACGTACAAGACGTCAGGAGTCTTCAACTTCGCCCACGGGGCGGTGGCGTCCGCCGGTGCCTACGCGTTCTACGAGCTGCGCACCCAGCGCGGGCTCCCATGGCCGGTGGCGGCGGCTCTCTGCCTGGTCGTCGTGGGACCTGCTATGGGTCTGGGCCTCGAAAGGCTCGGGCGGGCGCTGGCCGACGCCAGCTCGGCCATGCGGGTGGTGGCGACGGTAGGGCTCATGCTGGCCATCCAAGGTGGCCTCCAGATGTTGTACGGCACCACGACCCGAACCTTTGATCCGTTCCTCCCCACCACGACCTTTCGTCTCTTCGGCGTCGTCATCGGATGGGACCAGGTGCTGGTCGTCGTCGTTGCGCTCGCCGCCACAGCGGGGCTGGCATGGTTCTTTCGGAAGTCGCCGCTCGGCATGGCGATGCGGGCGGTGGTTGACGACCGCGACCTCCTTGAGCTGTCGGGCACCAGCTCGGTCCTCGTGAGCCAAGCGGCGTGGGCGATCGGTTCGACGTTCGCTGTGGCCACCGGTGTTCTGATCGCGCCGTCGCTCGGCCTCGACGCCATCCTGCTGACCCTCCTGGTCGTCCAAGCCTTCGGTGCCGCCGCGGTCGGCGCCTTCAGCAGCCTGGCCCGGACGTTTGCGGGTGGGCTCGTGATCGGCGTGCTGGCGGCCATCACGCAGCGATATGTCGGTGATGTGCCAACGCTGATCGGGGTTCCGGCGAGCCTTCCCTTCATCGTGCTGTTCGTAGCGCTGCTCATTCAGAGAACACCCCATGTGAGCGAGCGTCTCCAAGTCGCCCGGGACAATCTCACCATCGGAGTGAGCCGCAGCTCGACGACACTCGTCGGGGCCGTCCTCGCCGGCGTCGCCGTGATCGCCCTTCCCTCACTGGTGGGGCCACGCCTCCCCATCTACACACAAGGCGTCGTGTTCGTCCTGGTGTTCCTGTCGCTCGGTCTGCTGGTCCGCACATCGGGCCAGGTGTCGCTGTGCCACGCGGGCTTCGTGGCCGTGGGCGCCGCGGCCTTCGCTCACCTCACCTCCGGGGCCGGTCTGCCCTGGCTCATCGCCCTGGTCGCGGCCGGTTGCGTGACCGTACCGATCGGCGCTCTGGTCGCCATACCCGCCATCCGACTCTCTGGCGTCCATCTGGCGTTGGCGACGTTCGGGTTCGGGATCCTCCTCCAGCGCCTCGCCTATCCGTCGGCCGCCATGTTCGGTACGTTCGGCTTCCGCTCGGCGTCGCGGCCGGCGCTCCCGGGGCTCGACTTGACGACCGACGCCCGCTTCTACGCCGTTGCGGTGATCGTCGTCGCCCTGTGCACGACCGCAATCGTGGTGCTGCGCCGAGGCCGGCTCGGTCGCCTGCTCCTGGCCATGTCCGACTCGCCCGCTGGTTTGGAGGCCACCGGGGTCAGCGTGAACACCGCCCGCGTGTTGGTGTTCTGTGCCGCTGCATTCTTCGCCGGCATCGCGGGCGCCCTGTTCAGCGCAGCTACAGGATCGGCCGACCAGAACAGCTACGACGCCTTCGCGTCGTTGTTGTGGCTCGCGGTCCTTGCCATCTCGGGGCGGGGGCCCCTTCGCTCGGCCGTCGTGGCCGCGCTGCTGCTCACCGTCGTGCCCTCCTACATCGAGGGTGATGTCGCCCAGCTCCAACTCGTCGTCTTCGGCTCGGCCGCGATCTGGGCCGCCGTCGCGTCGGCCCGCACCGATGCCAGCCAGCGTCGTCTTGACTCCGCCCTCTCACGAGCCCGTGAGGGCGGCCCCCGTAGCCCATTCGGCGCCCGTCGGAACGATCCGGGGTGGAGGTCGCCGCTCACCGACCGGGCTCCCGAGCGCGTGCATGCGGCGGCCGGCCGATGAGCACGGGCCTGGAGATCGAAGGACTCACGGTTCGATTCGGCGGCTTGGTGGCCGTTGACGGGTTGAGCCTGGCTGCGCCCTCGGGCTCGATCACCGGACTCATCGGTCCGAACGGCGCAGGGAAGAGCACGACGTTCAACGCCTGCTGCGGGGTTGTGCGCCCCGCCGAGGGTCGGATCCTGCTCGACGGCCGCGACCTCGCCGGTGTCAGTGTCAGCGGACGAGCGAGGCTCGGGCTGGGCCGCACCTTCCAACAGATGGAGCTGTTCGAGTCCCTTCCGGTCCGGGTCAACGTCGCGCTGGGACGCGAAGGTGCGCTCGCCGGCCGCTCACCTCTCTCTCACGTCCTGTCCCGGCGATCCGAGCGGAACGCCATCGAGGCAGCAGCCGATGCCGCCGTCGAGGCATGTGAGCTCTCCGAGGTTGCCGATCGTCCGGTGCAGGAGCTGTCGACAGGCCAACGTCGACTGGTGGAGCTGGCCCGTGCCCTCGCGGGTCAGTACCGCTTCCTCCTGCTGGATGAGCCGTCCTCGGGCCTCGACACCCACGAGACCCGCCGCTTCGCTGAGGTGGTCGAGCGCGCGGTCGACGAGCACGGCGTCGGCGTACTCATGGTGGAACATGACATGGACCTCGTCTTGAGCTCCTGCTCCCACATCCACGTGATCGACTTCGGACGACCGCTCTTCCAGGGCACTCCTGATGAGGTCCGATCGAGCGAGATCGTCCGGGCCGCCTATCTCGGCACGGAGGTCGTCGTGTGAGCGCGACGACGGCGCGCATACCGCCACGCCGTACCGACAGCGACGCCGCATCGGAGGGCGCCGATGCCCTCGTCCTCGACGGGGTGACCGCCGGCTACGGGCGGTCGCTGGTCCTGCGCGACGTGTCGCTGCGCGTTGGGCACGGCGAGGCCGTCGCCCTCCTCGGGCCCAACGGTGCGGGCAAGACCACCCTGCTTCGCGTCGCCTCAGGCCTGCTGAGGCCCACGGCAGGCGAGGTGGGACTTCGAGGCCACCGGGCCGGGTCCTGGCCGGCGAGCCGCCGGGCTCGGTCCGGCCTCTGCCACATCCCCGAAGGGCGGGGGATCTTCCCAAGCCTCTCGGTGCGCGAGAACCTGGTGGTCCAGGCGGGCGCCGCTTCGGCGGCCATCGACCGGGCGATCGACGCGTTCCCCCGCCTGCGCGAGCGGCTCGATCAGCGGGCCGGCACGCTGAGCGGCGGTGAGCAGCAGATGCTGGCAATGGCCCGGGCCTACGCCCGCGACCCAAGCCTGGTCCTCGTCGACGAGCCGTCCCTCGGTCTGGCCCCGAACCTCGTCGACGAGGTGTTCGAGTTCCTGGCCGAGGTCGTCCGACGAGGGTCCGCTCTGCTCGTAGTCGAGCAGTACGTCCCGAGAGCGCTCGCTCTCGCCTCGCGCATCTACGTGCTCCGGAAGGGTCGCATCGACGGAGAGCACGCGGCCTCCGACGTGGACGCCGACCAGATCTCCGCCACCTACCTCAGCCAGTCGACGGACACCCGCGAGCCGCGGTCGTGAACGAGGCGTCAGCCACGGACCCAGCATCCGACCTCGAACGGATGCGACTTCTGGTCGAGTGCGTTGCCGGACGACGGGTTGAGGTGGCGGTGACCGACGCCGCTGGTCTCCACACCGACGGTAAGACCATCTTCGTGCCGGGCAAGGATCGCCCCGATTCGGTGTTGCTCACCGTCCTCATCCAGGCTGGTCTCCTCGGTGCCGGGAGCCTGGGCGACACGATGGTCGGTGAGCTCTCCCGGCCGCGAACCGCCCGGCGCTATCTCAGCATCGAGGGACGTCGGGTCGCGGAGCTGCTGAGAGAGGACCTCCCCGGACTCGCTCGCCACCTCGAGGCCCTCGATCTCGCTCCATCAGGCTCGACGGATCCGTCGGACTCGTTGTGCCAGGCTCGATCTCGCGCCCCGGTTCCCGACCCCGCACCGGTGCTCGGCGACCTCCGACTCGACCTCCTCCGTCGATGCGACAACGGCGACTCCGAGCCCGACGCCCGCACCCCGCTCGACCCCCCGGTGACCGCTCTCCTCTCCGATCTGGCCGATCTCGAGGCCACCACCGACGACGGCGAGGAGGAAGACCCCACCGATCACCGGTGGCGTCCCACCGCCCAACGCGCTCTCAAACGCCTCGTCAGCTCCGTACGCCGGTTCCGAGGTCGGTCGCGAGGTGCTCTGTCGCACGCTGACCCGTCAGCCGGAGGCGAGGCCCGACCGACCCTCAGCGGTTCGAGCCACCGCACCGCCCGCCGCCCCGGCGAGGCCCGTGCCCCCGACGCCCTGTCCGGCGAGCCGCCAATCGGCGCCGTCGACGGATCCGACGGTGAGACCTATCCGGAATGGGACGCGGCACGAGGCATCTACCAACCTGACCGATGCACCGTCCGAGTGGTCGACCAGATGACAGCCGATGTGACGGGCTCATTCGCGGCACCCACCACCGACCCGGCACTGAAGCGGATGCTGGCCCCGCTCGGCCTGCGGCGCTGTCCTCAGCGGCGCCAAGCCGGCGGGGACGACATCGACATCGACGCTGCCGTCGAGATGCTCCTCGAGCACCAAGCCGGATGCGTGTCCGAGCACCGCCCCTACATCGAGTCCCGTCCATCGCGGCCTGACCTGGCCGCACTGGTCCTGCTCGACGTCTCGGGCTCAGCGGCCGACCCCTCCCCCGCGGGTTGGACGATCCACGAACACCAGCGCGATGCCGCCATCCGCATCGTGGCCACTCTGGCCGGGCTCGGTGACCGCTGCGCCGCCTATGGATTCCTGTCCGATGGGCCCCGCGAGGTCTACCTCCTGGCGCTCAAGCGATTCACCGAGTCGTGGGGAGCCGCGCCCCTCGAGCGCTTCGCCTCACTGAAGCCACAGGGCTTCACCCGGCTCGGGGCCGCGGTCAGGTGCGCAACGACAATCCTGGCTCGCGACGGTCACGCCCAGCACCGCCTGCTCATCGTGATCAGCGACGGCCTCGCCTACGACCATGGATACGAAGGCGCCTACGCATCTGGCGACACCCGCCGCGCCCTGAGCGAGGCTCGATGGCAGGGAATCGGCTGTCTCTGCCTCTCGGTGGGCTCGGCCTCGCCGACCCGCCAGCTCCGCGACGTCTTCGGTTCCGCGGCCTACGCATCGGCATCCAACTGGCCTGACCTGCGTGCCCCGATGGCACGGATGCTGCGATCGGCGGTGGGATCTTCGGAACAGCACCGGGTCCTCCGCCAGCGACGCCGCCGCCTGCACCCTGCCACGGTCGAAAGGTCATCATGACTCAGGGCGCCCCGCCGTTCTACTTGCCGATCGGCTCCGAGTGCGAGCTGTTCAACGCCGCATTCGCCCAACGGCTGGCTGTCATGCTCAAGGGCCCCACGGGGTGCGGCAAGACGCGCTTCGTCGAGGCGATGGCCCACGAGGTGGGACGCCCCCTGATCACCGTCGCCTGCCACGACGACCTCTCGGCGGCCGACCTCGTGGGCCGCCACCTGCTCGAGGGCGGCGAGACCGTGTGGGTCGACGGCCCCCTCACCCGAGCCGTGAAGACCGGGGCCGTCTGCTACCTCGACGAGGTCGTCGAAGCCAGGCAGGACACGACGGTGGTCCTCCACCCGCTCGCCGACCACCGCCGCCAGCTCCCGCTCGAGCGTCTCGGCATCACGCTGAAGGCGGCCGAGGGGTTTTGCCTGGTCGTCTCCTACAACCCCGGCTACCAGAGTGTGCTCAAGGACCTCAAGGACTCCACCCGCCAGCGAATGCTGGCCATCGAGCTGGACTTCCCGCCACCCGATGCCGAGATCGAGATCGTCACCCGAGAAGCGGGAGTGGACCACCGGCTGGCCGCTGATCTCGTGCATCTCGGGCAAGCGATCCGGCGCCTTGAGTCGCGGACCCTGCGAGAGGTGGCTTCGACCCGCACGCTCATCGCTGCCGCGCTGATCGTCGCGCACGGCGTCACGCTTCGCGACGCGGCCCGAAGCGCGATCGCCGGGCCACTGACGGACGACCCTGCGCTTCGCGATGGTCTGTTCCAGGTCATCGACGCCTACTTGCCGCCAAGCAACCCCAACGACGGAGGAACCTCTTGACCGAGCTCATGACCATCGGCGGGGAGCCGGCATCCGCCGGTGACCACTTCGATGTGGTCAACCCAGCCACTGGAGCGCCCTTCGCCACGGCGCCGCAATGCCCCGCCAGCTTGCTCGATGATGCGATGGAGGCCGCCCGATCAGCCCTCGCCGCCTGGGGTGGCGACGACGGGGCCCGCCGGCGCGCCCTGGGTGAGGCGGCTGATCGGCTGGTCGCCGCCGTCGAGGTGATCGCACCGATCCTGACCGCCGAGCAGGGCAAGCCGCTGGGCGATGCGCGTCTCGAGGTCCTCGGCGCCGCCCTATGGCTGCGCTACTTCGCCGACCTCGACATCGCTCCAGAAGTCATCCAGAACGACAAGCAGGCCCGGATCGAGGTGCAGCGTCGCCCGATGGGGGTGGTGGCCGCCATCACCCCGTGGAACTTCCCGATCGTGCTCGCCTGCTGGAAGCTGGGTCCGGCCCTGCGGGCGGGCAACACCGTCGTTCTCAAACCGTCGCCCTTCACGCCACTGTCGACGCTGGCCATGGGATCGGTCCTCGCCGGCGCCCTGCCGCCCGGCGTACTCAACGTGGTCTCGGGGACCGACCCCCTCGGTGAGTGGATGACGTCGCATCCCGTCCCCAGGAAGGTCTCCTTCACCGGGTCGATCGCCACGGGGAAGCGGGTTGCCGCGGCTGCGGCGACCGACCTGAAGCGCGTGACGCTCGAGCTCGGAGGAAACGACCCCGCCATCGTCCTCGACGATGCCGACCCCAACGCCATCGCCGACTCGTTGTTCTCTCACGCCTTCGCCAACTGCGGGCAGGTCTGCATCGCCATCAAGCGCGTCTATGCCCCCGAAGCCATGGTGGCGGACCTGGTGGAGAGTCTGGCCGACCGCGCCCGGCGCACCGTCGTCGGTGACGGCATGGACGAGGCGACCGAGTTGGGGCCGATCAACAACCTCCCGCAACTGGAGCGAGTAACGAACCTCGTCGACGACGCGTTGGCCCACGGTGCCCGCGCCGTCGCCGGAGGACACAGGCTCGACCGACCGGGATACTTCTTCGCGCCCACCATCATCGATCGGGCCCACGACGGTCTCAAGGTGGTCGACGAGGAACAGTTCGGCCCCGTCCTCCCCGTCGTGGCTTATCGCGACGTCGAAGACGCAGTCGCGGCGGCCAACGGCACCAACTACGGCCTCTGTGCCTCTGTCTGGTCGTCGGATCCCGATCGAGCGGAGAGGGTTGCCAATCGACTCGAGTGCGGGACCGCGTGGATAAACACTCACCTCGAAGTCGCTCCACACCAACCGTTCTCGGGCGTCAAGTGGTCAGGTATCGGTGTCGAGAACGGCCGGCGCGGCCTCGACGAGTTCTGCGAGTTGCAAGTGATCCACCGGCCGCAGGGCCCGCCACTTCTCGACCACCGCCAGAGCTAGCAGCCAGGCGCCGAAAGCCATCACCGCCAGCAGCGAACCGGGCCAGACCAGGAACCGACCCATCTCGCGGCGGGCCCACTCCCCCGCGCAGCCCTTGAGGTCGGGCTCACCGACACACTCATCGCCCATCTCGGCCGTCGGCTCGAACTCGGCACTGGGCTCCAGTCCGGACTCGACCTCGAGGTCCCCGTTCTCCTCGAGCCAGGTCTCGACCACCTCCGCCATCGTCTCGTGGCCCCGCTCGTTGGGGTGCATGCTGTTGTGGAACCAGTTGCGCGGGTTGATCTCCTGCTCGAACACCCCCTCCACGCCGTTGCGGGCCAGGAAGTTCACGCCGGCGTCGTCAGGGTCGACCCCCTCGTCGCAGAGCTGCTGGCCTTCGAGTGCGGTCTCCATCTCGGCGAGGAAGTAGAAGCCGTGCGCCGCGGCTCGGCGCTCCAGCACGACGTTGAGCTGGCGGGTGAAGTCCACAAGGAACTCGTGCTCGGCGGCCACGAACGGCGAGTAGCCGCAGTCACCCTTGTGGCGCTCGATCGGGATCGGATAGGGCACGACTACCACTCGCGTTTCGGGGAGAGCGGCACGCACGGCGCCGTAGGCCTCGGACACGGCGACGTCGACTTTTTCGAGCCAGTCCATCCACGCCTGCCCGAGCTCGGCGCAGCTCCCCGGCAGGACGCAGGTCTGGACGAGCACCCCGAACAGCGCGTCGTTGCCGCCGATGCTCACCAGCACGACCTTCACGTCCGCTTCGGTGAGCCCGGCGTTGCCGAGCTGCCACTGGACGTTCTCCATCTGGGGCAGCCCGTCCACCACCTCGCTCGACGAACCGTCGGCGCCCGTGCGCACCACTTCGCCGTCGGGTTCGCCGCGATGCTGGGCCACCGCGTGGAGATGGCGGGCCACCGCCCCCGAACACGCCACGAAGACCACGTCGTCGGGGATCGCCGCGCTGGTGCTGCCCACGACGGTGGCTGGGTAGGCGGTGGGTGCTCGCCGGCACTCGTTGAGGCCGCGGGTGTTGGTGCCGGAGAAGAACGTGGGCGCGCCCTCGCCCGACATGAACGAGTCGCCGAGCGCCACCAGCAGCTCACCGTCGTCGGGATCGGCGGTGACCGACTCGACCAGCGGTGCCGGTTGCTGGCCGGTCAACGCCACCACCGCCACCGCGACCACGACCAGGACCACGTCGGCGTTCGAGCGGCTCACCAGCGCGAACACGAGAACGAGGAGTCCCACCGCGAAGGCCGCGATGTAGGTCGCCGCGATGTCGAGGCCGGCGATCATTCCGATCAGGCCACCGAGGAACAACGATCCGCCGGCCCCACCGTTGCGGCGCGTCCTGCGGTCCCGTGCCTGCTCCAATGCGACGCGTTCGGCGGCCTGTGACTCGGGTGCTTCCTCCCGGGTGAAGTGGGCGCTGAGCAGGCTGATGCCGACCGGTGCCAACAGCAGCCCGGCGACGAGCCCGACGGTGCCGACCGACTCACCCTCGATCAGGGCGCCGGTCGACACGACGACGACCAGGATCGATGCCCCGAGGAACCGGATCCCGAGCCGCAACGACCACCCCTGGGAGCGTCGCAGCTCCGACACCACGATGCCCAGGCCCAGGTAGAGCGTCGCTACACCGAAGAAGCCCCATCCGTCGCTGCGGTCGGCGCGGTTCCAGTACCAGAGCAGACCAGCCCCGAGCGTCAGTGGCGTGGCGAGCACGGCCATGCGGACGAGCGCGGGTGTGGGTTCCCTGCGCAGCTCGGTCCGAACAGCGTGGGTGAGCCACATGCCGAATCCACCGACGGCCAAGATGGCGACCGACGCGCCGCCGCGGTTGTCGTCCCGCAGCTCGATGAAGGCCACACAGGCGGCCAGGTAGAGAATGATCGGGTCGCTGACCCGAAACAGACGCGTGCTCGACCAAGACGAAGTCATCGATGCGCTCCCTCAGCTCGCTGGCCCGAGCCTAAAGATCTGCGCGTGGACAGATGACCATCCACACCACGCCAGACTGAGTGAGTGCTCGCTCAGTCTGCTAGGGTGGCCCGATGCCGACACCAGCCGCGACCGAAGCCCGCCGAGGGAGCACACGCTCCACGCGAGCGAAGCCGCTTTCCCCACCCGAGCGCCGAGCGGCCATCATCGAAGCCACCGTCCCCCTGCTGCGCTCCCGCGGGCCGGCGGTGACGACCAAGGAGATCGCTGACGCCGCCGGCGTGGCCGAGGGCACGATCTTCGGTGTCTTCCCCGACAAGGAGGCGCTCCTCGACGAAGCCATCAAGAGCGCCCTCGATCCCGCTCCCATCAAGGCCCAGATCGCCGCCATCGACCTCGACCTCGACCTGGAACAGCGCCTGATACGAGCGGTCGAGATCATCCAGGCCCATCTGGGAACTATCTGGGCACTGACATCGACCGTCGGTCTCAGCCGCCTCGTCGCTGAACGCGAGGACACAGAGCAGGAACCTCGCTCGTTGGCATGGGAGACGCTGGCGCCAGTCATCGCCCCCGATGAGGATCGTCTCAGCCGCGCCCCTTCCGAAGCCGCCCGGGCTCTGCTCGGTCTGGCCTGGGCCAGCTGCCACCCGATGCTCGTCGGTGATAGCCCCACGCCTGCCAGTGAGGTCGTCGCGCTGCTCCTCGACGGCATCAGAGCCAGCCATCGAAGCGGAACCCGCCGATGATCTCGCTTCTCCGTACGTATCTCCCCCGCCTCTACCCGCTGCTCGTGGGCGTGGTGGCGTTCCAGACCGGGCAAGCCGTCTTCATGCTCTACCTACCTCGGATCACGGCCGACATCATCGACAAGGGTGTCATCGTCGGCGACACCGGGTACATCTGGTCCGCCGGCGCGTGGATGCTCGCCGTGACGCTGGCCCAGATGGCATGCATGATCGCAGGCGTCTACTTCGGCGCCAGGACTGCCATGGCGCTGGGCCGCCACATCCGGCGCGACCTGTTCCACCGGGTCACGGCCTTCTCGGCTCGCGAGGTCAACCAGCTCGGTGCGCCCACGCTGATCACCCGCATCACCAACGACGTGCAACAGATCCAGATGATGATGGTGATGTTGACCACCATGGCCGTCACCGCTCCCCTCATGGCGGGCTTCGGCATCGTTATGGCGATCCGTGAGGACGCCGGGCTCTCGTGGGTGCTCATCATCGCCGTCCCGATGTTCGGCATCCCGCTCGGACTCATCCTCTCCCGGATCAGGCCCGTGTTCACCGACATGGCCAACCAGATCGACGACGTGAACGGGGTGCTGCGCGAGCAGATCACCGGCTTGCGGGTGGTGAGGGCTTTCGTCCGCGAGCCCGTAGAACGAGCCCGGTTCGCGACGGCGAACGACCGGCTCACCATGACGACGATCAGGCAGGGTCGTCTGATGGCGGTCCTGTTCCCGATCACGTTGCTGGTCCAGAACGCGGCCAGCATCGCCGTGGTGTGGTTCGGTGCCGCTCGGATCGAGTCGGGCGCCACGACCGTCGGGGCCTTGTTCGCGTTCCTCGGCTACATCGTGCTCGTCCTGATGGCGGTGATGATGGGGGCGTTCGCGTTCGTGATGATTCCCCGTGCGGCCGTGTCAGGGGGCCGCATCAAGCAGGTGCTCGACACCGAGCCGTCGGTAGCGACCCCGGCGGCGCCCGTCACCGACGTGCCGATGACCGGATCGGTCGAGCTGAGGGCGGTGGCGTTCGGGTACCCGGGCGCCGAGGAGCCCGTGATCACCGACATCTCCGTCGTTGCCCCGCCAGGTCACACCACCGCCATCATCGGGAGCACAGGTGCCGGCAAGACGACGCTCCTCAACCTGATCCCCCGGCTCGTGGACGTCACCGCCGGAACGGTGCTCGTCGACGGCGTCGACGTTCGGGATCTCGCGCTCGACGCGCTGTGGCAGCGGATCGGCCTGGTGCCCCAGAAGCCGTTCCTGTTCTCGGGCACCGTGGCCGAGAACCTCAGCCACGGCAAACCCGACGCAACCACGGGCGAGATGTGGGAGGCACTCCATGTCGCTCAGGCTGCCGACTTCGTGTCGGCCATGCCCGGTGGCCTCCACGCGCCGATCACCCAGGGGGGCAGCAATGTCTCCGGTGGTCAGCGACAGCGCCTGGCCATCGCTCGGGCCATCATCCGCAAGCCCGCCGTGTACCTGTTCGACGATGCATTCTCCTCGCTCGACCTGGCCACCGACGCCCGGCTCCGAGCCGCGCTGGTCCCCTACACCGCCAACAGCACGGTACTGATCGTTGCCCAGCGGGTGTCGACCATCATCGACGCCGATCAGATCCTCGTGCTCGAGGGTGGCAGGAACGTCGGCCTCGGCACGCACCGGGACCTGCTCGACACCTGCTCCACCTATGCCGAGATCGTCGATTCGCAGATGAGCGCCGAGGAGGCAGCATGACCCCAGACGTCCCGGCCTCGGGCGAACGGGTCGCACGCAAGGACCAGATGGGCAGCGGACCGTGGGGCTCAGCTCCACCGATCGCCATGGCCACCGATACCGGCGGGGCGGTCCGCCGGCTCCTCGACCGCCTGCGGCCAGAGCGGATCCGCGTCGTCGCAATACTCGCGTTCACCCTGGGGAGTGTCGGCCTCGTGGTCTACGGGCCCCGGCTCCTGGGGCGGGCCACCGATGTGATCATCACGGGCGTCTTCGCCGGAGACATCGATTTCTCCGAGCTTGCGACCATCGTCGTGCTCAGCGTTGCGGTGTACGTCGGATCGTGGCTCCTGGGATGGATCCAGGCCTACATCCTCTCCGGCGTTGTCGGGCGCACGATGCACCGACTCCGCGCCGATGTCGAGGACAAGATCCACCAGCTTCCGTTGAGCTACGTGGACAACATGCCGCGGGGCGACCTGTTGAGCCGCGTCAGCAACGACATCGACAACATCAGCCAGACCATGCAGTTCACCATGAGCCAGGTGCTCATCTCGCTTCTGACGATCCTCGGCATCGCCCTCATGATGCTGGCCATCTCCCCACTGGTGGCGCTGTTCTCACTCATCCTCCTTCCTCTCTCCAGCATCGTCGTGCGGTTCGTGAGCCGCCTCTCGCGCACTCGATTCATGGACCAGTGGCGCCACACCGGCGATCTGAACGCCCAAGTCGAGGAGGTGTTCACCGGTCACAACCTGGTCAAGGTCTTCGGACGCCAGGACGAGGTCGAGGCCGCCTTCGACGAGACCAACGAGGAGCTGTACGAGGCGAGCTTCCGGGCCCAGGTGGTGATCGGCGTCACGCGGCCGCTGATGATGTTCCTCGGGAACCTCAACTACGTGGTGATCGCCATCATCGGAGGACTCCGCGTGTCGTCGGGGGCCATGACCATCGGGGAGATCCAGGCCTTCGTCCAGTACTCGCGCCAGTTCACCCAGCCGCTCGCCCAGATCGCCGGGATGATGAACATGATCCAGTCGGGCATCGCATCCGCGGAGCGGGTCTTCAGCTTCCTCGATGCTCCCGAGCAGAGCGAGGACCCCCCCGATCCGGCCCCACTCCCGGTCACCCACGGTCGAGTCGAGTTCTCCAACGTCAGCTTCTCCTACGATCCGGACTCGACCCTCATAGAGGACCTGTCGCTCGTCGCCGAACCGGGGCAGATGATCGCGGTCGTGGGGCCGACCGGGGCCGGCAAGACGACGCTGGTCAACCTGATCATGCGCTTCTACGAGATCGACTCCGGCACCATCACCCTCGATGGTGTCGACATCACGACCATCCGCCGCGATGACCTGCGATCGAAGCTGGGCATGGTGCTCCAGGACACCTGGCTGCTCGAGGGCACGATCCGCGACAACATCGCCTACGGACGCACCGGCGCCACCGAGGAGGAGATCCTCGAGGCGGCCAGAGTCGCCTACGTCGACCGGTTCGTCCACTCACTCGCCGACGGGTACGACACCACGGTCGACGAGGCCGGCTCGAACCTCAGCGCCGGTGAGATCCAGCTCATCACCATCGCCCGGGCCTTCCTCGCCGACCCCGCGATACTCATCCTTGACGAGGCGACCAGCTCAGTCGACACCCGCACCGAGCTGCTCGTGCAGCACGCCATGGCCACCCTCCGCTCTCGCCGAACGAGCTTCGTGATCGCCCACCGGCTCTCCACCATCCGCGACGCCGACCTGATCCTGATGATGGAGGACGGCCGCATCGTCGAGACGGGAACCCACGAGGAGCTCCTGGCCGAGCGAGGGGCCTACTTCGAGCTCTACGACTCGCAGTTCAGGGCCCCCGCCGTCGATGAGCTCGACCGTGATCCCCCAGCAGGAGCTCGCCCCTCGATGCCCGCCCCGATGTCCGGTCCACCGATGGGTTGAGTGCATCCCCGGCGGGCAGCCGGAACCGGACGTCGGTCGCCGACGCCGCCAGCAGAACCTCGTAGTGGCCGGGGTCGACGACCCAACCCCCGGTGTCTTCGTCCCACCGCTCGAAGCCGCGTCGGCCGAAGTGGAGCGCCACTGCTTGCTCCTGGCCCGGCGCCAAGGTCACCTTGGCGAATGCTGCGAGCTGCTTGGGGGCCCGTTCTACCGGTGGGTCGAGCGGGGCGACGTAGCCCTGCACGACCACCGTCGAGGGGCGGTCGCTGACGCTGCGGACGGTCACCCACGCCGTCGTGCCGCGGTCGTCCCACGTGGCGTCCAGCCACTCCGCGTCGCCGTAGGACAGGCCGTGCCCGAAGGGGAACAGCGGTGTCGTGCCGGCGGCTTCGAACCCCCGGTAGCCCATGAGGAGGCCTTCGCCATACGTCTGGACACCGTCGACGGGCGCGTAGTGCGGCCAGGCGGGCGTGTCCTCGAGCCGCACGGGGTAGGTGATCGGAAGGCGACCGCCCGGATCCTGATCGCCGAGGAGGACGTCGGTCACGCCGTTGCCCATCTCGTACCCACCGAAGTACGCCACCAGCACGGCGTCAACGTCGTCGATCCACGGCATGGCGACAGGCGATCCGGCGTTGATCACCACCACCGTGGAGGGGTTGGCGGCGGCGACCCGCCGGATCAGCTCGTCCTGGGAACCGGGTAGGGCGATGGTGGCGCGATCCTCGCCTTCGGTCTCCCATTCGTCGTTGGTTCCCACCACAACGACGGCCACGTCCGCGTTGCCTGCCGCGGCGACGGCGCGGTCCATCGAGTCGGCGGGGTGGGGACACCGGATCCCGAGGCGGATGCCGGCGAAGCCTCCCATCCCCACCGCCCGGATCTGGACGGCCACCGGAGATCCGGCTTGGCAGTTGAGCGTCGCCGTCTGCTCGTCGGACCCCATGCCGAAGAAGAGAGGGCCGCGTGGCAGTGACCGGTCGGGGTCGTCGAGCACCGTGGCATCGCCCACGCGGATCGAGCCGGCCCCGGTGAGCACGCCGCTGAGCACGTGGCGACCGCTCACCTCCGGCACGAAGCTGCCCGTCATGGTGACGTTGAAGTGCTGCGGCTCGACGCCGGCCGGCGTCGAGCCGAAGTAGCGGACGATGGTGGAGCTGGACACGTCGGACGTGACGACGGGAGCGTCGAAGTCGTCGCCGTTGCGGTAGTCCACCACGAGACCGGGTCGCCCGTCGGGGGTCCGCAGCGACCGGGCCGACGCCGGGGGTGGGAGGCGGTCGATCCGGACGCCCGGCTCGTGTACGAGGTGCTCGACGCGAGCCGAGAGCGCTTCGAGGATCGACCGGGTCGGCAGGGGGTGAAGGCTGGAGCTGCCCCCGCCCATGATGCGGGTGTCGGCGGCGTTGGGCCCGATGAGCGCAACGTCGAGGCCTGGCCGCAGGGGGAGCGCCGAGGTGTTCTTGAGAAGCACGGCGCCCTCGGCAACCGCCCGGCGGCACAGTGCCCGCTCCGCCGGTTCGTCCACGGACTGCTCGGGCCGCTCCGAGGACCGCTCCCGCCCCCGGGTCCGGTCGATGAGCCGGAGGACGTCGCCGACGAGCCCATCCACTGTCGCCTCGTCGACGTCACCATCGAGGACGGCTCGCTTCAGCGGCTCGCCGTAGATCGTCGCCGGTCCCGGCATCGGGACGTTGAGGCCGGCGGTGGCCGAGGCAACTGTGTCGTGGCTGCCGAGCCAGTCCGAGACGACGACGCCATCGAAGCCCCACTCGTCTCGCAGGATGGACGTGAGCAGGCGGCGGTTCCCCGCGCAGAACTCGCCGTCAACACGGTTGTAGGCAGCCATGACACCCCATGCCGATGCCTCCTTGACCACCGCCTCGAACGGTCTGAGATACAGCTCGCGCCGCGTCCGCTCGTCGACCGCCACGTCGACAGTGAAGCGGTCGACCTCGGTGTCGTTGGCCACGAGGTGCTTGACCGTCACCGCGACGTGGTGCGCCTGCACCCCCTTCACCAGCTCCACGGCCAGGCGGGCGGTGAGCTCGGGGTCTTCCGAGTAGCACTCGAACACCCGACCGCCGATCGGAGTGCGCTGGAGGTTGACGGTCGGAGCGAGCAGGACGTGCGCTCCCTTGCGGACCGCCTCCCGGCCGAGCAGATCACCCAGCTCGCCTACCAGCGCGGGGTTCCAGGTCGCGCCGAGGGCGATGCCGACAGGAACGGCCACGCCTGGGGTCTTCTCGGCGCCGACGCTGTCGCCCCGGACCCCGTTGGGGCCGTCCGACATCTTGACCGCCGGGATGCCCAACCGATCGATCGGATGGGTGCGCCAGGTGGACGCGCCCCCGAGCAGCCGGCACCGCTCCTCGAGGCTGAGGTCGCTGGGGTCGCTCACCCGCTCACCAGCTCACGTGCTCACGTGCAAACCGGACTGGAGGACGGGGAACTGGCGGTCGGGGTCGGCGGCCGGGACCGTCGTGGGGTCGTCCCCCGAGTCAGGGTCACCCTGGAGGATCACGGCGCCGGTCGGCGCGTACTGGAGGATGTAGGCCTTGCGGACGCCGTCGGTGGTGTTCGGTCCGGTGAGGTGGGGGGTGAGGCTGGAGAACACCACGATCCCCCCGGCGCCAACCTCGGCCACGGTTACGTCTCCCGGATCTTCGAAGCACTCCCACCCGAGCGGTTCGACGTAGGTGTGCTTGAGGGTGCCGGCCCGGTGCCGGCGTGGCGCAACCTGGGGGCACCCGTTCTCGATCGTGGCGTCGGTGAGCGCCACCCAGCAGGTGAGGTACTGCTGGGGGCGCACGAACGCGTAGCCGTTGTCCTGATGCCACGGGAACCGCCTGGGCTTCTCCGGCTTCTTGTAGACGGCCTGGTCCCAGTAGAGGCTGGCGTCGGGTCCGATGACATCGGCGCAGAGCCCGGCGAAGACCGGGTGGCGGCTGAAGGCCTTGAGCCGATCCGACTTCGTCACCAGGTGGGTGGCGAATGTGATCGCACCCGCTTCCGCGATCGAGATGCGCTGGCCGTCGAGGCCGCGCAGGAAGCCCTCGACCTCGGACTCGAAGCGGTCGATCTCGTCGATGACGGCTCCGAGGGTGTCGGCGTCGAACACGTCGTGGAGCACCACGAACCCGTCACGATCGAACTGGGCAGCCTCGGCGTCGGTGAGGATCTGAAACGGTCCTGTGGGCGTCTCCCAGCAGAACTCGTGGTTCCAGGGGTGGGGGACGACGGGCGTGAGCGGGGTGGTCATCGGGCCTCCTGCCGTCTGGCGGCGTGCAGCTGTCGGCGCGCTCGTCGCCGCGGCGTCGACGACGGCTTCGAGGTGCCGGAGCGGTTGATGGTCTCGACGCTGGTGCCGAGGTAGGACTCGATCACCTTGGGATCGTGGCGGACCTGTTCAGGTGTGCCCTCGGCGATCGGTCGGCCCGACTCGAGGGCGACGATGCGGTCCGCCAGCCCCATGATCAGCGGCATGTCGTGCTCGATCACCAACATGGTGGCGCCGGTCTGCGCCTGGATCTGACGGAGCAGCTGACCCAGTGCCTCGACTTCGCGCTGGGCGATGCCCGACGACGGCTCGTCCAACAGGAGGAGCTTCGGTTCGAGGGCGAGCACGCAGGCCAGCTCGGTGATGCGTCGGGTGCCGGTGGAGAGCTCGGAGATGAGCTTGTCGCGGTAGGAGATGAGACCCATCGTCTCGAGCAGGTGGTTGGCCACCTCCGCCTTGTCGCGTTCGATTCGTCGGGTGGCGGGCAGGGCGGCGACGTTGGCGAGAAGGCGGGACGGCTGCTTCTTCTCCTGCGACAGGAGGACGGTCTGGTGGACGGTGAGGCTCTCGAAGAGGCGGGCGTCCTGGAACGAGCGAATGAGACCCCGTCGGGCTCGGTCCTCAGGTGTGGCGCGGGTGATGTCGTCGCCGTCGAAGACCACGCTTCCGGCCAGCGGGGTGGTGAAGCCGGCGAGGCACTCGAACAGCGTCGTCTTGCCGGCCCCGTTGGGCCCGATGAGCCCCAGTATCTCGCCGTCGGCGACGTCGATGGACACGTGGTCGAGGGCGCGCACGCCGCCGTAGCGGACCACGATCTCCTGAGCGCGGAGCAGGGCGCTGCTGATGGGTCTCATACCAGCACCGCTTCCTCGATGGGGTCGAGCTCCTCGGCGTCGGTCTCGTCGGTGAGGTCGATGCCGTGGCGGCGAGCGATCACGGCCACCAGCCGGTCACGGGCGCCGTAGAGGATCTGTCCGAAGCCGCCCGGCAGGTAGATGAGGAGCACGAGGAGGCCGACAGAGGTGGAGAGCAGTCTGAGGTACTCGATCTCCACCAGCCGGTCGACACCGACCACGAAGAAGGCGCCGAGGATCGTGCCCGGGATCGAGCCGAGGCCACCGATGATGGTCATCGACACCACGCGGAGGCTGTCGGACACCGGGAAGTTGCTCACGCGGTAGACCTCGACGCCGTGGCCGTAGATGGCGCCACCGAAGGCCGCCAGGAACCCCGAGATGGCGAAGGCGGTGAGCTTTGTCCGGATCACCGGCACCGTGAACGCCGCGCCCTGCGACTCGTTGTCGCGTATGGCGAGGAGGTTGCGCCCGATTCCGGAGCGGAGCACGTTCCGGCAGATGAGCACCGCAACGAGGAGGCCACCGACCGCGAGGTAGAAGTAGGCCTGTTGGGAGGCGAAGTCGAGGGCGCCCCAGAACGGGCGGGGGGCGATGACACCTGAGCCGGCGAGCCAGGACTGGCCCAGCAGCCACTTCTCGGTGACCAGCGCGAAGGCGAGGGTCGACACCGCCAAGAAGAGCCCGCGGATGCGCAGGGCGGGGACGCCGATGACCATGGCCGACATCGCGCCGGCGAGTCCCGACAGCAGCAGAGCGATCCAGAAGGGCACGCCGAGCTGGACGGTGAGCTGGTAGTTCACCGCGGCGCCGATGCCGAAGAAGGCGATCTGACCCAGCGACAGCTGCCCGCCGTATCCGGTGAGGATCGTGACCGACAGCCCGGCGATGGCGAAGGCGACGACCGACGTCATGAGGAACGTCTGGCTGTTGGACAGGAAGTAGGGGAGCGCACCGGCGACCACGACGAAGGCTCCGACACCGATCCAGCCGAGCGATCGGACCACCGGGAGGTGCTGGACGGCCTGCGGGAGCGGACGCACCAGCGTGTTCAGCCGCCACGCCGACGCCTCGGTGTCGCGGACCGACGCCCGGTGCTGGAACAGCAGTGCTCCCATCACGACGACGAAGAGGACGAGCTCGACCTCGCCGACCGTGTAGTTCCAGGCCACCACCTTCTCGATGACGCCGATGGCCACGCCGGCCACGATGGCTTTGGGCAGGCTCGACATCCGGGCCAGGACGGCCGCAGCGAGAGCCCGCATCAGCAGGTCGGGACCCAGCGACTCGGTGACCGTGAGGCCGCGGCCCGGGGCAAGCATCAGAGCGGTGATGGCGGCCAGCACCGATCCGGTGACCCACACGAAGGTTGAGATGCGGCGGGTCGGGATGCCGACGAGTCTGGCGGAGTCAGAGTTCTCCGCCGCGGCCCGGACGGCGACGCCGAAGCCGCTGAAGCGGAAGAATGCGAAAAGGCCCACAGCGATCAGCGGGACGGCGACCAACAGGGTGAGCTCACCGGGTTGGAGGACGAGCTTGCTGAGCGTTACCCGGGTGGAGAAGGGGGTCGGGAAGCCCGCCAGGCGGTTGTCGATCGAGTCGTTGAGCAGGAACGTGAAGAACAGGAAGAGCTGGGCGAGGCCCATGGTGGCCACCAACACGATGAGTCGCGGTGCCCGGAACAGCCGGCGGATGATGACCAGCTCTACGAGGGCGCCCGCCACGCCGGCCACAACCAGCGCGGCCAGCGCCGCGACCCAGTAGGGCCAGCCGTTCTCGTTGACGAGCACCGCGACGATGGCCGCCGAGAAGGCACCGATCTCGCCGTGGGCGAGGTTGATGACACGGGTCGAGCGGTAGATGAGGATCAGTCCGATCGCCAGCAGGGCGTAGGAGAGCCCCACGACCACACCCAGCGCGATCGCCACCATTGGAGCCTCGAACGTGATGGGCCAATGCAGCACGAAGACGAGGTGCATCATCGATTGGTGCCCGCCAGTGACTGCTCGGCGCCCTCGAGGAACACCGAGCGCAGGAGATCGCCGCGCTCCAACAGCTGGTGCGCCGGGCCGCCGAACTGCACCGTCCCCCGCTCCATGAAGTAGGCGGTGGTCGCGACGGAGAGCGCGATGTTCACCGACTGCTCGACGAGCACCAGGGTCGTGCCCCGCTCCGAGAAGGCCCGCACGATGCCCACGAGCTGCTCCACGATCACCGGAGCCAACCCCAGCGAGAGCTCGTCGATGAGCAGCAGCTTGGGGTCGGCGATGAAGGCCCGCCCCAGGGCGACCATCTGCTGCTCACCTCCGGAGAGCGTTCCCGCCGCTTGATCTTTCCGCTCGGCCAGGATGGGGAAGAACCCGAAGATCTCGTCCACCGCGGCGTCCAGGCGGCCCCGGTCGCGCCGGTAGCGGTACCCGCCGGTGCGTAGGTTCTCGAGCACCGTGAGGCTGGGGAACGTGGACCTGCCGCCGGGCACCTGGATGACGCCCTTGGCGACGCGGGTCTCGGCGTCGACATAGGTGAGGTCCTCGCCGAAGCACCGCACCGAACCTCGGTCGGGGAAGTCGAGGCCGGTGACCGCCCGGAGCACCGTGGACTTGCCGGCACCGTTGGTGCCCAGCAGCGCGACCACGTCCCCGTCTTCGACGTCGAGTGAGACGTCGAAGAGCACCTGGACCTGGCCGTAGCTGAAGTCCAGGTTGCGGACCTCCAACGCCCGGTCGACGGCGCCGCGGGCTCGGCGGCTGGCGAGCTCCTGCTCGTCGCGGATCTCACGTACGACGGTCTCGATGTCAGCCTCGATGGTGGACGTGCTGCGCAGCATGAGCAGCCCGCCGACCACTCCGAACGGCACCACCGACGCCATGCCGAATCGGATGCCGTAGGCGTCGGCCAGGGCACCGACTAGGACACCGCCGGTCACGCCGCCGAAGAGGGCGACGAAGACGCCCAGGAGCGAGAACATCAGCGGCCGGAGCTTTGGCGGGGAGATGGCCGACAGAACGGTGTTGAGGGGTGCGACCGCCACGGCGACAAGGCCCAGCGCCAGCCATTGGAGCACGGCCGTGGCCGCCACCCAGGGCATGTACACCGACGCCCCGATCATCAACGAGAAGGCGACGATCCCGCCGGCGATCAGCCTGATGGCGTCCTTGGGGTCACGCAGGAACACGCGCTCGCCGAGTGGGCCACCGACGACATACCCCAGGAGCGATCCGCTGGCGATGAAGGCGAGCAGGACCCCGCGCCCACCCTCGCTGATCCCGAACTCCTCCTCGAACAGCACTGACGAGAACACGGCCAGTCCGACCAGCGCGAAGCCCAACACCCCAATGGCCACCGTCTGGCGGTAGAAGGTCGGGATCTTCATGACCCGGGTGACCGATGGGACGAAGTCCATCTCGCTGGCCACGGACTCGGTCGTGAGCTCGGCGCCATCGATCGTCTTGACCTGACGAGTCCGGTGCTCCTTGAGCCGGCTGGCGCTCACCTGCACGAGGACCGAGGGAACGGCCAGGAGCGGGAAGGCCCACCGCCACGCGCCGTCGCCGGCGACCACGACGCCGACCGCGCCGGCGAGCAGTGGCCCAGCGACGAGGCCGAGGGGGTTGGCGGCGGCGTGGATGGCGAAGACGCGATTCCACGTCGAGGGCGGGTAGATGTCCGACAGCATCGACCGCCCGACCGGTTCCACCGCGGCCTTCCCGATCCCCGTGCCCAGCCGGGCGGCCACGAACAGCGGGAGCCGCACGGCGAGAGCGGTCGCGGCCGAGAACGTGGCCCAGGCCGCGGCTGACACCCGCAGCAGGTTGGCCCGGTTCACCCGTGTGCCGAGGTACCCGATGGGGACGCTCACCAGCAGGATGAGCGTGACCTGGAGGCCGACGATCCCGCCGAGTGTCGCGTTCGAGATGTCGAAGTAGCGGCGGATGTTGGGCGCGAACACGACGAGGACGGCGCGGTCGAGCTCGTCGACGAGGTTCAGCGCGGTGATGACGGCGAGGGGGTACCAGCTGCCGTCGCCGATCTGCTCGCGCAGCGACGGCCCCGCGTCGCGCGGGCCCATCCAGCGCCGAAGAGTGCCCACTACCAGCGCCCTACCAGCGCCCGGCCCGGAAGCCCTCGACCTGGCGGTAGCAGCCGCCATCGCTGGTGCAGTTCGACTCCCATCGCACGACGGAGAAGAGGTCGGCGCCGTCGTACTTGTCCGGTGCGTAGGTCAGCCGCTCCGACAGCGTCACCCGGTGGTTCCAGGTCCCGGTCCGGTCGAAGGCGGCGAGGAGCGTCTGGCGGGTGGGGTTGGTGCCGGCCCGGAGGGCGACATCGGCCCACAGCGCGATGTGCTGGCAGTAGTGCATCATCTGGGCCACCTCGACTCCCTCCTTGCGTTCGGGATCGTCGGGATGGGGCGCGAGGGTCTGGCCGTACTGCTCGTAGACGCGGTTGCACTCGGCGAAGGCGGGGCCGGGAGGCAGATCCCCGGGTTCGGCGAGCCCGGTGGGCAGGACCGTGATGCCCTTGACGCCCTCCCACTGCGCGGGCGGCATGCCGGCCATGGCATCGGTGGAAAGCAGCCCGAAGTCCGACACCGAGTACTCCGGGAAGTAGTTGGCGGCGCTGGCCTGCTCGGCGAAGATCAGGATCCGCAAGAAGCTGATGAAGGGGAGAACCAGCGCCACGTTCTCGGAGCTGAACCGAAGCACCGCCGACTGGGTCTCGGCGGGCGTCTGAGCGATGTTGGACGAGAGGGTGGCGATCTCGGGTTCGGGTAGGCCGAGGCTGTCCATGTAGGGGAGCACGACCTCGTAGATCAGGTCCCGGTCCTCGGGCACGTCCACGTAGATGAGGCCGGTCTTGATCGACGGGGTGAGCAGGCCGGAGCTGATCATCCAGTCGATCCAGTTCTTGATGTTGCGGTCCTTGTTCTGGTTGGTCTGGCGGACCCAGCCCCGCTCCCGCTCGACGTTGGTCTTGTGGGTCGAGTTGTTGCCGGTGAGGAGGGGGATGCTCTTGGTGGCCATGCAGATCTCGGCGTCGCCGTAGTAGCCGATCTGGGCGATGGACGAGAAGACCTTGTGGTCCTCGGCCTGCTCGACGCACGCGGCGTTCATCGAGCTCGCGTCGAGCGGGTTGTAGCTGGAGTACTTGGGCACCACCTTGCGGCCGTTGATTCCGCCGTTGGCGTTGATCTCGGCGATGAACGGTGCCACCACCTCGGCGAAGGGCTTCGTGTCGACTCCTTGGGCCTGGTAGAAGCCGTCGTCGGTGTTGAGGATCCCGAGGTGGATCTCGTCGGGGAACACGCCCTGGTCCGAGGCGACGCGGACCTCGTCCTCCGGTGTAGAGGGGTTGACCGATGGCGCTCGCGGTGGCGCGTCTCCCGGCGTGGTGGCGACCGTTCCGGACTCTGGCCCACTGGTCGTCGATCCCGCCGAGGTGCCGGTGACATCTCCGCCCGCACCACCATCGGATGTCGTTGCCGGATCGATCGTCTCATCCGGTGGGACCGCTCCCGCACCCGGCGCGACCACGTTGCCCGACTGGTCGACAAGCACCGCCCGGTCGTCGTCGAGGCTGTGCACGCTGCACGCGCCGGCGACCAGCAACAGCGCCAGGAGCATCGGGAAGACGCGGGACCGGATCACAGCAGGACCTCCCTGTGCTGTCGGCGGCGCCACCAGACCGCCGGGCCGCTGCCCACCAGCAGCAGGAACGCGATCGTGGGTACGAGCTGGGGCGAGCGGTCGATGGCGACCAGCCGCGGCGCCACCGCGGGCGGGGCCGACGCACCCACGTCGGCCACGGTCTCGGGGCCGGCGACGACCGGGGCGGGGGCCGGTGTCGATCCGGGTTCTGCCACGGCCGGACCCGCCGCCGCGGGTGAGGGAGACAGCGCCGTCGGGCTCGCCGCCGCGCTCGGTGAGTCCCCCGCGGGTGGCGGCACCGCTGCCGGGGAGTCGGCCGGGGTGATGGAGACCGTGCGCGTGACCCAGTCGGGGCCCGTCGCCTCGGCGATGTCGGCCTCGTCGGTGAACTGGTCGGCGGAGTGGGACGGCCCCAGGTCGACGGTGATCGGCAACCGGCCGTCGGAATCGGCTGTGGCTGAGCCGTCGAGGCCACCGTGACCCGTGACCGTGTATTGCCTCCCTGGCTCGTAGCGCGGGGCGGTGGTGACCAGAGCCGACCCCGAGCCCCGGACCGTGAACCCGCCGGCCGTCACCTCGGACAGGTCGAGGAACTCGCGGACGTCGCGCTCGACGGCTACGCCATACCCCCAGATCTCGAACTCCGGCTTGATGCTGCGATACCGGAACGAGAGCGGCGTCTCGGCCTCGAGCAGATCGTCGGCGAGCGGGCGGGGACCGACCATCCGCTCCTGGAGGAACGGCAGCTGACGCTCCTCCAGCCACGGTGTCCACGAGGTGTACTGGTGCATGCCGTCGGTCTGGCGGAACTCGAGGTCGCCTTGGTGGCCCACCTGCTCCATCCGGTCGACGAAGGCGAGGTGATCGGGTGTGAACAGGATGTCGAGGATCACGGTGGCGCACAGCGGGTCCGGGGCGGTGCAGTAGTTGGCCACGTCGAGGACCAGGTCGACTCCGTCGTAATTCTCGGCGAGCTGATAGGGCACGCTGCCCTGGTAGTGGACTGCGCCGTCGGGGCCGAGACCGCTGAGGGTCCGGGCGCCGAGGTTGGACGACATGCCGCCGGCGGCGATGAACATGTCGGGCCGCTTGCCCGCGAAGTGGATCGCGCCGTAGCCCCCGTTCGAGAGACCCACCACTGCTCGCCCGCGGCGGTCGGCGATCGTCCTGAGGTTGTGGTCGACGTAGGGGACGAGATGGTCGACGACGTACGTCTCGATCAGGAAGTCACCGTTCTCGTAGTCGTACCACTGGCCCGAGCGGCCGTCGGGCACGACGGCGATCACCGCCTTCGACGGGTCGTCCTCCGAGTTGCGGTCGAGGACGCCTTGGAGGTCCCCGACGGTGATCCAGTCTTGCTGATCTCCGCCACCGCCGTGCAGCACGTAGACCACGGGGTAGCGGAGGCCCGACGTGGCGTACCCCGGCGGCAGGTAGACGCACGCGCCAGGTACGAAGGCCAGCGACTCGTCGTCGTGGCGGGGGCCGTCGGGGAGGATGCGGGTGACCCGGGATCCGGTGTCTCCGGTGTCTCCGGTGTCGGGCCCGGCGTCCGCGCAAGCCTCGATCGGGGGCAGGTGGTTCGGGTCGGCGAAGTGATCGCGGCCTTGGGCGCCGCATTGCTCCTGATTCTCCGCCGTCGCCGTGGTGCACCCCGGGGGGTTGTCCTCCGCTGCGGTCACCTCGCCCGGCGCCGGCCCGCCGTGGCTCGCACCCGCAACCGTCGGCGCCACCAGCAGCACGACCCCCAGCAGCACCAGCGAGATGCGACGCGCCGTTCTCATGATGCCGTACTCATGATTCGATCCCCCCGACAGGCCTGAGGCGGCTGGCGTTGATGCCGCCAGGCGGCCACTAAGTAACCACTAAGTTGCCTCGACGTCAACCCGCGGCGTGACCGGGGCCGAAAGGTCGAGGGGCGCCACCCCTTCGTTTGCGCAGTGAACCCGCGAGAGCGGCTACGCAAACGAAGGGTGGGGTATCGTGTCGCCACCCTTCGTCAGCACTTGCCCGAAGTGGGCACTTGACATGGACTTAGTAATCACTAACCTCTAGGGATGCGGCCCGCATCCGGTGCCCGCTTCGCCTCTGGAGAGGGTCCGTTCAGTTGTCCGTGTCCACCGCACCGACCCGACGCTCAGAGATCCTCGACGCCGCGCAGTCCCTCATGGCCGAGCGGGGCTACCGCGGCACGACGATCGCCAAGGTGGCGGAGCGGGCCGGCATCACCGACGCCGGGGTCCTCTACCACTTCGGTACCAAGCAGGATCTCCTGCTGGCCGTGCTCGAGCACTTCGACAGCCAGATCCAGCGCGATCTCCGCGAGCTCGACGCCCACGGCATCGAGCTCCTCCGTCTCACCCGCGAATGGGGTGTGGGCATGGAGGCGGTACCCGAGATCCAGTCCATGCTCATCCTTCTCACCGCGGAGTACCTCCACGAGGGCGGCGCGGCGCGGGACTACATCCGCGGCAGGTACCGGAGCCTCCTGGACCGCTACACCGAGGCATTCTCCGAGGCGGCCGCTTGCGGCGATCTCCGCCCCGACCTCGACCCCGAGTACGAGGCCTCGGCGCTGATCGCGCATCTGGACGGAATCCGGTTCCAGTGGTTCCTGCTGGACCGGGAGATCTCCATGGCCGAGTCGGTGCACACCTACGTCGACTCCACACTCTCGCGCCTCGCGCCCTAGCCCGAAGGTCCCATGACGACAACACCGATCATCGACGAGGCGCGCTGCCTCACCGACTGGAACCGTGACGGGTTCTTCATCGTCCGTGGGCTGTTCGACTCGGGGACAGCCGCGTCGCTCATCGACGCCGCGGTCGCCATCGCCCGCACCCGGCCCGAGCTCGAACCGCTCCCCCACGTCTACATCCCCGAGGGGCGAGTTCGGGAGAGCGCCACGAACCCCGAGGAGGGACTGGCCAAGGTCTTCCGCCTCCACCGGACGGCGCCGTTCGACGCCATCGCCCGCGATGACTGCGTGCTCGACCTGGTGGGGGCCATCCTGGGGCCCGACCTGGACGCGTTCCTCAGCCAGTTCATCTGGAAGTGGCCCGAGGCCTACGGCCAGCCATGGCACCAGGATTCGTTCTACTTCCCCTTCGAGCCCGACCAGCAGATCGGCGTGTGGGTGGCGGCCAACCGGGCCACGATCACCAACGGCTGCCTCTGGGTTGTGCCCGGCAGCCACACCGAGCCCGTACACACCCACGTGGCCGACGACCGGCCCAACGCCACCCAGGCCTACACCAAGATCGTGGACCACGACATGAGCGCGGCGGTGCCCGTCGAGATGGAGCCCGGTGATGTGCTGTTCTTCGACAGCCACCTCATGCACAGCTCGACGGACAACGAGTCCAACGAGCTTCGCGCCGCGCTGGTGACGCACTACGCCCTCGCCGGCACCGAGGTGCTCAACGAGCTGGCCAACACCGTCACCGACTGGATGCCGGTCCGGCGCCAAGGAGCAGCGGTCTGATGGGCACCCGCCTGAGCCGGCAGCTATCGGCGGTGACCGGCTGGATGCTGCCCAAGTGGAGCGCCGGCCCCACCGAGCCCCACGACCTGTTCACCGCCGCGGTCGCCGCCGGCTACGAGGGCGTCCAGGTGTTCCTGCCCGATCAGGCGAAGGAGGCCCGTGAGGCCGGGCTCGGCGAGACATCGGGAATCGGTCCGGCACGCTCGGTCGAGGAGGCCGAGGCCATGGTCGGCATGTGGGCCGGCGGCGGAGCATCGTCGCTGACGCTGCACCTGGGCACCGGGTTCGAGTCACGCGACCAGGCCCACGCGCTGGTGGAAGCCACGCTGGCCTCCGCCGGTCGGCACGGCGTCCCCCTGCTCGTAGAAACCCATCGGGCCACGCTGTTCCAAGATCCGGCCCGAACGCTGGAGCTGGTCGACGCGTTTCCCGAGCTCCGCTTCACCGCCGACCTCTCGCACTGGTACACGGGGGTCGAGATGGTCTACGGGGACCTCGAGGCCAAGCTGTCCGCCCTCGCCCCTGTCTTCGCGCGCTGCCGCATGATCCACGGGCGCATCTCCGACCCCGGCTGCATCCAGGTCGCCGTCGGAGGCGTGGACGACGACTCCACCTACGTCGAGCACTTCAAGCAGATGTGGACGCTGATCCTCCAAGCCTGCGACGCCGAGGGCGTCGATGAGCTGCCGTTCGTGGTGGAGTTGCTCCCCGCCGGCTCCTTCTATGCCCGCACCGTCGATGGCGGGGACAGAGGGGACGGGCCGCAGGAGGAGGTCGACCGCTGGACGCAGGCCGATGTCCTGTGGGAGATCGCCGCGGGTCTGACCCCGTGACTGTGTCGACGCTGCCGCCGCTCGACGACGCGCATCGGCTCGATGGCGAGCTGGTCTCCCAGTTCGCCGAGCGGGGCCACGCGCTCGTGGCGGGGCTGGCGTCGCGGGACGAGGTCAACGCCTACCGCCCGCTAATCGAGCGAGCCGCGCTCGACACGGCGTGGGACACACGGCCCATCGAGGAACGCGACACGTACGGCAAGGCGTTCCTCCAGTCGTTCAACCTCTGGCGCGTCGATCCAGGCATCGCCCGCTTCGTCCTGTCGCGCCGCTTCGCCGACGTGGCCGCCAGGCTGCTCGGGGTCGAGCGGGTGAGGCTCTATCACGACCAGGCGCTCTGCAAGGAGCCCGGCGGCGGCCGCACCCCGTGGCACCAGGATCAGTACTACTGGCCCATCGACACCGACCGCACCATCACCATGTGGATGCCGCTGGTCGACGTCCCCGGCGACGTGGGGTCGATGACGTTCGCGACCGGCAGCCACGTGCTGGGCGACCTGCGGGGCCACTCGATCTCCGACGAATCGGACTCCACCTTCGGCGAGCTCATCGCGGCGCGGGCCATCCCCACCCACACGTACGGGGCGATGCGCGCCGGCGACGCCACCTTCCACGCCGGGTGGACCATCCACTCGGCGGGGCCCAACCCAACTGATCTGCTCCGCACGGTCATGACGATCATCTATCTGGCCGACGGCGCCCACGTGCCCACCGAGCTCACCGAGGCGCAGGACTTCGATCGCCGCGCGTGGCTGGGGGGAACCGAGTCCGGTGAACCGATCGCGTCGGATCTGAACCCCCTGCTCGGCTGAGCGCTCGGAGGGCGCGACTCCGGATTGCACCAAGCATGACCGAAGACGGTGCTCGCGCCAGAGGCCCTCCGAACATGGCCTCTGACCAGCACCTGTTTCAGCGGACGATCGGATTCGAACCGGCGACCCTCACCTTGGCAAGCCGGACCGGAGCAGAGATCCGCACCGCTTGGGTGCGTTCGCCCGCGCATGGCGCTCGTCATCAGCCCACCGTTGGCGGGGCACTCATCTCGGGAAAGTCGGGGAGCTGTGGGGGCGGCGTTGCAGCCTCGGACAGGCAGAGAAGACCAAGGGTCACCGACCTACTTCCACCACCTCGCGGGACGCGACCTGAATCCGGTCGTCGAAGACGACAGCTCCGTGCAATCAGGCACGTACTTGGCGGTCTCAGCGACGGCGGCAACGTCGCATCGGTGGCCGATGCGAAGCACCGCGACCTGTGTCTTGTGGTCGTTGGTCTCGTAGACGACGCGGTAGGGACCACGGCGAGCCCACCAAAGGCGCTCCAGCTCCCGTCGCAAGGGATGTCCGACTCGGTTGAAGTCGCACGACCGGTTGGGAGGACGGGCCGAGGAAACGGACCGGTCGAACGGCCAGCACCGCGCCCCGGTCCGATCCAACCACACGTGCGCGGCGCTGCTGTCGCTCAGGGCGCTCACCCGAAAGAGATCCAAGAGCGAATGGGGCACTCGACGATCGGCCTCACCTTCGATCGCTACGGCCATCTCTTCCCAAGCCTCCACCGTCGCCTCCGGGACGGGCTCGAAGCGGCCTTCCGGGCATCGCACGAATCCGAACAAGGCGTCTCCTCAGACGTCAACACCGAACCGCCCGAGATCGTGTGACAGGCGCGTCTACTGCGGGACTCCCTCCCTGTCACTGGGACAGCGTCGGCAGCCCCACGCGCCGAGAGAACTGCGGTCCCGAGAAGGCGATCGGTGAGCGTTCGGCCCGAATTGATGAGCGCCATCAACTCGACGAAGGCGGGGATGGCGAGAATCAACGTCGGCACAGCTGCCACCTCCAGCACGACGATGAGACCTCGAACCGACGCCCGAGTCAGCGAGACCGATCGGCTCGTACGAGAGTCCACAACGAAGAGACCCACGAGCGACTGGCCCAAGGTGCGACCCTTCCAGGCGAGCGGGATCGCCATATAAGCCATTGCCAGAACAATGCCCAGGACTCCAGCGAAGGCCTCGAGCTTCGCGTGGCTTAGCGTCGTGAGCGGCACGACCAAGACACCGCCAATAACGACGACGTCGATGGCGAGCGCGGCGAGTCGGTCAGAGGGACTGGCGACGGTCTGCGGCCGCTCCCGCGAGCGCGACTGGCGTCGCGCCGTGCCAACCCGGTCGGCGACCGTGACGACCACGGCGGCGGCGGCGCCGAGGATAGGCAAGAACCAGAAGATCAGCGCCCAGAGTCCGTCATTGTCGCCGCGAGGGGCGGTCCACCAGGCAAGCGACGTCGGCCCGAGGGCGAGGGCGGCGCCAGCGGTCATTGGTGGTATTCGCCGACGCCAACCCGCCCAGAGAGCGGGGAGAGCGAAGCCAGCGAGGAGTAGCAGGATCCCGGCGGCGTGTTCGTCCGGAAGCGGCGCCTCGTAGCCATATACGGTCGGGCACCGAGTTGCTCGGCCGTCACATGGAGTCTCGTGTTGGTAGAGGCCAACGTAGGCGAGCCACACGGCGGTTGAAATGACGGCGAGAGCTACGGCCGAGCTCCCGGTTCGGCGGGGCCCGTTCGAGGCGGCGATCGCGGCAGCGACGACGAGGACGATCAACGGCGCCATCAAGAACGCGAGGCCTACAAGCATCACACCACTCTGGCCCGTCCGTCGCGTCCGGGGTATCGGTTGCGGTGCAGATGTGGTGCAGCACCCGTCCGGGGTGTGCGCACACGAAGTAGAGGTGGAGAGTGTCGTCGGCGCTCTGCACCTCTCCCGTCGACGGCTCCGTGTCGAAGCGGACCTCTCGGTCGCGGCGCGCCGCGTCCGACCGTGCCAGATCGAGGAATGATCTCCAAGCGACCGTGATCAGCCAGCTCTTGGGATCAGAGGGCAACTCGTCGTCCCACGCGGACAGGGCCCGGATGAGTGCCTCTTGGACGGCGTCCTCGGCCGTCGCGAAGTCTGCACCGCGACGGACGAGGACGCTCAAGACCTTCGGGACCAGGTCACGCAACTCG
>DASWIA010000053.1:0-1942 GCA_036397895.1 Acidimicrobiales bacterium | reverse complement strand
GCACTCTACGCGGACGATCGGGTGGGGCAGCGATCGATCGCCGTGGCCGGCGAGTATCGGCGGAGCCTCTACACACACGCACCCGGCAGCATCGCCTACCCCGTGCGTGTGCCCGAGAGCGGGCAGTTGCACACCGCACTTGGCGTGCTGGGCACCGACACGGGGGTCGACTTCCGCGTCGTGGCGCGCGCAGGCTCGGGCGAGGCGACGACGCTCCTCAGCGAGACGTATGCAGACGCCGGCGGGTGGGCCGAGCGGTCGGTGGACCTCTCCGCCTTCGCGGGCCAGACGATCACGCTGGCACTCGAGACCCGTGCCGAGGAGCCGGGTACGGTCGCCTTCTGGGGCGCGCCAACGGTCAGCGGCGTCCGTCGCAGCGACAAACCCAACGTGATCCTCTACATCTTCGACGGCGGGAGCGCGGATTACATGAGCGCCTACGGCTACCATCGCCGCACGACGCCCACCCTGGAGCGGCTCGCCGCCGAGGGAGCGCTCTTCGAGCACGCCTACAGCAATTCGGGCGACACCCGCCTCTCAACGCCGTCGTTCATGACCTCCCTCCAGTTCAGCGTGTTGGGTGCCCCCGACCGGTTCGAGTCGCTGCCAGCGCAGGCACGAACCATGGCCGAGCACATGCACGGGGCCGGGTATCAGACTGCGGTGTTCACCGATAACTCCAACGCAAGCACGGTGAGCGGTCTTCAGCGCGGCGTGGACGTGCTCCGTGAGCACTGGGAGGACGTCATCGGCAACAACGAATCCTCGAGGTACCTCCACGAGGGATTCTGGAGCTGGCGGAAGGCATCTCCCGGCGAGCCGTACTGGGTGCACTTCCAGACCACGGACCTCCACAGAGACTTCCCCGCACCGCCACCCTTTGCGGGACTTTTCGTCGGTCAGGCCGAGCGGGAGAAGTGGCTGCAAGACGATTCCCTGGGGATCAGCCGGACGGACTTCTACGGTGTTCAGATCGGCCTGTACGCCGAGGCGATGGCCCACAACGACTATCGGCTCGGTCAACTCGTCGAGCGCCTGAAGGCTCAGGGTGAGTGGGAGAACACGCTGCTCATCATCGGGGCCGACCACGGCTTCGGATCGGCGATGGGCTACATCGCCCCCAGGCTCGTAGATCCCATGCCCCCGCCATGGAGCGAAGCGATACTTCAGCCCCAGGCGTCCGGTGTGCCCCTCATCTTCGTGTGGCCCGGCCACATTCCGGCGGGTCAGCGGCTCGACCAGGCCGTCTCGATGATCGACGTGCTCCCGACCGTGCTCGACCTCGTCGGGCTCCCGCCGGCCGAGATCTCGCAGGGACAGTCGCTGGTCCCACTGCTGATGGGACGAGAGGGATGGGAACCCCGGCCCGTCATTCTCGAGGAGTTGGGCAGGAACCCGGTGGACGGCCGGCTGTCGGGCCTCATCGAGGTGGTCGACGGTCGCTGGGGGGCGTCCCTCGAGATCAATCCCGATCCGGACACCGCTGAGGACGAGCGAAGGCCCGTGCCGCTGCTGCTCTACGACCTGTGGACCGATCCGATGGCGTTCTGGAGCGTGCATGCGGAGCACCCGGATCTGGTGGAGAAGTACACCACGTTCCTCGAGGAACAGGTCGCCGCGCACCAGGCGCTGGCCGCACGCTTCACGCCGGGCGGCCAAGTGGTGCTGACGCCGGGCCAGCTCGAGCGGTTGAGGGCCTTGGGATACATCCGGTGAGATCTCTTCGCGTGTGCCGTGCGCGAGGTTCGGTGCAAGTGCGGCGGTGGCGGGTCCCGGGCACCCGCCTGATCCGTCGCGCCCGATTCGACAAGCGCCAAGAGAGCAGGTGACCCGTGTTCCGTCGCGTTCGTGTCCGTCGTAGCGTGCAAACCTTCGTGTGCGGGCTGCTCATCGCTTGGATCGGCGCCTGCTTCGCGCCGCGCGATGTGGCGCCCGTCCTCAC
>DASWIA010000052.1:0-3486 GCA_036397895.1 Acidimicrobiales bacterium | reverse complement strand
CCGGCGGTGACGGCGCGGGCCAGGGTGATCTTGAGCGGGTCCAGGTTGGCGACGTGGTAGCGCTCGTGGACCAGAACCGCTGCGAGCTCGCGGTCGCTGCTGCGATCGACGAGCCCGCGGCTGATCACGACGCGGGGCCTCAAGAGCCCGAAGGTGAGCGAGTAGGCGTCGCCGTCGTCGACGAGGTTGACCCGGACCAGCCCAGCCTCCGCGGCGATATCTTGCAGGCGCTCGGTAGGTGGGATCCACCGGCTCCGAAGGTGGCCAGCCAGACGTCTCGTGGCGCGGTGTTGGACGATCAGCGAGCGCATCGCCAGGAGCGCGCCGAGCGCGGCAGCGGTCAGAAACAGTCCGGCGGGAATGGCGGTGGGGCCGGTGAGGGCGTCGGTGCGACCGTTGGTGACGATGCGGTATGCGGTCAGTGTGAGCACGCCGCATCCGAGGGCACCGGCGAGAAGGAACGGCGCCGCGGCGAGCGTGAGGAGCCCGTAGAAGTTCCGGTTGGCGGTGTCGAGGTTCATCACGCTCCCTCATCCAGTAGGTCGCGGAGCCGGCGCAGCAGCTCGGGGTCGGCGCGGGCCTCGTCGACGAAGCCGGCCACCGCGGCTTCACCGAAGTCGCGGACCACTGCCCGAACGGCGATCCCGGCTGGGTCGCTGATCGCGGCCCGGTACCTGTAGCTCCTGCCATCGCGCTCGCGATGGAGGATCTCCTTGTCGGCCAGCCTCGACAGCACGGTCATGATCGTGGTGTAGGCGAGCTCGGGTGTCCGGTCGGTGTTGAGCGAGTCGCGAACCTGGCGAACACTCATCGGCTCGCTGGCCGACCACAGGATCGTCATGACCTCGGCCTCGAGCGGGCCGAGCACTCCGGTGCTGTCACGGTTGGTCGCCACCCGGCCATACTACTACGCTCCGGTCGTAGTTCGTCCGAGCCGGGAACGGGTGCCGATGGCCAGCAGCAAGCAACGGAAGCGACCGACACACCCACGAACCGCCAACCGATCCTCCAGACCGGGAGCAACGTCGCCGGCAGGCCGGCGTGGTCGGGGAACCCGGGCAACGTGGCTCGCAGTCGCTGCCATTGCGGTTCTCGGTACGGTGCTGTGGTGGCCGGCGGCACCCTCTAGGGAGCGGGCCCCAGACGGCGCAGCCTTTGTGGGCGGGGACCTCCACTCGCTCGTTGCCGACCCCACCCGCCCCGACACCATCTACGTGGGCGGCCACTCCGCGGTCTCCCGCTCCACCGACGGTGGCACCACCTGGGAGCGGGTCGAGTCTCTGAACGGCGCCGACGCCATGGGTTGGGCCTTTGCTGACGGCGCGATCTATGTGAGCGGCCATCCCGGCCTGTCCGTCGCCCAGCCCCGTCCGGGAGCCTTCTCGCGCCGCAACGACGGCTTGCCCGACACCGACCTTCACGCGTTCGGTGCAGGTGATGCCACCCTCTACGGAGCGGGCCCCGGTGCCGGTGTGATCGCGTCCACCGACGGTGGCACCACCTGGGAGACCCGCACACGCGACGCGGGCCAAGCCTTCTTCGGGCGCATCCTCGTCGAGAACGACGGCAGCAGCTTGTTGGCGGCCGACGCTCAACAGGGCCCGGTACGCAGCGGTGACGGCGGCCGTACCTGGACCAGCCTTGACGGCCCACCAGCGGTGTGGCTCACCCGCGCTGGCGACGCCGTCATCGCTTCGGGATCCCAGGGCGCATACCTCCAACGCGCCCGTTCGGCGCCATGGGGCCCGCTGAGCCTGCCCGACGGCGCGATCCTCGTCGAGGCCGACCCCCACACCCCCGCCCGGCTCTTCGCCGCGGGCCACTCCGGGTCGACCGCCCAGCTGTGGATCAGCACTGACGATGGCCAGACCTGGGACCGGACATGATCACTCGAGGACGGACCGGCATGGCCGCTGCCGTGCTCACCGGCGTCCTCACCTTGGCCGCATGCGGCTCCGGCGAGACCCCGGAGACCCCGGCTACCCCGGGGACCGACGAGACCGACGAGACCGCCGATCCGTACGGGACGGCGGCGACCGCCCTGTGCGACGCCGCCGGCCACGCCCGAGCCGCCGACGCCGACGCGGCCGACACCGTCTTCTACGACCTGGTCCACCAGCCATTGCACGACCTCGCGGTCGAAGCCGCCGAGAGTGACCGGGCTGTGGCCGCGTCGCTGCTCGAAGCCAAGGAAGCCGTCGAGTCAAGCCTCGGGGACGCCGACCCGGCATCCGTGTCCGATGACTTCGAGCAGCTCGTCGCTGCTACTGACCAGGCGCTGGCCACCACCTCCCACCCTGGTGTGCCGTGTGCGACCACGAGCCGCTACAGCAGAGGAGCACAAGGAACGTGATCATGCGCCCAACCACCCGGCTGGCTGCCGTTGCCCTGGCCGCTGCTGTCGCCGTCGTCCTGGCCGCGTGCGGCGACGACTCTCCGGCAACGGCTCCTCCTCAGACTGGTGGCACCGGGGCGATGGCCGCGCAGGTCGCCAGCTACGACCTCGTCGCCGGACGAACCGGCCGGTTCATCGTGGGGCTCTTCGGATCGGACCGCACCCAGCTCGTCGCCTACGGCACCGTGGGCTTCTCCTTCACCTACCTCGACGACGGCACAGACGACCCAGAAGCCTTGCCGGGCAGCGCAGCGGTCGAGGCGACCTTCTTGCCCATCCCCGGCCAAGATCTCGACTCCAACCAGGACGGTCCACGCCTGGTCGGCGGTTCTGAGGCCACCGGCGTCTACGGCGCCCACAACGTGACCTTCGACCGCCCCGGCTTCTGGGAGGTCACCGTCACCGCCACTCTGGACGGCAACGACGAAGCCGCCACCTCCGCGTTCGAGGTGCTCGCCGACTCTCCCATCCCCGTAGTCGGCGATCGAGCCCCGGCTACGCGACAAGCCCTGGCGGGGGACGCGGGTGTCGACCCGAAGGCAGTCGACTCGCGGGCGACCACGGACCGGCCCATTCCCGATCCCGAGCTCCATGACCTCACCGTGGCCGATGCCCTGGCCGCCCGCCGGCCGTTCATGGTCGTGGTGGCGACCCCGACATTCTGCATCAGCCGTTTCTGCGGCCCGATCACCGACTCTGTCCACGAGCTCGCCCAGCGCTTCGCCGACCGCGACATGGCCTTCATCCACCTGGAGGTCTGGCAGGATTTCGAAGCCGGAGCCGTCAACCCCGCGGCCACCGAGTGGATCGCCCCCACCGCTGACACCGACGGCCGGGAGCCCTGGGTGTTCGTTGTCGACCACGCCGGCATCATCACCCATCGCTTCGACAACGTCGCCACCGATGCAGAGCTGGCGGCCGCGGTCGAAGAAACCCTCGCCTGATGCTCAGCCGGGTGCCGGGACATCCTCCCCGCCGAGGGTGACCGTGCCGTCCTCGTCGCCATGGCGATAGGCGGTGCGCTCGGGGTTGTGGAGGCCCTTGGGGCCGACGACGTCGGTCACGTGCGGGCGAGGCGGAGGACCGCCACT
>DASWIA010000051.1:0-33822 GCA_036397895.1 Acidimicrobiales bacterium | reverse complement strand
GACTTGGCCGCGACGAGGTTCGCGAAGGTGGGGTGGTTGGTGCTGTTCACCGCCGGTGACCTGGTCGAATCGGGCCTGGAGCTCTGGGACACCGGCGTTGCACCGCACTTCGACGTGGTGCACGACAGGCTCTCGGAGCTGGTCGCCCACATGCTGGGGACGTCGCATCGGGTGGTCCAGAACCCTGACCACGAACCAGGAGCCTGAGCTGATACCGATGATTGATCTGCGAGCGGATCTGAACGCCGAAGACGACGAAGGTCGCTGGTGGTCGTTGCTCTCCGACGCAGTCGACCCTGCGGTGGTGCGACCAGGCGCAGTGCTGATGACACGAACGCTGGGGGTATCGCCCCACAACCAATGATTTGCTAATACGAGTTCACTCCACTGCTCGCCGCCATCCGGAACCGGCCAGACTGACGCAGTGACCGCCCCCGTCTTCGTCGAATCCGGGCTGCGGGCAGCAGTACATGACGCCTGGCCTCTGCTCACCTCGGTCCTGCTGATGATGACCGGGAGCGGGCTGCTCGGCTCGCTGCTAGGTGTGCGAGCCGAGCGCGAGCAGTTCGGGTCCGGCGCCATCGGCCTGGTCCTCGCCCTGTTCTATGTCGGCTATGTAGCCGGGTCGGCCTGGGCTCCGGGTCTGATCCGGTCGGTGGGACACATCCGGGTGTTCGCCGCGCTGACATCGCTGGCCAGTGCGACGGTTCTGATCCACGGGGTCTGGTTGTTCCCGCTCGGTTGGATGGGTCTCCGGTTCCTCACCGGGGCGTGCATCGCCGGCCTCTTCGTCACCACGGAGTCGTGGCTTCAGCAGGTGTCGACCACCCGTACTCGGGCCACCATCCTGTCCGTCTACAACAGCGTGGTCACCGGGGGCCTCGCCGTCGGCAGCCTGCTGCTCAACGTCGCCGATGTAGGCGGCCTGACGCCGTTTGTGCTCGGCTCCGTGATCGTGTCGGTGGCCGCGGTACCGATCGCTCTCGCCCCACGCGAGTCGCCGGTGCTGCCCGAGCACGCACCGATCTCCCTCGCCAGGATGTTCCGGTCCGTGCCGCTCGGTGTCATGGGGGCGTCGCTGTCGGGGATCTGCACCGGGACCGCACTCGGCTTCGGCGCCGTGTACGCCTCCCGGGCCGGCTTCGACGTCGCCCAGATCTCCCAGCTCCTGGCTGCCACCCTCGTCGGCGGCACGCTCGGCCAGGTGCCGCTGGGCCGGTGGTCCGATCGGACCGATCGCCGCGTCGTCATGCTCGTGGCCGCCGCACTCATCTCGGTCGGTGCCGGCGCGGGGATCGTGGCCACGGCCGGAGACGCCTTCGCCGGCGCCGCGGTCGCCGCCGCCGTGGTAGGAGCCGGCGCCTTCTCGTTGTACGGGATGTCGTTCGCGCACGTGGGCGACTACCTCGAGCCGGGCGCGATGGCCGCCGCCGGCGCCCACCTGCTGCGGGTCAACGGCCTCTCGGCCGCCTCGGGCCCACTGGTTTCGTCGCTCGCGGTCACCTTGCTCGGCGCCGAGGGGTTCTTCGTCTGGCTCGCCGCCGCCCCGATACCGTTCTTCGCCCTCACCGCGGTCCGACTGGTCCGTCGTCGCGCCGTGGACGAGCATGAGCGGGCCTCCTACACGGCCGTGCCCTCCACCGCCACCATGGCCGTGGTCGAGGAGACCATGGCCGAGGTCATTGGGGTGGAGCCTGAGGAGATCCGTCGTCGGGCCCGCCGATTCCGGGTCGGCAACCGGCTGCTCGGCAGGCACACTGCCCGGCGATGACCACAGGGCCCGACACGGCAACACGACGGACCGCGATCCGGGCCGGGATCGGTCCGGCGGCACCGCCGGGCTCGCCACCGACTGCCCCTGACCTCCTGACGCGTCAACGGACGAACGTGAAGAGGCGCACCTCGGGGGCGAGCGGGGCGGGCTCGGCGGCCAGGCGGTGGCAGCCCACGCCGAAGGCGCCGGAGCCGGGGCTGTCGAACGCAACTTCCTCAAAGCCCGACTCGGTGAACCAGCGGCGAATGGCCGGTGTCAGGTCGGGCGGCTGGCGGTGGCGGGTCCACATGACGGTGGCAGCCGGCGCGCAGAGCATGGGCAGGCGGGAGATGGTGTGGCGCACGTCGTCGTCGGTGAGGTTGCCGAACACGCCGCACACCATCACGAGTTGGGCTGGGACGGAGCTGGCGTACGCACTGGCTTCGGCGGCGTCGGCGGTGAGCACCTCGACGCCGGTCAAGCCAAGGTCGCGGGCCCGCTCACGCGCCCGTTCGGCAAGGCCCGGGTCGCGCTCCACGAGCCGGCCCTCCATGTCGCCCCGCCGGGGGTGTTCGGCGAGCACCGGGAGCAGGTCGCTACCCTCGCCCGCGCAGAGGCAGACGGCGCGGATCGGCCCGTCGGGGGCGGTGTCGAGCGACCGCCGGATGTGGGCCTGCACGACGGTCAGTCGCCGACTCAAAGGCGAGTCGGGATCGGAGTAGGCATCGTGCCACTGCGCCCACTCGACGGGCTGGCGGGCTGCCGCCAGGAGGTCGGGCAGTGCGTCGGGGTCGGCGCGGGCGAGCGCGCCGCCGGTGTAGCGGTCGTCGGCGGTGACGTCGGCGACGGCGAACTCGGGAGCGGGGAAGGCTCCCATCTCGTCCACGTCGACGAACGACGCTTCGGCGAGGATCAGGCCCTCCAGATGGCCGTGGAAGAAGTCGACAGCCATCTCGCACCCGTCGTGCTCGAGCCGGAAACGGGTCTTCTCGAGCCAGGCGGAGGGGACGGAGGTCAACGTCGAGTGCTCAGCCTCGGAGAGGTAGATGTTCGTCATGAGCACCACCGACGGGTCGTCGGAGTTGGGCCGAACCTTCTGGCCGAGCTTGTGGATCAGGCGGCCGTTGCGGGCCCGCATCCGGCGGAGGCGCAGGGTCGTGCCATCGAGGTAGCGGTCGGTGATCTCGACGGCGGAGTGGGCCGACGGCGGAACGCGGGCGAGAAGGAACCGCCGTTCGCACTCCGGGTAGGCGTAGCGGCTGGATCCGGGAGTGCGGTCGAGCACGCCTGGACCGATCTAGAACCGGAACTCGCGGTACCAGGCGTCGAGCGCCGCCGGATCGCCGAGCCGCTCCACCTCTCCCAGCGGGGGCCGCCCGTAGAGCAGCAGCTCGAGGTCGGAGACTGCGCCTCGCAGGGCCAGATCGCCCTTGGCGTGGGACTCCAGCACGTCGATGGCATCAGGGAGGAGGGTCAGCAGCCACTCGGCACCATCGACGTCGGTGCCGTGGACGTGGATGGTCTGGCCGGTTGCCAACCCGGTCCGGGGCCGGGTGAGCAGGAGCGGGCCCACGAGCTCATCGATGCCATCGGCCGCCAGCGGGGCGTCGATGGGTTCAGCTGATCCCCGGGCCGACTGCGCGTCGTAGCGGTGAACAGCCAGCTCATGGGCGGCCCGGCGGGCGACGAAGGCAGCAGTTTGGTCAGGCTCGTACCAGGTCCACACGGGTGTCTGGGGCGGGGTGGCCCGGAGCTCACCGACGAGGTGGTCGCCCGCGGCCTTCAGCCAGTCCGCCACGGCGTCGGGACCGGCCGGCTCGGCGAGGTCGGCCTTCCCACGGCCGGTTCCCTCGCACAGCACGTGGGCCCAGAACCCGCAGAACTGGCTCACATGGGTGGCGAGGTCCAGCACTGCCCACCCGTCGCATGTAGGGACCGCTGCGGTCATTTCGTTGGCGGCCACGGCGTCGTGGAGCGCGGCCAGCTCACGCTCCACCGCCTCGACGTGGTCGGCCGGCGTCACTGCTCCTCCGCGGTGAGGCCGTCGGCGGCGATGCATGCACCGCATTGGAAGCAATCGAACTCCATCGGCGCAGAGCGTAGCGATGGGCGGCGCGCGCTGGTGCTTGGGTGACTCATCGACCCTGCTCACTGGTACCGTATGAGATTGACCCAAGGTCAAGGTCAACGGGGAGAAGATGTCAGCAACGATGACCGTCGGACAAGCAGCCGCCGCGAGCGGGCTCACTCCCAAAGCGATCCGGCTCTACGAGACACGCGGGCTCATAGAACCCGCGGCGCGTACCGAGTCGGGATACCGCACCTATGGCCCCGACGACATCGCACTGCTGAACTTCATCCGCCGCGCGAAATCGCTCGGGCTTCGCCTCGACGAGATCCGCCAGATCATCGACCTGCAACGGGGAGGCCGCCAGCCCTGCACCACCGTGCTCGGACTCGTCGATGGCCGCATCGCCGACATCGACAACACCATCGCCGACCTCCAAGCCCTCCGCACCGCCCTCGCCTCCGTGCGCCGTGACGCCAAGACGGCCATGCAGGAAGGCCGAAACGCGGTTGTCTGCACCATCATCGAGAGCACGACAACCCGCGGCCGGGCTCCAAACCAACTCAGGACGGGCGGGCCCGATCGATGAGGGCTCGGAAGTCCACACCGGGCGGGAGCGTGCCGAACGCTCGTCCGTTGTCGCCGCTGAGACGCCCGGCACAGTAAGCGTCGGCCACCGAGGCCGGCGCGTGGCGCACGAGCAGCGAGCCGCACAGCACGCTGCCCATCTGTTCCACCAGACGCCGGGCTCGTGGCTCGGCATCGGCGAGGTCGCCGAGCTCTTTGCGCAAGGCACCTACGGCGTCGTCGAGGCGGGCGTCGGCGCCCGCGGCCAGGTCGATCTCGGCCCACCAGGCGTCGAGTGCCTCGGGGGTCCGGGCCAGCGCCCTGAGGACGTCGAGGCAGATCACGTTGCCTGACCCCTCCCACACTCCGTTGACCGGACTCTGGCGGAACAGCCTCGGCAGGTCCGACTCCTCCACGTACCCCACGCCGCCCAGGCACTCGAGGGCCTCTGCTGCGTGCATGGGAGCGCGCTTGGTGGTCCAGTACTTGAGCACTGGCGTGCCCAGCCGCTGGAACAGCTGCTCGTGCTCGTCGGTGGGGTCGGCATCGAACGTCCGGGCCAGACGGAGCGCCGCGGCGGTGGCTGCCTCGGACTCCACCGCCAGGTCCGCCAGGACGTTGGCCATCAGAGGTTGGTCGTCGAGCAGTCGGCCGAACGCGGACCGGTGGTGGGCGTGCCACGTGGCTTGGGCCACGCCGTGGCGCATGATGGCCGTGGAACCGAGGATGCAGTCGAGGCGCGTGTGGTTCACCATCTCGATGATGGTGCGAACCCCCCGGCCTTCGTCTCCCACCGGCGTGGCCCACGTCTCGAGGAGCTCGATCTCGCTGGAGGCGTTGGAGCGGTCGCCGAGCTTGTCCTTCAGCCGCTGGATGCGAATCGGGTTGCGGGTGCCGTCGGGTCGCCAGCGGGGAACGAGGAAGCACGACAGGCCGCCGGGAGCGTTGGCCAGCATCAGGAAGGCATCGGACATGGGGGCCGAGCAGAACCACTTGTGGCCGGTGAGGAGGTAGCCGTCACCGCCGGGCTCAGCCACCGTGGTGTTGGCCCGGACGTCGGAGCCGCCCTGCTTCTCGGTCATCGCCATCCCGCACGTTGAGCCTTCCTTCTCGGCGGCGGGGCGGTCGCTCCGGTCGTAGGAGGGTGAGGTGAGGCGCGGCACCCACTCCGCCGCCACCTCGGGAGCGTGACGAAGGGCGGGAACGCTCGAGTAGGTCATGGAGACCGGGCAGAGGTGGCCACCGTCGACCTGGTACCAGACGATCACCTTGGCCGCCCGCAACACATGCGCGAATGGGCGATCATCGGCCCACGGTGCGGCGTGGAGGCCGTTGCCGACCGCGAGCGCCATCAGCTCGTGGTAGGCGGGGTGATAGCGGACGGCGTCGACCCGGTTCCCGTAGCGGTCATGGCTCCGCAGCACGGGAGGGCTCTCGTTGGCCATGCGCCCGAGCTCTTGGACCTCGGCCATTCCCGCCCAGCGGCCAAGCTCGTTCAGCTCGGCCACCCCCTGACCGGCACCCTCCCGCTCCACTGCCTCCCGCAGCGCCGCATCGGCGGCGAAGAGGTCGTAGCCCGAAAGCGGCGGAGGCTGGTTCGTGACCTCGTGGGTCTCGAAGACCGAGGACATACGTCAGATTCTAGAGGCGACCATCGATCCAGCGGCCTCAGCCCCGCCAGTTGGCTCATAGGGGCACGATCAACCCGTTCGGCGTGCCGGCGCGCGGCCGTGGCGACCATCCGCCCTGTGCAGACCCGCACCGCGGCTACCCTCACCGCGGTTCGAGAGGTGGAGGTGCCCATGTCGCTGTTTCCCGTGCGCGCTGGTCGCAACATCGCGCTGATCGTGTCGCTGGTCCTGCCCGTCGCTTGCGGTGGAGGCGGCGATGACATCGAGGATTCCACGGCCGCGACCTCGACGACAGCCGAACCTTCCGAAGCCGCCGAGTCATCGGGGCTGACATCGGCGGCCGTCGATCTCGACCTCCCCCGATCGGCGGTCTACGCCAACCTCGAGATCACCCTACGATCGGTGACGGTCAGCAACGCCACGCCCGGCACCTTCCTCGACGACGAGCCTCAGGCCGGCGACACGACCTACGCCTACTTCGAGACCACCGTCGAACACGAGCTCACCGATCCCGGGGACCGGCTGGCCGTCGACACCTTGGCGCTCGAGCTGGTCGACGGGTCGCTGGTCGATGCCGAGGGCGTCGACTTCGGGTCCGGGGTGGCGATCCAGCCCGGTGTGGCCAACGAGCTCACGGTGGCCTTCCCGGTCGAGGATGAGGGTGATCTCGACGGCGCCAGCCTTGTCATCGCCGAGGTGGGTCGGGTCCCGGCCCGGCTGGCTCTGGTGGGCCCGCCAGCCGACGATCCCTACCCCGTGGCCGTGGCGGTGTCCGGCTCCGGCACCGTCGACTTCGAGGGTGGGTGCGGCAACGCGGTGGGCACCTTCGAGGTCACCGGCGCCGATCTCGATCTCGATGCCGGTGCCGATCATGACGACAAGGCCATCGAGCCCAACGAGTCGAAGCGGGCCAAGGTCGACGAGCGATGGCTGCGGATGACGGCTCGCGTCGTCGCCGAAGAGGGCACGTGCGGTGGCACCATCGCCAACGGCGACGCGTTCCGGCTCATCATCGACGACCTTCCGACCGCCCCGCTCAACCGCAGCAACGAGCTGTTGAAGAATGGGGCCGGCACCGAGTTCGTCTGGGGCTGGATCGTGCCTGTCGATGCAACGCTCGTCCTCCAGGTCGGCCTGGCCGGGGGGGTCACGGTCGATGTCCCCATCGAGCTGCCCGCAGACCTCCCCTAGCGCGCCAGCAGTGAGAGGCGACACTGGTCCCGTGCCAACGCGGGACCTCGTGAAAGGACGGCACCCGTGAGCCGCAACATCCTCTTCATCACGACCGATCAGCAGCGCTATGACTCCCTCGGATGCAACGGCGGCGTGGTTGCCCGCACGCCAGTGGCCGACGCCCTCGCCGCCGGCGGGATCAACTTCCACCGCGCCTACAACCAGAACACCGTGTGCATGCCGGCCCGGAGCACCATGCTGACCGGCCAGTACGTCCGCACCCACGGCGTGGTGGCCAACGGGGTTCCGTTGCCCGAGGATGCGCCCTCGATCGCCGGCTACCTCAAGGAGCATGCCGGATACCGCACCGCCCTGCTCGGCAAAGCCCACTTCGAACCGGGGTTCGACCTTGACAACAGGTGGGAGGAGAACCGTCGGTGGCGACGGGGCGACACCGGACCGTGGCGAGGCTTCGACCGGTCCGTCCAGGCGATGCACGTCGCTGCCTTCAACGGTCACCCCATCGGTCACTACGGTCGCTGGTTGGCCGAACACCACCCCGAGCACCTGGGGAGCTTCGCGCCGCTGCTCGGCGCCACACCCGGCGGCTACACCGATGCCCCCGAGACGAAGAACAACCCCATCCCGCGGGGCTTCTACCACACCGACTGGGTGGCCGATCTCGTGGTCGACGAGCTCGATCGGTACGGCGACGACGACCGATGGTTCGTGTGGATGTCGTTCCCTGATCCCCACCACCCGTGGGACCCACCGGCCACGGAGCTAGCCCGGATCCCGTGGACCGACCTTGATCTCCCCGCGGGCCATCCCGGCTCCGACGACGAGATCCGGGACATCCTCGCCCGTAAGCCGGCCCATTGGCTCGGCTACTACGACGGGACGTTCGTCAACGCGGAAGGCGGCCCGGCCGTCTTCCGCGTCCCCTCGCTCACCCAGGACAACATCCGCGAGATCAACGCCAAGGTCCACGTGATGAACGAGCTGATCGACGAAGCGTGCGGCCGCGTGCTCGGTCACCTCGAGGCCAAGGGCTGGCTTGACGACACCGATGTCTTCTTCACCACCGACCACGGGGAGCTGCAAGGGGACTACGGCCTTCTCTACAAGGGTCCGTTCCACACCGATGCCCTGATGCGGCTGCCCTTCATCTGGAAGCCGGCCACCTCGGCCGGGGTGACACCGGCCGAGGTGAACGATCCGGTGGGCCAGGTCGACCTGGCGGCCACGTTCTGCCAGATCGCCGGGGTCGAGGTTCCCGACTGGTGTCAGGGCACACCGCTTCCCACCGCCGATGGGCAGGGTCGTGAACGCGTGCTGTGCGAGTGGGACAGCCAGTTCCCGGCCTGGGGCATGCACCTGCGCACCATCTATCGCGACGGCTGGCTCTGCACCGTCTACGAGCCGAGCACCGGAGGCGAACCGAACGGCCTCGAGAAGGTGAAGATCGCTCAGCAGCTTTTCGGCGACGCGCTGATGACGCCGATCGACATCCAGTACGACGGCACCGAGGGCGAGCTCTACAAGATGGACGAGGACCCGCACCAGTGGTGGAACCTGTGGGACGACCCGTCCTACCGGGCCATCCGCGATGATCTCGTCGATGACCTGTACGCGTCGCTGCCATCGGAGGTGCGCCACCTCGAGGTGGAGGCTCCCGCGTGACGGAGACCGGGCCCGTGCCGAGCACCGTCGGCTGATCCGGTGACCGTCCACCTCCTGGCCAACCCTGCCGCGCGCGGTTCGACCGCCGCTGACGACCGTGCCGCTGCGGTGGCGGCGATCCGCTCCGCCGGTCACCACCTCGTCGACGTCACTGCCGAGTCGCCATCGGGATCGCTCACCGCGGCCCGAACAGCGGTGGCCGACGGCGCAGATCGCCTGGTGGTTGTCGGCGGCGACGGCCTCGTGCACATTGCCGTTCAGGCGCTGGCGGGAACGCAGACGGTTCTGGGGTTGGTGCCCCAGGGGACCGGTAACGACTTCGCCCGTGCTCTCGGCCTGCTCGGGGCGGATCTCCCGGCGACCATCGAGTCGGCGCTCGCCGAACCGGTCGCCGTTGATGCGCTCCGGACGACCCATGGTTGGGGAGCGACGGTTGCCACGTTGGGGTTCGCCGGAGACGTCAACGCTCGGGCCAACGCCATGCGCTTCCCCCGCGGTGCGACCCGCTACTCGCTGGCCACGCTTCTCCAGCTGCCCCGCCTCCGACGCTTGCAGATCACCGCGACCCTCGACGATGAGACGTGCCGGCTGGACACGACAATGCTGTCCATCGGCAACACTGCGTTCTTCGGCGGAGGGATGAAGACCTGTCCCGGCGCCCAACCCTTCGATGGCGAGATGGAGATCGTGGTCGTCGGTGCGATCTCCCGGCGGACCTTCCTTCGGGTCTTCCCCAAGGTGTTCGGGGGTAGCCATGTCGACCACCCGGCCGTGTCGGTCATGCGAGGACGATCGTTGCGACTCGAGTCGCCCGACGAGGTGATCGACGTCTGGGTCGATGGGGAGCTGCTCGGTCCGCTGCCGGTCGACATCGAAGTCGTGGCCGGTGCGTTGCAGGTTGCCGGAGTCACCCGGCCGCCCGGGCGGGCAGACTTGTCACCATGACCCTTTGGACCGACACCCGCCACGGAGCTGTGGCCGTACTGACGTTCACGAACCCGCCGCGCAACCTGATGCCGATGGCGGGCATGACCGAGCTGCGCGAGCACCTCGATCGGATCGCCACCGACGATTCGGTGACCGTGGTCGTGCTCATCGGCGGGATAGACGGCTACTTCGTCGCTCACGCCGACACCGCAGATCTCGCCAAGCTCGGTCATGGCGAACCCGTCGATGGCGATCCGGCGGACTGGTCGAGAGCGCTGGCCCTCATGGCGGAGATGCCCCAGCCGGTGGTGGCCGCGGTCGACGGACAGGCGTGGGGTGGTGGGTGCGAGATCTCCCTCGGCGCCACCATGCGGGTGGCATCGACGGCCGCCCACTTCGCGCAGCCTGAGGTGGCGGTCGGGATCATCCCCGGCGCCGGTGGCACGCAGCGGCTGTCACGCCTGGTCGGCACCGGCCGGGCTGCCCGCATGGTTCTCACCGGCGAGCCGATCGACGCCGACGATGCGCTGCGGATCGGCCTGGTCGAGGCCGTCCTGCCCGATGACGGCTTCCTCGATCATGTTCTGACCTGGGTGGCTCCGATGATCCGTCACCCCCGTGGCGCGGTGGTGGCGGCCAAGCGGGCCGTGCTCGAGGGGAGTGAGAAGCCGCTGGCCGAAGGCCTCGCCCTCGAGACCCAGATGTTCATCGAGCTCCAGATGACCGAGGAGGCGGTCCGCCTCGAAGGCGAGGTGTCGGCCGCCTACCAGCGAGGCGAGGATTGGTCGCTGGACTAACCGCGGAGATGCCGGTCACGAGTAGCGCGAGATGTAGCCCCGGTCACGGAAGACGCGCATCATCCGGGAGATGAAGCCGACCCCGAGCGCGGCGAACACTGCGAGCCCGACCATCGCCCAACCCAACCGGTCCCACGGCAGGGGATGGCCGTCGAGCACGGTGCGGGCCGCCTCGAACGCATGGGTGGAGGGCAGGGACCGACTCACCGGTTGGAGCAGGTCGGGGAGGGCATCGATTGGGTAGAAGGCCCCCGAGAGGGCGATCACGATGAACAGCACGCCCCAGGCCAGGATCTCGGCACCGGTCCCGAATCGCAGCACGAGACCGATGACGTACAGCGCCATGCACCACCCGACGAGCATGAGCACGCCGATGATCGGGACGGCCGCCCAGCCGATCTCGAGCAGGTTGAACGAGTACAGGGTCCACGCCGCCAGGGTGACCATACCCAGCCCGGCGGCCAGCTTCACCAGACCGACGATGATGATGCCGGCCAGATACTCGACCTCACGGATGGGAGTGGTAGCCACGTTGATCAGGTTCCGCGACCACGTCTCCTCCATGAAGCCGGTGGCCACGGCGATGTTGGACTGGTAGAGGACGTGCATCAGGAGGATGCCCACCAGCATGTAGGCCGCGCCGGACCGGGCAGCTCCGCCCTGCTGGTCGACGTAGAGGCCGATGGATCCCCAGATCACGGTGTCGACGACCGGCCACACCGCAACGTCGAACCAACGGTGCCAGCCGCGTCGCTGCACGTAGGCCTGGCGCCGCACGACGGCGCCGATGCGTTGGTGGTTCAGTCCGAGCGTGGTTGCACTCATCAGAGCTCCTCCGATGCGAGGTGGAGGAACACGTCCTCCAGCGACGGTCGACCGAACTGGGCGGCGACGTCGGCCGCGGTGCCGTCGGCCACGACCTTGCCGTGGGAGAGGAAGACGACGCGATGGCAGATGCGTTCGACCTCGGTCATGTTGTGGCTGGTGACGAGCAGCGCCGTCCCGTCGGCCTCGCACAGCGACTCGATGCCGGCCCGGGCCCGAAGGGCGACATCTGGATCGAGCGACGCCGTCGGCTCATCGAGGACCAGGAGTCGTGGGTGGTGCATGGTGGCCTTGGCCAACCCGACCAACGTCCGCTGGCCCGACGAGAGCTCCGACGCCATCTGGGTGGCCAACGGGCTGATGCCGAACCTGCGGAGCGCTCGGTCGCCGGCGTCATCGGGATCGGGCAAGCCGTAGAGGCGGCCGTACACGCCGAGCAGCTCCCGGACCTTGAGCTTGTCGGGAAGCGGGAGGTACCCGGCCGCGAAGCCCACCCCGAGCATCGCCGTGCTGCGCTCGTGTGGGAGCAGGTGGCCCAACATCTCGATGGTGCCCGCATCGGGGGTGATCACTCCCAGCAGCATCATGAGCGTGGTGGTCTTGCCAGCGCCGTTGGCCCCGAGCAGGGCGACCCGTTCCCCACCCTCGACCCGCAGGTCGACGCCCATGACGGCAGGCGCGCCGCGGAACGACTTCTCCAGACCGCGAGCAACGATTGCCGATTCCACGCTGGAATGGTGTCAGATAGCTGTGCCGCAAAGCCCGTGAGTTGGTTTGCTCAGCCGCCCTCAGGGGGCGGCTGAGCAAACCAAGGACGGGCCAGCCTGCTGGGCGGTGCAACGTGGGGGGCACCGTCACCGGAGGTGTCGATGGTGATCGCCTCGTGCCATGGGTCAGCTCGCTCAGCCAGCAGGTCCACCACATCGGGTGATGCCTCCGAGAGGCTCGCCCCGGGGGCCCGCCGGGCGACGCGGTCTCGGCACACGTCCATCGGTGCGTCGCAGCGGAGCTCGATCAGATGTGTGTGAGCTGCCGATGCTGCCGCCCGAGCCTTCCGCCGTTCCTCCTCCGAGGTCCAGGTGGCGTCGACCACGACGGAGTCGCCGCGCGAGATCAGCTCCGATGCTCGGTGGACCAGCTCGTCGTAGACCGCTGAGGTGCTCTCGGGCCGGTACGCGTCGGTCGCCTCGAGATCGACGGAGCGAAGGCCGAGGTCGCGGCGAACGGCATCGCTCGAGAGCACGACCCAGCCGAGCTGATCCGCCAGCGTGTCGGCCAGGGTCGACTTCCCGCTCCCCGGCGCACCTCCCACCAGAGTCAGGTGGATCTCGGCTCGTCGGAGGTGATCGAGCGCCAGAGAGCTCAACGGGCCAACCGCGTCGGCGGCGGCGGGATCCTGCTGCGACCGCAGGGCACCGACCTTGGCCCGCACGAGGGCGCGATGGGCGATGTAGAAGTGGGCGAGGGAAGCCGGATGTCGCTCGTTGCTGAGCTCCCAATAGTCACCCAACAGCTGATGAGCGAGGTGCTCGGACCCGAGGCGCTCGAGGTCCATGGCCAGGAAGGCGACATCGCTGAGGACGTCGCCGTGGCGCAACGTGGGGGAGAAGGCCAGGCAGTCGAGGACGCGCGGCCCGTCGTCGAGGCAGAAGATGTCGTCGGCGAGGAGGTCGCCGTGGACGTCGCGCACCATGCCGGATCGGATCCGCTCCTCCAGGAGTGGAGCCCGACCGGACAGGTACGTTGCCGCCCGGTCACTGATCTCGTCGACAACCTCGGTGTCGACCAGGCCGGCACCGATCTGGCGGAGACCGGCGACGTCGACCTCCCACCGCCGTCGCAGCGCGCCCTGGCTGGCCACCCGCTCGGCGGCCGATCTCGGCAGCGGCTCCAGCCGGGCATGAAACGAGGCGATGGTTCGAGCGACGGCTCGCACTTGAGTCGGCGCCTCGGGCTCGCCGAGCAGGGCCGACAGACGGCGTGCCGACGGCATCCGGCGCATCACGATGACCGGTTCGATGGACTCGCCGTCGAGACAGATCTCCCCCACGCCCTCGTAGACGTCGGGCGCCAGACGCCGGTTCAGGTCGACTTCGAGCTCGCAGGCGTGGCGACGGGCATCGAGTGATCGATGGTCGAGCACGTCAGTGCGGAGAGGCTTGAGCACCTTGATGGCGTGGTCCTCTGTGAGCAGCACCCAGGAGATGTGCGTCTCAACGAGCGCGGCGGCTGGCGGTGGCACGGAATCGCATCCTCGAGGTCGTGGATCGGAGTCCACCATCTCTCATCTGGATCTGCGGTGCCAGGGTCGTTGGTCCCGCCGCGGGTATGAGAGATCGGTGGGCGTAGCGTGGCTCGATGCCTGACCGCACGATCATCGAGCCCTTCCGCATCAAGTCGGTGGAGCCGCTGCGGTTCACGACCCGTGCCGAGAGGGAGGAGGCGTTGGCGGCGGCGGGATGGAACCTGTTCAACCTTCGTGCCCAGGACGTGATCATCGACCTGCTCACCGACTCGGGCACCGGCGCCATGTCCACCGACCAGTGGGCCGCGGTGATGCGGGGCGATGAGTCCTATGCCGGGTCGCGGTCCTACGAGCGCTTCGCTGAGGTGGTGAGCGACCTCACCGGCTATCGCCACGTCATCCCAACTCATCAGGGGCGAGCAGCCGAGCGGATCCTGTTCCACCAGATGGTGGTCGAGGACCAAGTCGTCCCCAACAACACGCACTTCGACACCACGCGGGCCAACATCGAATTCCAGGGCGCGACTGCACTCGACATCCCGTGCGCCGAGGCAGCCGATGTCGCGTCGATGGCACCGTTCAAGGGAGACGTCGACCTCGACGCCTTGGAAGACGCGCTCACCGACCACGACGTCCCACTCGTCATGGTGACGATCACCAACAACTCTGGCGGCGGCCAGCCGGTGTCTCTGGCCAACCTGCGATCGGTTCGTTCGATCTGCGACCGATACAACACGCCGCTGTACCTCGATGCCGCCCGCTTCGCCGAGAACGCGTGGTTCATCCACGCGCGGGAGGACGGATGCGGTGACCGTTCTCCTCGGGAGATCGCGGAGGAGGTGTTCCGGCTCACAGACGGCTGCACGATGTCACTGAAGAAGGACGGCTTCGGCAACATCGGCGGGGTGCTGGCCACCAACGACGACGACCTGGCGGCACGCTGTCGCACCGAGCTGATCCTCACCGAGGGGTTCCCCACCTACGGCGGTCTGGCCGGCCGAGATCTCGAGGCGTTGGCGCAGGGCCTCCTGGAGATCACCGACCCCGACTACCTCCGTTACCGGGTTCGCACCGTCGCCTATCTCGCCGAGAAGGCGAACGCGGCTGGCGTACCCACCGTGCAGCCGCCGGGTGGCCATGCCGTCTACCTCGACGCCGCGGCCCTGCTCCCTCACATCCCGCCACACGAGCTCCCGGCTCAAGCGCTGGCCAACGAGCTGTACCTCGACGGGGGAGTGCGAGGGGTGGAGATCGGCACCCTGATGTTCGGGCGTCCCGGTACGGGGGGGCAGCCCGACGAGGTCGCGCCCCATGAGCTGGTCCGCCTGGCACTGCCCCGACGCGTCTACACCCAGAGCCATGTCGACTACGTGGGTGAGGTGATCGTCTCTGTCGCGTCGCGGGCCGAATCGCTCCGGGGCTACCGCATAGCCGAACAGCCCAGGTGGCTGCGGCACTTCACGGCACGGCTCGAGCCGATCGGCTACAACGACCCTCCATGACCTCTCGGACGCGCCAGCTACGGGTCGCGGTGATCGGCGCCGGCATGGCCGGCATCCTCGCTGCCATCCGCCTCCGCCAGTGGGGCATCACCGACGTCGCCGTCTACGAGAAAGCCGACCGGATCGGGGGGACGTGGCGGGAGAACACCTACCCGGGCGTGGCGTGCGATGTGCCGTCCCATCTCTACTGCTACTCGTTCGAGCCCAACCCGGAGTGGAGCCACCTGTTCTCCCCGGGGGCGGAGATCAACGACTACTTCCAGCAGGTGGCCGACGGCTACGGCGTCACACCGCTGATTCGCTTGGGTGACGAGGTCACGTCCGCCTGCTACGACGACGGTCGATGGCGCCTGGAGACAGCGGGCGGGTACCACGACGTGTGCGATGTCATCATCGCTGCCACCGGAGTGCTCCACCACCCCAACGTCCCCCACTTCGGTGGCGAGGATTCGTTCACCGGAGCGCTCTTCCACAGCGCCCGTTGGGACCACGACGTGGAGCTCGACGGGCGCCGCATCGGTGTGATCGGTACCGGCTCTACCGCGGTTCAGATCACCGGTGCGCTGGTGGAGCGAGCCGAGCGCTACTCGCTCTTCCAACGAACCGCTCAGTGGGTCCTCCAGACAGACAACCGCCCGTACACCGACGACGAGAAGGTGCGGTTCCGCCAGGACGAGGCACTGCTCCACAAGGCGCACGACGACCTGTCGAAGCTGTTCGCCGACAACTTCTCCAACGCGGTGGTCGATGCCGACTCTCCGCAGATGAAGCTCATCGAGCAGCTGTGCGAGGCGAACCTCACCGAGAACGTGGCCGACCCCGACCTCCGGGAGCTGTTGCGGCCCGACTACCGCGCCGCCTGCAAGCGACTGGTCATCTCGCCGGACTTCTACGCGGCGGTGCAACGTCCCAACGTGGAGGTGGTCACCGCAGGGATCGAACATCTCGAGCCTGGGGGCGTTCGCACCGCCGACGGCATGCTGCACGAGCTCGATGTCGTGGTGCTGGCCACCGGGTTCCAGGTCGACCGGTTCATGCGGCCCATGGACTTGGTGGGGCGCGGTGGTGTCCGGCTCGACGACGTCTGGGCGGAACGCCCGACCGCCTACCTGTCGGTGTCGATTCCCGACTTCCCCAACCTGTTCATGCTCAATGGTCCCAACGGGCCTGTGGGCAACTTCAGCCTCATCGAAGTGGCCGAGCTCCAGATGGACTACATCGGTCAGCTCATCGAACGGCTCCGCGCCGGCGAGGTCACCGAGATCAGTGCCTGTCCTGAGGCGACGGCCGAGTTCGATGCGCAGCGCGTCGAAGCTGCCAAGAACACGGTGTGGACCACGGGATGCCGTTCCTGGTACCTCGACGATCGTGGCATTCCGGCCACGTGGCCGTGGACCTTTGATCGCTTTCGCGAGGTCATGGCCGAACCTGAGCTCGACCACTACGAAGCGATCTGAGCTGCTTCGTAGGCGCCGAGCCGCGAGGCGTGCCACACTGCTCGTCCGGCGGGCGGAGGGAACGGGAGGAATCCGTTGCAGCTCCGTGACCGCGCCCTCGGTGTCAGCCGCCGACGCCGCAAGGTTGCCTACATCAGCCTCTACGCCGGCTACAGCCTGCTGAAGCCGGCCTTGGTGCGGGTGGCTGCCGCCGGCGGAACGTTCGCCGTCATCGGGCTGCTGTCGCTGCGGTGATCGAGCGGGTGCCCGTGGCGGGCCAAGATGGCGGCATGGCCCATACCCACGGCACTGCTCTCGTCACCGGAGCCAGTCGCGGGATCGGCCGCGCCGTCGCCCTTGAGCTGGCCCGCCGGGGGTTCGAGGTGGTGGCAACGATGCGCGACCCCTCCGCCGGGGCCGACCTCCCCGACGCTGGTGAGGGGCGCATCTCGGTCCAGCGGCTCGACGTCACCGACCCGGCGACCATCGACCTGCCTGATGACCTGAGCGTCCTCGTCAACAACGCCGGAGTCGAGTGCGAGTACCTGCCCATCGAGCACGCGCCGATCGAGCAGTGGCGCCGGGTCTTCGAGACCAACGTGTTCGGTGTGGCCGAGGTGACGCGGCGTGCGGTGCCGGTCATGCGGCGCCGGGGCGGGGGCGTGATCGTGAACGTCACGTCGTCATCAGTGCTGGTGGCCATGCCCTTCTACGGCATCTACCGGGCATCGAAGGCGGCGGTCACGGCGATGGGGGAGTCGCTGGCATCAGAGGTGGGCCGGTTCGGCATCCGCGTTGTCGAGGTGATGCCGGGGCCGATCGCCACCGACATGCTGGCCGGCTCGGCCCGCATGCCCGAGGCCGCGGCCCACGAGGGCTACCGCGACCTGGCCCAGGAGGCCTACGAGGGCCGGATGGGCATCGAGACGATGACCACCGATCCCGCCGCCGCCGCCCGCGACATCGTCGACGCGGCAACCGATCCCGACAGCGGGCTCAAGGTCGGGTGCGACGATCTCGGTCGCCAGCTCATCTCCACGTGGAGGGTCGACCCCGAGGCGCTGCTCAGCTTCGGATAGTTGAGCTCAGGTGGCAGGTCGGAGCAGCACCGTGATCGACCGGTCGACGGGGTAGAGGTGGGCGGCGAGGTCGCGCACGTCACCAGGAAGGATGGACGCGGCCCGCTGGCGCCGGTCGTACACCCGATCGGGGCCGAACGACTGGTCTTCGAGCATCTGCAACAGCGCGTCGGCTAGGAACAGGTTGTCCCAGAACTGCAACGACTCCAGGTACTGGGCTCGGGCTCGCTGGAACTCAGCGCCCAACGGTCCGTCACGCCCGAGCCGGGTGAGCTGATCGCGGATCGCGACCTCGATCTCGGTGAGGCGGTCGGGCTCGGACTCCACCACGATGAGCGTCTCGGCGATCGGGTCCGGCTCGTCGGCCGTCTCGATGGAGATCAGCGCGCCGTAGGTGGCGGAGAGGTCTTCGCGCACGATCTGGCGCAGCCGGCCGTCGAGGACCAGCTCGAGAAGATCGACCTGCTGTTCGAGCAGGGCGTCGGCGATCGGGGGCAGGGGCACGACGGTGGCGATGGTGACCGACCCCTTCGGATCGCTCCCGGCCCGCACCGTGCGCCGGACGTGTCGCGGAGGCGGATCATCCTGATGGTCCATCCAGACGTCCTCGGTGCCGTCGCCGGGCAGGGTGCCGAGATAGCGGTTCGAGAGCGACGCGGCCTCGGTGGTGTCCATGTCGCCCACGATGGCGAAGGTCCACCCCGTCGCGTTGCCGAAACGGTCGTCGAGCACGCGTTGCACGGTCTCGGAATCAACAGCGTCGAGTGCTCCGAGCTCGGAAACGTAGCGGTAGCGCGGCTCGTCCCCGTAGCGGGCGCTGAACAGCGCGTCCCAAGGCGCGTGGTTCGGGAGCGACGCCACCTCGGCGGCCAGCAGACGATGCTGGGCCAGCACCGACGACACCGCGGCATCGGTGGCGCGGGGCTGGGTCAGGTAGGCACGCACCAGTGCCAGCATGACCTCGAGGTCCTCGCTGGCGGCCGTCGCCACCAACCCCTCGGTGATGTCGTCGACGAACAGGTCCACTGACACGCGGTGGTCGGCGAGAACCAGGTCGAGCTCGACCTGGTTCAGATGGGCGACACCGCTCCGGGCCGCCACCTCGGCCGCGACCCGTCCCGCGACCACGTCGGCGTCGGCGAGGACCGACAGCCCACCGTAGGACCTGGCCTCGATACGAACCTGACCTGCTTCGATCGACGACTCCAGCAGGCCGACCCTCGCGCCGTTGGGATAGCCGGCGGCGGTCGCCCCCTCGAAGCTCAGGTCGTCGACGCTCGTGGGCTCGATGGCGGCCGGCGGTTCGGGAAGGGAGAGATCGGAGGGGTCGAGATCCGGGCGGGGTTCGAGCTCGGCTGCTCGGGTGGCGGCGAGGATCTCGAGGAGATCACCGGGGGTGGGCACGCCGTCCGATGAGCGCGTCGACAGCATCAACCCGACCGACTCCGTACCGAACATCTCGGCAAAGGCGCCGCTGACCTCGTCGACGGTGATCCCATCCAGGATGGCCAGATCGATGTCGTGCTCGGTCTCGTCGTCGGTGTAGGCCACGCCCGTTAGGAAGTGCTCGACGTAGCGGTCGGCGCGCTCGTGATCCTGGGTGGTTGACGCTCCCTCGAGACGGGCCCGTATCGCGCTGCGCATGGAGCTGAGAACCCGGTCGACCTCCGACGGGGCGAAGCCATGACGTGCCGCTCGCTCCACCTCTGTCGCCAGCTTCGCCACTGCTGCGGCGACCGGGGTGTCGGCGCCAAGGGTCAGGAAGGTCTGGGGGACAGCAAGAGCCCTGACGGGTTCGTCGAGCAGCGCGCCGGCTGACGTGGCTTCCAACACCCCGAGAGCCACATCATCAGCCAGCCGGTTGGCAATGGCGTCGAGGGCGACGAACCGGATCCAGTCGGAGCGCCATTCGTCACGCGTGGCTCCTCGCCGGGGCTCATCGGCGGCGAACATCACTACCGACGGGTTCGAGATCTCACCGTCGCTGACCGTCACCGCCAAGGGCTCAGGCCAGGGGACGGCCTCCGGTCGTGGTCGCGGCAGGGGGTCGTCGCCCGCAAGTGACGAGAACCGATCACGGATCTCCGTCACCGTGTCGTCGACGTCGATGTCGCCGACCACTACCACCGCCATCAGGTCGGGTCGGTACCACTGCTGGTAGAACGACCGCAGCTGCTCAGCGGTCAGCCGCTCGATGGTCTCGAGGGAGCCGATGGGGCTGCGCTTCGCATAGCTCGATCCTGCGAGGATCGCGTCGTGGTAGGCCTCTACCACCCGGCCATCCCCGCCAAGCCGTGAACGCCACTCCTCGATGACCACGCCCCGCTCGGCGTCGACGTCGGCGGGATCGAAGGTGACCTCCGACGCCCAGTCAGCCAGCACCTCGAACCCCAGCGAGATGGCCGCGGGGTCGATGGGAAGGCTGAGCTGGTAGCTCGTCTCGTCATGGCTCGTGAATGCATTGATGTGTGGACCCAAGCTGGCCCCGAACCCTTCGAGGCGGGTGAACACCTCGTTGCCCGGGAAGTTGGTGGTGCCGTTGAACGCCATGTGCTCCACGAAGTGGGCAGCCCCGCTGATCTCGTCGTCCTCGAGGAGCGATCCGGCATCGACCACCAGCCGCATCTCCACCTTCTGCCCCGGGGCCTCGTTGTGGCGCACGTAGTAGGTGAGGCCATTGGGGAGCGTTCCGGTCGTGACTGCGGCGTCGGGCGGGATCGATCCCCCGTTGCCTTCGCGGTCGGCGCCACTCGAGCCATCGGTTCCATCGCTGCCGCCGGTGCAGGCGGCGGCAACGAGGACGACTCCGAGGAGTAGGGCGGCGAGTCGCCGGAAGGGTGGGATGGTCATGGGCGGGGGAGTCTATGGAGGTCGTTGCACCCGCCGACATCGGCCGTAGTCTCGTGGTCATGGCCGACGTGGTGTTGGAGACGGTGCCGCTGGGTTTCCAGTGGCCGACACTGGACCCGTTCCTGTTCTGTGTCCACCACCTCGACGCCTATCCCGCGGGGACACCGGAGCTCGGTCCCGATCCGTCGCTGCTCACCGGCCGCGAGCTGGGCATGGACTTCGAGCCCCGTGACGGATGGCGCATGTACCACGGGCAGACCATCCCCGGTTTCCCCCAGCACCCCCATCGCGGTTTCGAGACCGTCACCTACGCCCGGCAGGGCTTCATCGATCACTCCGACTCGCTCGGCGCGGCGGCGCGATTCGGTCGCGGTGACGTGCAGTGGATGACGGCGGGCCGAGGCATCGTCCACTCCGAGATGTTTCCCATGCTCAACCGCGCCGAGCCCAACACCACCGAGCTGTTTCAGATCTGGCTCAACCTGCCCGCCAGCGACAAGCTGGTCGAACCCCACTTCGCCATGCTGTGGGATCACGCCATCCCCCGCCTGGTCAACAACGACGACGACGGGCGGCGCAGCGAGGTCACGGTGATCGCCGGCCGCCTCGGCGATCTCACCCCACCGCCACCACCTCCGCGCTCATGGGCAGCACGCACCGACAACGACGTGACCATCTGGCACATCACCATGGACGGCGGTGCAAGGTTCACCGTCCCCGCGGCCCATCATCCCAACTCCGCCCGGATGCTCTACCTGTTCGACGGCGGAGGGCTCGAGGTCAGCGGCATGACCCTCGGCGAGCGAACGGGAGCGGCTGTCGACGCCGCCGCACCGCTCGTCCTGGTCGCCACCGACGGACCGATCGAGGTACTGGTGCTAGGTGGGCGGCCGATCGTGGAACCCGTCGCTCAGTACGGTCCCTTCGTGATGAACACCCGTGCCGAGATCGAGACCGCCTACCGCGACTACCAGGCCACCGGTTTCGGTGGATGGCCATGGCCCGACGTCGGGCCGGTACACGGAACCGATCCTGCTCGCTTCGCCCGCCACGCCGACGAGCGCCTGGAATACGCGGAGGTCGCACATGGAGGCTGACACCACCCGGGTCGACCGACCCGTCCGCATCGCCGTGCTCACGGTGTCCGACAGCCGCACCATCGACGACGACACATCTGGTGACACCCTGGTCGACAGGCTCGTGTCGGCTGGTCATGCGCTGGCCGATCGCCAGCTCGTGGGCGACGACATCTACGCCATCCGGGCGGTCGCGTCGGCGTGGATCACCGATCCAACCGTCGAAGCCATCATCACCACGGGAGGCACGGGCCTTACGGGGCGCGACGGCACGCCCGAGGCAATCGCCCCTCTGCTCGACAAGGAGATCGAGGGGTTCGGCGAGATGTTCCGATTCCTGTCGTACGAGACCATCGGTGTGTCCACCCTTCAGTCGCGCGCCCTCGCCGGAGTGGCCAACTCCACGTTCGTCTTCTGCCTGCCCGGCTCCACCGGTGCATGCAAGGACGGGTGGGACAAGCTCATCGCCGACGAGCTCGACATCGGCACCGGCCCGTGCAACCTCGTCGAGCTCATGGGGCGCCTCGACGAGCAGTAGGTAGTAGGGCTGGCAGACTTCGGCGCATGGCCGGCGACGCGCTCGTGGTGGAGGCCGCCGGCCGCCAGGTGCGCATCACCCATCCCGACAAGGTCTTCTTCCCCAAGCGCGGCGAGACGAAGCTCGACCTGGTCCGCTTCTACCTCGGGGTCGAAGAACCGCTGATGCGCGCCATGGGCGGCCGACCCACCTTGATGCAGCGCTTTCCCGACGGTGCCGGCGGCAAGTCCTTCTTCCAGAAGCGGGTACCCAAGGGCGCCCCCGACTGGCTCGAGACCACGACCGTCATGACGGTCAACGGCACACCGTCCAACGCGATGGTGGCGACGGACGTGGCGCATCTGCTGTGGGCGGTGAACATGGGCTGCCTCGGCTTCCACCCCTGGCCCTACCTGGTGACCGACCCGGACCACGCCGATGAGCTGCGCATCGACCTCGATCCCCAGCCCGCGGTGCCCTTCAGCGCCGTCCGAGAAGCGGCCGCGGAGGTCCACTCGCTGCTCACGTCGGTCGGGCTCCGATGCTTCCCCAAGACGACTGGGAGCCGGGGCATCCACATCTACGTCCGGCTGCTGCCTCGTTGGGACTCCTATGACGTGCGCCGGGCGGCGGTGGCGTTGGCCCGGGAGGTGGAGCGCCGGCGACCCGACCTGTTGACCGCGGCCTGGTGGAAGGAGGAGCGGGGCCGACGGGTCTTCGTCGACTACAACCAGAACGCTCCACACAAAACCGTGTTCGGTGCCTGGTCAGTGCGTCCCCGGGTGGGAGGTCAGGTGTCGGTGCCCTTTCGATGGGATGAGCTGGAGTCGATCGAGCCCGATGAGCTGACTATGCCGGTGGCGCTCGACCGGGTTCGGCGGGCCGGCGACCCGTGGGCCGAGATGGTCGAGCATCCGCAAGACCTGGCACCCCTGATGGAGATGCATGAGCGCGACCGGGCCAACGGGCTCATGGACGCCCCGTGGCCGCCGGTCTACCCCAAGCAGCCCGATGAGCCGCCCCGCGTCGCTCCCAGCCGCGCCCGGCGCGACCAACCCTGACCGCGGTGTGCCACGTTGGAGCGTGCGCGAGCAGCTCCGGTCTAGATGTTTGGTCTAGATGCCAGCGGCCCCCAACGCGTCGACGGCCCGCCGCAGCGCGTCGGTGAGGGTTGGGTGCTCGGCCTCGAACTTGGTGGCGGCTCCCTCCAACGCGTCGCCCAACCCCGGTTCGTCGTCCTTGTCAGGATCGAGCTGGCGTTGCACCGCCGCCATCAGGGACCGGAGCTCGTCGCGGTTCTCGTCGCCATCGCGGACACGGTCGATGGCGGCATCGAGCTCGTCGAGCAGCTGTTGCAGAGAGGGTTCCACGAGCGCCAGGGTACCCTGATCGCCAGTCAGTAGTGCCAGGGGAACGGCGACCAGTCAGGTTCCCTCTTCCCGAGGAAGCTGTCGCGCCCCTCGGCAGCCTCGTCGGTCATGTAGGCCAGCCGGGTTGCCTCGCCGGCGAACACCTGTTGTCCGACGAGTCCGTCGTCCACCAGGTTGAAGGCGAACTTCAGCATCCGTTGTGCTGTCGGCGATTTGTCCATGATCCTTCGAGCCCAGTCGAGCGCGGTGGATTCCAGCTCGCCATGCGGCACGACCCGGTTGACCATGCCCATCCGGTGGGCGTCGTCGGCGGAGTACACCTCGCCCAGAAAGAAGATCTCGCGTGCGAACTTCTGGCCGACCTGGCGGGCCAAGTACGCCGAGCCGAACCCACCATCGAACGACGCAACGTCGGCATCGGTCTGCTTGAACCGGGCGTGCTCCCGGGATGCCACGGTGAGGTCGGCCACCACGTGGAGGCTGTGCCCGCCACCGGCGGCCCACCCGTTCACGACGGCAATGACGATCTTGGGCATGGTGCGGATGAGGCGCTGGACCTCGAGGATGTGCAGGCGCCCGCTGCGACCAGGGTCGATCGACTCGGCGGTGGTGCTGGCGGCGTAGCGGTAGCCGTCCTTGCCTCTGATGCGCTGGTCTCCCCCCGAGCAGAACGACCACACGCCGTCCTTCGGCGAGGGCCCGTTGCCGGTCAGGAGCACACAGCCCACATCGGAGGTCTGGCGGGCGTGGTCGAGCACCCGGTACAACTCGTCGACGGTATGGGGTCGGAACGCGTTGCGAACCTCAGGCCGATGGAACGCCACCCGAACCGCACCCACCTCGACCGCTCGGTGATAGGTGATGTCGACCAGGTCATCGAATCCGGCGACCGGCATCCATGCATCGACGTCGAACGCCTCGCTCACGAACGTGTCATCGACAGCCATGGCCGCTGTTCTAACCGCCCTCGGCGCGGGCGGCGAGCCGCTCGGCCTCGTAGGCCGCCGCTCCGGCGAGGAACCCGTCCATGTTGGCGAGCTTCCCGGTCGCGATGTCAGAGAACCACTCGGGCACGTATCGCTCGTAGCCGCCCTCGGTGCAGGCGGCGACAACGGCATCGGCCACCGCGGAGGGCGCAAGCTTCTCCATGTCGTCGGCAAGCAGCGGATCGTTGTTGGGGATGTTGAACAGCTCGGTGTCGATCAGGCCGGGGTGGATCACGTGCACGCTCATCGGTTCGTTCCACACCTCGATCGCCAGGCACTCGAGGAAGGCCACCAGCGCCGCCTTCGACGCGCTGTAGGCCGCTTCACCCGGCGGGGTCACCCGGGCCGCAACCGACCCGATGCCGACCAGACGTCCCCCTTCGGCGCGCAAGTGAGGGAGCAGGCGCCGGGTGAGCAGCGCCGGTGACGAGTAGTTGATGGCCATCACCGCGGTGATCTCGTCATCGCTGAGCGCCTCGACCCGCCGCCGTTTGGGGATGCCGGCGTTCAGGACGACGACCTCGGGGTTGCCGAGCTCGGTCTGCACACGACCGACGAAGGAGTCGAGCCTGCCGAGGTCGGCCAGGTCGACGGTGAGCGCCACACTGGCTGGGGTGTGGACCCGGCAGCGATCGAGCACCTCAGCGAGGCGGTCGGGTCGCCGAGCGCAGACGCCCACGGTCGCCCCCTCCGACGCCAGTCGCTCGGCGACGGCTGCCCCGATGCCACTCGACGCGCCGGTGACGAGTGCTCGCTTGCCCGAGAGGTCAAAGGCCATGGACTGCACGCTACGGTGCCCGGCCGTGGACCTCCATGCCGAAGTGCTGCACCTGCTTGCTCGCTACTGCCACACCGTCGACGGTGGGTTGTGGGACGAGTTCGCCGAGCTGTGGTCGGCCGACGCGACGTTCAGCGCCGTGGGCAACACCCGCCAGGGCCCTGCCGACATCGTCGGGTTCCTCGAGGTCGCCCAGGCCCCGGGTCAGCGCGGGAAGCACGTGACCATCAACACCGCGGTGTCGGTGGAGGGGGTGTCGGACACGGTCAGCGCCGTCAGCGACTTCCTGTTCGTGGCGGCGGGCGAGGGACCGCAGGACTGGCGCATCACCCAGGTTGGTCGGTACCTCGACGCGTTCGTGCGCGGCACCGATGGCATGCTGCGGTTCGCAGCCCGTGAGGTTCAGCTCGGCCTGCCGAGCGGCAACTGAGGAGCGTCGTTGTCCGACGTCGAGTTCAACCCCGAGTGGTTCCCGCAGCATGACATCCCCCCCGGGGGTCGCAGCGGGTTCGTGCGCGTCGATGGCCGGCAGGTCCACTACCTTGAGTGGGGACGCGGTGGCGACGACGGCGTCGTGTGCCTCCACGGCGGAGGGCAGACGGCGTACATGTTCGAGGAGCTCGGTTCCGCCCTGCGCGGCGATGGCTTCCACGTGTTCGCCCCGGATCTGCCCAACCACGGCGACAGCGGCAGGACCGACGACATGAGCCGCCAATCGCTGGCCGCGACCGTCGGTCCCACGCTCGACGAGATGGGCATGGACCGCGTGCACGTGGTCGGCGCGTCTCTGGGCGGCATCACGGCGATCACCTTCGCGGCGGCGGCTCCCGAGCGGGTGACATCGATCAGCCTCATCGACATCGGCCACCAGCTCGAGGACGAAGGCGTCAAGAAGATCATCGACTTCATGAGGGCCCACGAGTCGTTCGCCACCCTCGACGAGGCGGCCGAGGCCATCGGTGAGTACCTCCCGCAGCGGAGGCGGGTCGACCCGTCGCGCCTCACCCGCAACCTGCGTCAGCGTCCCGACGGCCGCTGGGAGTGGAAGCACTCCTACGGGAGGCGCCTGCGGGCGGCGGAGGAGACGGGCGGGGCCCCTGCCGACGGCACCGGGTGGCGCACCCTGGTGGAAGGCATGGATGACGACCTGCGTGCTCTGTCGTGTCCGGTGTTGGTGCTGCGGGGCGGCAAGAGCGACGTGCTATCGGGCGAGGGTGCCGAGGCGGTTACGGGATTGATCCCCGATGCCCGGCTGGAGGTGGTCACCGATGCTGGTCACCTGGCCGCGGGCGACAATCCCGACTCCACCGTGGGGATCATCCGCTCCTTTCTGACCGAGGTGCGCCGGCGCTAGCTGCCGAGCTCGATCCAGGTGGCTCGCGCCCGGGCGATCAGCCGGCGTCCGGCGAACACCGCGGACCCGCCGAACAGTTTTCGGCCTTGACGCGGCCCGGCCTGCCAACCGGTGACCACCAGCGGCTCGTCGTCGGCGGAGCTCGGACAGGGCGCGACGAGCTCAGCGGTGATGCGGCCGAGGACGTAGGGGGCGTGCTCGTCGCCGTTGAGGTACGCGAAGACAGATGGACAGTCGAGCGCACCCCACACCACCTCGGCAACGACGTGCCCGGCATCGTCGACCATGTCGGGCGGCGGGTTCCACCGGCTGGCGACACGCGGTGAGAGCCCCTCGTCGATGAACCGGGGAAACAGTCGCAGGCCGTCGTCGCGGGCACGGTCTGGGCCACACACGAAGCAGCCGGGGAACGGGTGGGTCAGTGCATAGCCGTCGAGCACGCTGGCGGCGTCGATCTGATCGAGCGCAGGTGGTGGCAGCACCGTCATGTCGAACGGCACCCGCTTCGCTTCGGCCACCAGCTCGCCGTTGCCGTCTCGCATCGTCGCGCCGGCGCCGTCGTCGACCACGGTGATCGACAGGGCGGCGCCGAGCGGTGGCGGGCGCCGGAGCGTGACCTCGATGCCGTTGTCGCCCGGGGTCCGGTCGACGTGGGCGGCGAGTAGCCCGCAGGTCACGCCACCGTTGGCCGAGCTGTCGGGCCCCCGGAACCGGGGAGTGATCGTGACCGTCACGTCACTTGGTGATCCGAACGATGAGCGTGAAGTCGACGTCCACCACCGGGTCGCCCGAGGAGGCATCGGCCCATGACGTACGGGTGACGTAGAAGTGCATGTCTGCCCTGTCGCCGGGCTTCTCGTACACGTCGAGGACGGTCTGCCGGCCGACCAGCGTGTCGCCCACGCGTGGATCGCGGTGGTAGGTGAACGCCTGCTCGCCGTGGAGGATCATTCGCCCCGGGCCGCGGAGCCTGTCGATCGGCAGGCCGACGGCTCCGCCCTGGCCCGTCGACCCCCAGAAGGGAAAGACGAACGGAAACGTAGGTGGCACGGTGGCGCCGGGTTGGCGGTAGGACGTGCCGGTGTCGGTGACGGCCTCGGCGAACACGCGCACGGGGCCGGCCTCGATGGTGACGCGAGTCTCGCCAAGGTCTTGTCCCTTGAGCTCGGTCAGCAGTGTCATGGGGGATCTCCGGTGTGGCCGCGGCTATTCGCCGAAGCCCATAGGTGGGATCTTCGTTGATCGGTCGCCGAACAGCTCCTCGCTGCGTTTGATGAGCTCGTCGATGTCGAAGCGACCGGGGCTCTCGATCTTCGATGCCATCGTCCAGCCCTCCATCAGGTAGAGCTTGTTGCCGAAGATCACGAACGTCTGGCCGTTGATGTGGGCGCTGTCGTCGGTCGCCAGCCAGCCGACGACGGGGGCGATGTTGTGCGGGTCCCAGGGATCGAACTCGCCCTTCTGGGGGTTGTGGAACCCCTCGAGCAGCGGCGCGGTCATCTGGGTGAGCGCCCGGGGAGCGATGGTGTTGACGGTCACGCCGTACTTCTTCAGCTCGCGGGCCAACACGATGGTCATCGAGGCGATACCGGCCTTGGCCGCCGCGTAGTTCGCTTGGCCGGCATTGCCGTAGAGCCCGGCCTCCGAGGCCGTGTTGATGATGCGACCCGAGACCTCGTCACCGGCCTTCGAGCGTTGGCGCCAGTGCTGGCCGGCGAACTTCGAGGGTGCGAAGTGTCCCTTGAGGTGAACGTTGACGACGGAGTCGAACTCGTCCTCGGTCATCTTGAAGCTGACGGCGTCGCGCAGGATGCCGGCGTTGTTCACGAGGATGTCGAGCTGGCCGTAGTCGTCGATGGCCTGGGCGACGAGCGCTTCGGCACCGTCGAAGGTGGCGACGTCGGCGCCGTTGGCGGTGGCGGTGCCGCCGGCGTCGTTGATCTCGTCGACGACGGCCTGAGCATTGGTCAGATCGTTCACCACGACCTTGGCGCCCTCGGTGGCGAGGAGCAGCGCGTGAGCGCGCCCGATACCACCCCCGGCCCCGCTGACGACGGCGACTTTGCCGCCCAACCTTCCATCTGAGAAACCTGACATGTGTGTCAGGATAGTGTGGTGACTGCTGCCGTCATCCTTGCCGCCAGCCGCACCCCCATCGGCACTGCCGGGCGGGGACTGGCTCACGTGTCGATCCACGACCTGGCCAAGGTCACGGTGGCCGAGACCCTGAAGCGCAGCGGGATCCCCGCGGGCGACGTCGACGATCTGATCCTCGGCGAGGTGCTGGCCGGCGGGGGTGACGTGGCCCGCTACGTGGTCATCGACCTGGGCTTGCCGCCGGACACGCCCGGGATGGCCATCAACCGTCAATGCGCCTCGGGCATGACGGCGGTGGCCGTAGCCGCTTCCAGCATCATGGCGGGCATGGACCGCGTCGTCCTGGCCGGAGGAGTGGCCTCGATGAGTCAGGCACCGCTCACCCTGATGAAGTCACCGATGCCGTTCGGCAACCCCACCGAGTACATCTCGCCCTCCCATCCCGATACCCCCGACGCGCCCAACCTCAACATGGGAGTGACGGTGGGGGAGAACACCGCGGACGAGTGCGGCATCACCCGCGAGGACATGGACGAGTGGGCGCTGCTCTCGCACCGGCGAGCCGTAGCCGCCATCGACGAGGGACGATTCGCTGAGGAGATCGTGCCGGTCGAAGTTCCGGCAGGACGGGGAGGGGGGACCGCGCTGTTCGACACCGACGAGCACCCCCGGCGCACCACCACCCTCGAGAAGCTGGCCTCGCTTCCCGCCATCTTCAAGCCCGGCGGCCGGGTCACGGCGGGCAACTCATCGGGCATCAATGACGGCTCCTGCACGCTGGCGGTGACGTCGTCGGACTACGCCACCGCACACGGGCTCGCCCCCATGGCCACGATCCGGTCGTGGACGTCGGTGGGCGTCGAACCCCGCCGGACCGGGATGGCCCCCACCGTAGCCATCCCACGCGCCTGCGACCGAGCTGGCGTCACCCCAGCCGACCTCGACCTGGTCGAGATCAACGAGGCCTTTGCCTCGATGACCGTCGCCGGCCACCGGACGCTCGGTCTGGACCCCGACATCGTCAACGTCAACGGTGGAGCCGTCGGGCTCGGGCACCCTGTGGCGTGCTCAGGCGCCCGCATCGTCACCACGCTGCTCCACGAGCTGAGGCGACGGGGTGGTGGGCTCGGCGCCGCGGCGCTCTGCGCTGGCGGTGGCATGGGCGCGGCGATGGTGCTGGAGGTAGCGCCGGCCTGACCGCCCCTCGGGGTCCGCGCCCCGTCAGGATTCCAGCGGTGGCGGGGCGACGTTGCGCCACAGCATCTGCTGGATGGCCGTGGCCGCTAGTCGGCCGTCGGCCGTCCAGGTTCGGCCCAGCGCACCGACGAGTCCGCCGGCGGAGACCGGCGCCTCGCCGTCGAGGAACAGCCACTCGTCCTCGCCGACGGGTTGGTGGAAGGTGATGGCGAGGTCCATGTTGGGGGCGATCCAGTCGCTGTCCTCGCCACCGGCGAGTGCTCGCACCGCCGCAGGCCAGCCGAACAGATCGAGGAGAACGGTCTGGCGGCACGCATCGAGCCACGGGTCGCTCAGGTCGCAGTCCTCGGTGAGGGCGTACCACGCCTGCACCCGCGGCGCTCCGGCGGCCCGGGTGCTCCACTCCTCGTGGGTGAGCCACTCGGGGCTGCGCCAGTGCAGACGATGGTGGAACGGGTAGGAGGGGGCGTCGTCGCCCCGATCGCGGCGCGACTGGAACGACGACGGAGGGGGCAGATCGGGGGGCGTGGCGCGGTCGAAGTCGACCCCCGTGGTGCCAGCGACACCCCACACCAGCGCCTCCATGACCGGGCGGCCGTCTTGTGTCATCCGCAGCCGGATTGACGAGGCGCGCCGACCCTGCTGCACCACCTCGGCCGTCACCTCCGCGGGACCGGCGTGGCCGGCTCCGACCAGATGGCAATGGAGCGATGCCGGTCGCCCCAGGCCCGTGTGCTCCGACGCCGCTCGGAGCAAGACGGCAGCCAGGTAGCCACCGTTGAGGGTCCAGATCCGCCATTCGTCGGAGAGCTCGGCCCGCCAGCGGCCGTCGCCATCGGGGGTGAGAGCGGTGTCGTCAGCGAGGGAGGTCACCATCGGACTGTAGGGCGGAGCAGGCCGGTCGATCCTGCCGATTACTCCCCGCCGATCGGCGAACCGTTCGCGTGCCAAGGGGTACGATCCTCGGACCTGTCGGCGTGGAACGGCAGGGTTCAACAGACAGAAACGAGTACCAGCAATGCCTACCGGCACCGTGAAGTTCTTCAACGCTGAGAAGGGGTACGGGTTCATCGAGCGCCCCGACGGCGACGACGTGTTCGTTCACTTCTCGAACATCGAAGGGGCGGGCTACCGCTCGCTCGAGCAGGGCCAGAACGTCGAGTTCGAGGTGGCCCCCGGCCGCAAGGGAGAAGAGGCCCAGAAGGTTCGGGTCATCTGACCAGCAGGTAGCGGCCTGCAGGCGAGGCCGGACCATCCGGCCGAACCTCACGGCCTAGGTGGCTGGTGTCGAACAAACGGGCGTCACTTGACGGCTGGTTGGGGCTGGTGAGAGTCATGTCGGCTAGCCCGGCACCAGCCAGGTTCCAGCCAGGTCATGGGCAGACATCGCCAACAGCGCGGCGCGAAAATGGGCCGCGGCACCACCAGCGCGCCGCGCTGTCCGATCCGGAGGGCATCACAGGGCCGAGAGCCGGCGAGGAACGGCGCCGACAGCGGGCGGTGCACGGGCCGGGATCTCCGCCGAAGTCGAAGAACACCAGCCATCTAGGGTGTCCAAGGGCCTAGGGTGCCACGCCCATGGAGACCACGGTCGGGCTCGACATCGGCACCACCTCGGTGAAGGCGGTCGCCGCTGACGGCGACGGCCGGGTCGTCGCCCGGACGCAGGTCCGGCACGCGGTGAAGGTCCCCACTGCCGGACGGTTCGAACACGATCCGGGCGAGGTGTGGCGCGACAACGTGTGGGTCGCCCTCCGACGCCTGGGCGACCCCACCGACCTGGGGGTGAGGGGCGTCAACGTATCGGCCATGGTCCCCTCCCTTGCCGCCTTCGGAAGCGGCGGATCGAGCGAACCGTTGAGCCGTGGACTCCTCTACGGCGACGAGCGGGGATCGAGGTACAAGACGCCCGACAATGACGAAGGCGAGTACCAGGCCTTCCTCGAGACGCTCGCCGGCGACCACCCCTCCTCGGCCCACTTCTGGCCGGCCCAAGCCTGTGCCAACCACGCGCTGGGAGGTGTGGGCGCCATCGACACCACGACATGCGCCACCACCACGCCAGTGTGGTTCGGGACGTCATGGAACAGTCGCGTGCTCGATGAGATCGGCGTTCGGGCTGCCACCATGCCCCAGGTCGCTGAGCTCGGAGCGCAGATCGGTGCGCTCGGGGACCATCCCGATGTGGCGCTGGCCGCGGGATCGATCGACGCCATGGGCGAGCAGATCGTGGCGGGAGCCGATGAGCTGGGCGACGTGCTCGTCATCTTGGGGACCACCCTCATCACGTGGGCCGCCATCGACGACTGGCGCACCATCGACGGCCTCTGGACCATCCCGTCGATGACGGCCCCCAACATGCTCGTCGGCGGGCCGTCGAACGCCGGCGGCCTGTTCGTCGGGTGGGTGCGCGATCTGGTCGGGGATGGACCCGGCGACGAGCACCACGGCCTCGATCCCGCGGCCATCCCGCTGTGGCTCCCCTACGTGCGCGGTGAGCGGGTGCCGTTGCACGACACCGGGCGTCGCGCCGAGCTGCACGGCGGTGACCTCTCCCATGGGGCGGCGGCCGTGCGCCGTGCGGCCTTCGAAGCGTCGGGGTTCACCGTGCGTCGGGTCCTCGATCAGGCCGTGGCCGGTGGGGCGTTCGGTGACGGTCCCAGCCCCCGTCGAATCGTCGCCACCGGAGGTGGTGTTCGGGTCCCGGCGTGGACCCAGTCGTTGGCCGACGCCACCGGATTGCCCGTCGACGTGGTCGAGGTACCCGAGGGGGGCGCGCTGGGTTCTGCCTGGTTCGCCCGGATGGCGGCCGGCCTCGAGCCCGACGGCATGGCTGGCGCGCCGAGGTGGGCTCGCCTAGGAGGGCGCGTCGAGCCTGATCCGGTTTGGGCTGCCCAGACCGCAGACCGCTACACCCGGTGGTCGGCACTCGTGGATCGCTCGGTGTCCTAACGTCTGAACCATGTCGGAGACGCCCACCACACCAGCGGGCTGGTATGCCGATCCCACCAACCCCGGCATGGAGCGTTGGTGGGATGGCCAGGAGTGGCACGAGCGGTTCCGGCCGGCGGAGGGAGTCGGCATCAGCGGTGCGCCGGGAGTGCCGGGGCCGGCTCAAGGGTCCTCGGTCAACGGTCTGGCCATCGCCTCGATGGTGCTGGGTATCGTCTGGCTGTGGTGGCTCGGCTCCATCCTGGCCCTGATCTTCGGCTACATCGCCAAGCGTCGGATCGACGAGTCGCAGGGTCGCCAGACCGGCCGGGGGATGGCCGTCGCCGGGATCGTGCTCGGGTGGATCGGAGTGGCATTCCTCGTGCTCATCATCGTGATCGCCATCGCGGCAAGTGACTCCACGGTTGCCTCCGTCAACTGATCCGTCGCCGAAGTCTCGGCTCGACGGAAGGATCGCCCTCATCACCGGGGGAGCGTCTGGTCAGGGGCGGGCTGCCTCGGTCCTGTTCGCCCGAGCGGGCGCCACCGTCGTGGTCGCCGACATCAACGACGCGGGGAGCGACGAGACGGTCGAGATGGTGCAACAGGCCGGCGGCGCGGCCATGGCGGTGCACGCCGACGTGGCTCAACGTCACGACGTGGAGGCGATGATCGCGGCAGCGACCGACAGCTTCGGCCGGCTCGACGTGCTCTACAACAACGCCGCCGTGCAGATGTCGGGGCATTTGGTCGAGTGCACCGACGACGAGTGGGACCTCACCATCGCGACGAACCTCGACGCGGTGTTCTGGGCGTGCCGCGCGTCGATCCCGCACATGCTCGATGGCGGTTACGGGTCGATCATCAACACCGCCTCGGTGCTCGGCCTCATCGGCTCGGCGGGCTACTGCGCGTACGGCGCGGCCAAGGCCGGCCTCGTCGCCCTGACGCGCCAGATCGCGGTCGAGTACGGACCGGTG
>DASWIA010000050.1:0-32814 GCA_036397895.1 Acidimicrobiales bacterium | reverse complement strand
GTGAATGGCAAGGGAAGCCTTCCCTGGCCCTTCGGGACCGTAGGAGGACCCATGTACCACTTTGCAATCATCGCTCTGATGGCCCTGGCCATCCTGAAGCTGGTCGACTGGCTCGCAGACGTCATCCCCGGAGCCGACGGCCTCAAGACCCCGCTGACCTTCGTCGCCGGTATCGTCTCGGCACTGGTGCTCGACTACTCGGTGTTCGCCGGGTGGGGCATCGCGGTCGACAACACAGACTTCGCGACGGTTCTCACCGGCTTCATGTTCGCCGGGATGACCGTGCCGTGGCGTGCAGCGTTCAGCTACCTCACCCATGACAAGGCCGTCGGCGAAGAGTCGCTCGGCGTCACCAACCTGCACCGCGCCGCCTGACCCGCGACCGGTTCACAACTCAGAAGAAGCTGTGCCATGGGGCGCTCCTCCGGGAGCGCCCCATGTGCATGTGCATCGGAATTGGCGCTTCGGGATGAGGGTGGCTGTGGCAGGGTGCCGGCGTGGAGGAGGTGGACGACCGGCGTTCGGCGCTGCTCGCCGGTAGCCGGGCGGTGTGGCCGCTCTTGGTGGGGGTGTTCCCCTTCGGCATCGTGTTCGGGGCCACCACCGTGGAGTCCGGGTTCTCGGTGCTCGATGCCTCATTGTCGTCGCTGCTGGTATTGGCCGGCGCCGCGCAGATCGCCGCCGTCGACCTCAGCGGGGATGGTGCGTCGCTGGCGGTGGCGGCTGGAACAGCGCTCATCATCAACCTTCGGATGCTCCTCTACTCCGCCTCGCTGGCGCCGTGGCTACCCCACGTCCCGTTCGGTCGGCGCGTGGCCGCCGCCTACCTGCTGACCGATCAGGCCTATGCCGTCTCGGTCAACCGCTATGACGCCGGCCTGGCCGTGGGCCACCGGTTCGCCTACTACCTCGGTGCGGGGTGGACGCTGTGGTTGTGCTGGCAACCCGCCACCGTTGTTGGTGCCGTGGTGGGTGACACCATCCCCGACTCGATCCCGATCGACCTGGCCGTCGAGCTGGTGTTCTTGGTGCTGCTCATCCCCGCCATCCGCGATCGACCCAACTTGTTGGCCGCCGCAACGGCGGGCACCATCGCCGTGGTCGGGGCCGAGCTGCCTGCCAACAGTGGGATGTTCCTGGCCGCCATCGGGGGTATCGTCGTTGGCACGGTCGCCTCGCTGCGGTCGACCAGCCGGGTCGACGCCGGTGGCGACGACGGCGCCGACGGTCTGAACGGGGCCGCATGAGCTCGTCGCTGCTCGCCGTCACGGTGGTGGTCGCCGTCGGCACCTGGGGCATCCGGGCGTCGTTCCTCAGCGTGGCCCACCGCGCCGGCGACCTGTCACCTCTCGTGCTGGCGGTTCTGCGCCAGATCCCTCCCGCGGCGCTGGCCGCCCTCGTCCTGCCCGGGCTGCTACGTCCCGAGGTCAGCTACGACCCGTGGAACGCACGCCTGGGCGGTGCCCTGGTGGCGCTGGTGCTCGCTCTGTGGCGGCGCAACGACCTGGCCACGCCGCTCGTCGGCGGGCTGGCGGTGGCCGCGCTGCTCCTCCAGCTTGGCTGACCCACCTGATCATCAGGCGGCGAGGAGATCATCCAACCGGGCGAAGAGGTCGGAACCGAACAGCGGGCCCCGGTGGCTCGTGACCTCGCCCGAATCGTTGAGGAACACCCACGCCGGCTGGTAGGTGACGTCGAACCATCGCCAGAGGTCGCCGGAGTCGTCGACGGCGTGGGGGAAGCCGCCCACGCCGTAGTCAACGAGGAACGCCTCCATCGCGGCTGGATCGTCTCGCCCGGCCACTCCCAGGAACGCGACTCGATCGCCGTACTTCTCGTATGCCTCCACGACCGTGGGGCTCTCGCGGCGGCAGGTGCTTCACCAGGGTGCCCAGAACCAGATGGCCACATCGGTGCCGGCGTAGTCGGCGCCGACGATCGAGCCCCCGCCGACCCGCTCGGCACTGAAGCCGAGCAGCGGGATGGCAGCATCGGCCCCTGCCACCTGATCCTGGCGCGCCTCGCGGGTGGCATCGCTGCTGGACCCGCCGGCGCGGGCGGTGGTTGGCGTGCTCGCGGGTTGGGACGACTCGCCTGATCCGCAGGCGCTCAGCGCGACCGCAGCAGCCAGTGCAGTGGCAGCTAGGCGCAGCGAAGGGATCACACGGCTTGGCACGACACGCGAGGATACGAAGCGATCTTGGAGAGGAGGCATCGGTGTCCGAATCGTTCTTCACCCACATCCACGGTCCCGCCACGTTCGCCGGACCTCTGAGCACCGACCCGTTCACCTACCGCTGGTACGACGCCGACCGGAGCGTCGCCGGCAAGCGCATGGCCGATCACCTCCGGATGGCCGTCTGCTACTGGCACACCTTCTGCTGGGACGGATCCGACCCCTTTGGTGCCGGCACGCTCGACCGCCCTTGGCTCGACTCCTCCCGCTACGACAGCCCCGAGTCGGCAGCGCGCCACAAGCTCGATGCCGCCTTCGAGCTGTTCGGCCTGTTGGGTCTGCCCTACTTCTGCTTCCACGATCGCGACCTGGCTCCCGAGGGCGACTCGCCGAAGGACACGGCTGACTTGCTGGATCGTCTCGCAGACACGGCGGGGGAGAAGATGGAGGAGGTCGGCGTCGGGCTGCTGTGGGGCACCGCCAACCTGTTCTCACATCCTCGCTACCAGGCTGGGGCCGCCACCAACCCCGATCCCGACGTGTTCGCTCACGCTGCCACCCAGGTGGCGCAGTGCTTGGAGGTGACGCATCGGCTTGGTGGAGAGAACTACGTCATGTGGGGCGGGCGCGAGGGCTACGACACCCTGCTCAACACCGACCTCTCCCGCGAGGCGGTGCAGCTCGCCCGGTTCATGCACATGGTTGTCGAGCACAAGCACCACATCGGGTTCGAGGGCACGCTCCTCATCGAGCCGAAGCCGTTCGAGCCCACCAAGCACCAGTACGACTTCGACACCGCCGCCGTTCATGCGTTCCTGCTCGCGCACGGACTCGAGGGCGAGATCAAGGTCAACATCGAGGTCAACCACGCCACCCTGGGCGGCCACGACGTCGCCCACGAGGTGGCCTACGCCGCCAGCCACGGCATCCTGGGTTCGGTCGACGCCAATTCGGGCGACGACCGTCTGGGTTGGGACGTCGACCGCTTCCCGGTGTCGGTCGAGGCGATGGTACCGCCCATGATCGAGATCCTTCGGGCCGGTGGCCTCGGCTCCGGCGGGTTCAACTTCGACGCCAAGCTCCGGCGCCAGAGCACCGACCGCGCCGACCTGCTCCACGCCCACATCGCCGGCGCCGACGTGCTGGCCCGCGCCCTGCTGGTCGCTCAGTCCATCCTCGATGAGGGCGAGCTCGATTCCTTCCGGGACGGTCGCTACGCCAACTGGGACGGCACACGCGGCCGAGCCATCGTCAATGGCGACGTGACGCTCGGCGGGCTGCGGGATCAGGTGCTGGAGTCGGGCGAGGAGCCCGATCGGGTATCAGGCGCTCAGGAACGACTCGAACGATTGATCCAGCGTCACATCGAGATGGCCAGGTGACCGCCCAGACCGGGCCTCCCCGGTGAGCCTGGTGGTGGGGGTCGACTCGTCGACGCAGTCGACGAAGGTCGAGGTCCGACGCATCGATGATGGGGCGCTGGTGGCCAGTGGTCGTGCCTCTCATCCACCCACGTCCCCGCCCCGGAGCGAGCAGGATCCGAACGCGTGGTGGGAGGCGCTGGTCGAGGCGATGACTCAGATCCCCGCCGACCTGCGAGCCGCCGTCACCGGGATCTCGATCGCTGCTCAGCAGCACGGCTTGGTCATCGCCGACGAAACCCTCGCTCCGCTGCGTGCCGCCAAGCTGTGGAACGACACCGAGTCGGCCGCTCAGGCCGCCGCGCTCGTCGAGGCGCGGGGCGCTGAGTGGTGGGCGAACGAGGTGGGACTCGTTCCGGTGGCGTCGATCACGGTCACCAAGCTCATGTGGCTGGCCCGCCACGAGCCCGAGCGGCTCCGGGCGGCCCGCCGTTGTGGGCTGCCCCACGACTGGCTCACGGCCCGTCTGACCGGTCGCTGGACGACTGATCGAGGCGATGCGTCGGGATCTGGGTGGTGGAGCGCAAAGCACGGGCGCCGCGTCCCCGACGCCCTCGCCGAGGTGGATGTCGAACCCTACGCCGGCTGGGACAACGTGTTGCCGGAGGTGCTGGGACCGACCGAGGCGGCCGGTGAGCTCACGAAGGAGGCGGCAGCCGACCTCGGCTTGAGGGTGAGCATCACCGTCGGTCCCGGCACCGGCGACAACATGGCCGCTGCTCTCGGGCTCGGTGTTCGCGCCGGCGACGTCGTGATCAGCCTTGGCACGTCGGGCACCGTCTACGCACGCGCTTCAACGGCGACGTCGGACGTCACCGGTGTCGTGGCCGGGTTCGCCGATGCCACCGGCCAGCATCTTCCCCTCGTGTGCACCCTCAACGCGACGAAGGTGACCGACTGGGTGGCGGCGCTCCAGGGCGTCACGGCCGATGAGCTCGCCCGACGGGCACTCGAGGCGCCGCGGGGGTCGAACGGCGCGGTGTGCGTTCCCTACTTCGACGGCGAGCGTACGCCTGATCGCCCCGACGCCACCGCCACCATCGCCGGACTTCGCACGTCGACCACGGTCGCCGACGTGGCCCGCGCCGCGCACGAAGGCGTTGTGTGCGGGCTGCTCGACGGTTTGGACGCACTCACCGCCGCCGGGGTGCGCACCGACGGGCGCCGGCTGCTGATCGGCGGTGGTGCCCGCTCGGCGGCCTTCCGCCAGATCACCGCCGACGTGTCGGCGGCCGCGATCGTTGTGCCATCGGTCGACGATGCCGAGGCCGTCGCCCTGGGTGCCGCGGTCCAGGCCGCGGCAACCACATCGTCGACCGATCTGGACGTCGTCAGCGGCCGGTGGTCGGCCACGCACCCGTCGGCGTCGGTCACTCCCACGGCCATGGACGGATCCGACGTTCGCGATCGGTTCCGGCAGGCGGCCGGCGTTCACTGACCGGCGTCAGGAGCGTTGCCAGTCCTTCCATACCGGGTCGAGATTGGCGGAGCGCAGCATCGACGCCACCTCGGCCGGAGAGCGGGTGTCATGGATCTCGAACTGCGGCTCGGCGTCGGTGGCCGAGGTGTACCCGCCCGGCTCGGTGTGACTTCCCGCCGACAGGTGAGTGACGCCGATCCGCACCAGCGCATCTCGCAGCGCCGGTGGCTCGCGGGTGGACAGCACCAGCCCGACGTCGGGCAGGGCGATGCGCAGCGCGGCAATGGCCTGTGTGAAGGACCGGTCGTCGACGACCAGTGCTGGTTCGGGTTCGCCCGCCGCCGGCTGCATGCGGGGCAGGGCGACCGTCACCTCGCTGCGCCATTGCCGGCGGACGAGAGCGGCGGCGTGAACGCCCACCCCCAACACCTCTCGCTTCCAGTCGGTGGCCAGACCGAGCAGGGCGCCGACACCGAGTCGACGCATGCCGGCCTCGGCCCCGCGATCGCAGGCATGCATCCGCCACGCCGCGTTGCGCTTCTTCCCTTTGAGGTGGACGGCGTCGTAGACGCTCGGGTCATAGGTCTCCTGGTAGACGACGAGCCCATCGCATCCGGCGTCCACCAACCGCCGGTACGTCTCGATGTCCCACACCTGCACCTCGAGGCTGAGCTGGGGTACGAACGGCGCCAACGCGGCCACGATGTCGACCAGGTAGTCCTTCGACACGATGCGGGCGTGTTCGCCGGCCACCAGGAGGAGGTGACGATGGCCGGCGTCAACCAGCGATCGGGCTTCGGCGACGACCTCGTCGATGGCGAGGGTTCGACGAACGATCCGGTTGGTGGCGGAGAACCCGCAGTACGTGCACTCGCTCACGCACTCGTTGGAGACGTACAGCGGAGCGAACAAGTGGACCGTTCGGCCGAACCGCCGGGTGGTCACCTCGTGGGCGCGCTGGGCCAGCTCCTCGAGGCGGCGTTCGGCGGCGTCCGACAGCAGCGCGGCGAGGTCGGCCGAACCTGGACGAGGTCTCCGGAGGGCGCGGTCGACGTCGTGGTCGGTGGCAGCATCGGCCGCCCGCCGAAGCCAGTCGAGATCGGTTGCCCACACGTCGGCGGCGGCGGACTCGGCCGGAGGTGTCGACATCCGAGTGGTGAGCGCGACCGGTGCGCCGGCTACCCGTGTGTCTCGGACCTCCGGCGAGGCATGGACCGTCGGGTGTGTGGTAGGCGTCGAGCTGGTCATGGATCGAGGAACCCGGTCAGCGGCGACGAGGCCCGAGCCGAGCCGGACGCCATCGGGAGACCGGCGAGGTAGCCGTGGCGTCCGGCCCCGACGGCCTCGGCGAAGGCGGCGGCCATCGCGGCGGGGTGGCTTGCGGTGGCGATGGCGGTGTTGACCAACACCGCGTCGGCGCCGATCTCCATCGCTTCTGATGCGTGTGACGGTGCACCGATCCCGGCGTCGACGACGACGGGCACGAACGACTGGTCGATGATCATCTCGATGGCGGCCCGGGTGCGCAAACCCTGGTTCGACCCGATCCACGATCCCAGCGGCATCACCGTGGCACAGCCTTCCTCCTCCAGGCGCTTGGCCAGCACGGGGTCGGCGTTGATGTAGGGGAGCACGGTGAAGCCCTCGGCGACGAGGGTCTCCGCCGCCCGCAGCGTCTCGACGGGGTCGGGCAGGAGGTGGCGGGGTTCGGGCGTGATCTCCAGCTTGATCCACGGCGGCAGCCCGGCAGCGCGTGCCAACCGGGCGAGGCGCACGGCCTCGTCGGCGTCGACGGCTCCTGACGTGTTGGTGAGCAGCACCACCCGGGTCAGGTCGAGGGCGTCGACGATGTCGCCGTCGTCATGGGTGGGATCTACCCGCCGGAGGGCCACCGTCACCATCTCGGTGCCGCTCGCCGCCACCGAGCGGGCGAGCGATTCGTTCGACGGGAACTTCCCGGTCCCGAGGAACAGCCGTGAGGAGAACGTTCGGCCGGCGATGACCAGTGGGTCGGCTATGTCGGAGAGATCCGGCCGGTTGGGTGGCGGTGCGGCGGCCGGCGAGGGGGCCCCGTCGACGGCGGGGTTGGTCTCGGTGCTCGTGTCGCTCGTGCTCACTGATTCTCGCTCCCTGGTCCGCATGACCGGACCGGTCCGAAGGGTCGTGCCTCAGCACCTCTCAGCCCGGGTGGGCTCCCCTGCGCCCCCGGATCGCATGCCCGAGGGATCGCTTCCTACGCTAGCGACGATGACCGCCGTTGCCGACATCTCCTCGAGCCGAGCGTGAGCACCCGCATGCTCATCGCCCTCGCCCTGCTGTGCGGGCTCGCCATCTTGTTGGCAGGTGCCATCCAGATCGTCCTCGCCCGATAGTCCCGATCGCGGGCACCGGGTGGCACCGGTAGCCTGCACAGCCGGACGCGACGCGACGAAAGGCTGCAAGCACGGTGCCCGACAAGTACGACATCGTCGTCATCGGTGGAGGCCCGGCCGGCTACGGCACCGCGCTGTATGCCGCCGCGGCCGGATTGTCGGTGGCGATGGTCGAAAAGGACCGGGTCGGCGGCACCTGCCTCCAGCGGGGTTGCATTCCGGCCAAGGAGCTGCTCGAGACGGCGGCCGTCCGCCGAACCGTTGCCCACGCCGCCGAGTTCGGAGTCGGCGGCGTCGACGAACCTTCGGTCGACGTCACCCAGATGATGGCCCGCAAGCAGCAGATCATCGACGGTCTCACCAAGGGGCTGTCGAGCGTGTTGAGCGGTCGAAGCGTCGACGTGGTTGACGGCTTCGGTCGCTTCGACGGCAAGGGCGCTGTCACCGTGACCGGCGGCGACGGTGACACCATCGGGATCAGCGGCACCCATGTGGTGCTGGCGGCGGGGTCGGTGCCGCGCACCATCCCCGGCTTCGAGGTCGACGGGAAGTTCGTCCTCACCTCTGACGAGGTCTTCGGTATGAAGTCCCTTCCGGCGCGTGTCGCCGTGATCGGAGGCGGAGCCATCGGCTGCGAGTTCGCGTCGATGCTGGCCGACCTGGGCAGTCAGGTCACGGTGCTCGAGGCGCTGCCCGAGATCCTTCCCGGCTGCGACGCCGACGCCGTCAGCGTGGTCAAACGGGCGTTCAAGAAGCGCAAGATCGACGTCCGGACCGGTGTCAAGGTCACCGGCCACAGCCCGGGCGACAGCACCACCGTCGTCGCGGTCGAGGGCAGCGATCCGGTCGAGGTCGAGGCGGTCATCGTTTCGGTGGGGCGTCGGGCCTGCAGCGATGGCCTGCTGGCCGACGGCACCGGGGTGAGCGTCGACGACCGCGGGTTCGTCGACGTCGACGAGTGGTGCCGCACCGGCGTCGACGGCGTCTGGGCCGCAGGCGACCTGATCGCAACGCCGGGTCTGGCCCACGTCGGGTTCGCCGAGGCCATCCTGATCGTGAAGCAGATCCTGGGGGAGACGGCAGTGCCCGTCGACTACGCCAAAGTCCCATGGTGCGTCTACTGCCACCCCGAGGTCGCCTTCGCCGGTCTCACCGAGGACGCGGCCAAGGACGCCGGCTACCAGGTGGTGGTGTCCAAGCACCAGTACCGCGGCAACGGCCGGGCCCTCATCGTGGGTGACACCGACGGGTTGGTGAAGGTCATCGCCGAGGATGAGGGCGACGGCACCGGCGGCCGCATCCTGGGCGTGCACATGGCTGGTCCTTGGGTCACCGAGCAGCTCGGTCAGGCCTATCTGGCCGTCAACTGGGAAGCCACCGTCGACGAGGTCGCCCACTTCATCCAGCCCCATCCGACCCTCTCCGAGCTGTTTGGTGAGACCGTTCTGTCGCTCACCGGGCGCGGGTTGCACGGATGAGCCGCACGAGGTGTGCCTCGCCACCACCTGTTCCGACCACCTCTTGGGGGACCACGCCACATGCCTGACATCACCATGCCGCAGTTGGGGGAGACCGTCACCGAGGGAACCATCATCAAGTGGTTCAAGACCGTGGGTGACATGGTGGCCGAGGACGAGCCCCTCTTCGAGGTCTCCACCGACAAGGTCGACAGCGAGGTCCCGTCACCGTTCAGCGGCACCCTCACCGAGATCCGCGTCGAGGAGGGCGACACCGTCGACGTCGGAGAGGTCATAGGCGTCATAGGCGTCATCGGCGAAGGCGGCCGCGAGGGCGTCGCCGCCGCCGAGTCGGCCCCGACCGAGTCCCCGCCCGAGACACCGGAGGCGCCGCCGGCCGGGCCCGCGGCTGAGCCCATACCCGACGCACCGGTGGCAGCCGAACCGTCGCCGGGGCCTGCAGCCTCCGTGGAGCCGGCGGAAGCGCCGGCGCTGGCGGGCGCCGGTGGCGGCGGTCGCTTGCTGTCGCCGGTCGTCCGCCGCCTCATCAACGAGAACAACCTGGATCCCGATCAGATCGCCGGGACGGGGGCCGGTGGCCGCATCACCCGCAATGACGTCGTGGCCCACCTCGAGGGTCGTGGTGGCGCCGCCCCCGCCGCGCCCCCAGCCCACAAGGAGGTGCCGGCGAAAGGCGCCCCCGCCGCCGCCGGCGCGCCGAAGCCACCGGCGTCCCGGGCTCCTGCCGCCCCGACTGTCACCGCGGGCGGGCGTGACGAGGCCATCCCGTTCAGCAACATCCGCAAGCGCACCGGTGAGCACATGGTGATGTCGATGGCGACATCGCCCCATGTGCTGGTCGCCTACGAGGTCGATTTCGAGAACGTCGACAGAGTCCGTGCCGCCCGCAAGGTGCAGTTCAAAGACGACGAGGGCTTCTCGCTCACCTACCTCCCGTTCGTGTCGCGTGCCGTGGTCGACGCCATCCGCGAGTACCCCCATGTCAACGCGTCGGTGGGCGACGGTGAACTCATCATCCACCACGACGTGAACCTGGGCATCGCTGTCGATCTCGATTTCAACGGCCTCATCGTGCCCGTCATCCAGGGCGCCGACAGCAAGCGCCTGCGCGCTATCGCCCGAGAGGTCAAGGACCTCGCCGATCGGGCGAGATCAAAGAAGCTCAACGCCGACGACATCAGCGGCGGCACCTTCACCATCACGAACCCCGGTCCCTTCGGAACCTCGATGACGGCTGCCGTGATCAACCAGCCGCAGGTGGCGATCCTCTCCACCGATGGTGTCAGCCGAAAGCCCGTAGCCGTCGATCTGCCGGATGGGTCGGAGGGCATCGCCATCCACTCCGTCGGCAACCTCTGCCTCAGCTTCGACCACCGTGCCTTCGACGGTGCCTACGCCTCGGCCTTCGTGCGCCACGTGAAGGAGATCATCGAGACGCGCGACTGGGAGGCAGAGATCGAATGACCTCCCCGACGGTCACTCGCCCCACCACCATGGCCGGGACCGAGGACCGTCCGTCCACGCTCGACGTCCGCTGGCTGGGCCGGGTCCACTACCGCGACGCCCACGCGCTCCAGCACGCGCTGTGCGTGTCACGGGTCCGTGACCACCTGCTGTGCATGGAGCATCCCCACGTGTACACGCTGGGTGTGCGGGCGGACGACCGGCACGTGCTCGTGGCTCCGGCGTCGGTGGGGGCTGAGCTGGTTCGCTCCGACCGCGGTGGTGACGTCACCTACCACGGGCCCGGTCAGCTCGTCGCCTATCCGATCCTCACCATCCCGCCGAAGGGCGGGACGTCGGGCGGCAAGGCCGACACCGTGGCATACATCCGCTCCGTCGAGCAGGTGGTGATCGACACGCTGGCCCGTGTCGGTCTGCCCGGTGCCGGCCGCCTCCACGGCTACCCCGGTGTGTGGATCGATGTCGGGAGCTCCAATCCTCGCAAGATCGCCGCCATCGGCGTGCGGCTGTCACGGGGCCGGTCGATGCACGGGCTCGCGCTCAACGTCGACCCGGACATGGAGATGTTCACCCACATCGTTCCGTGCGGCATCCCCGACAAGGCAGTCACCTCCCTCGCCGCCGAGGGCATCGATGCGACCATGCGCGAGGTGGTCGACGCCTGCGTCGAGTCGGCTGTCGCCCAGTGGGGCTACCCGTCGGTGGAGCGATCAGACGCGGTGTGGCGCGTCGGCCGCGATGACTTCGCCGCCTTCACCCGCGGTGCCGACCCCGGCGCCGACGGAACATCGGTGCGAATCCAACGGCGGCTCGACGAAGCCGGCGTCGACACCGCCACGTCGGTGACGCTCAGCCAGCGAAAGCCCGAGTGGCTCCGTGCCCGGGTGCACACCACCGAGTCGTTCCGGTCGACGAGGCGCACCGTCGACGACCTCGGTCTGGTCACCGTGTGCGAGGAGGCAGGCTGCCCCAACATCTACGAGTGCTGGGACGACGGCACCGCAACCTTCATGGTTGCCGGCGAGCGGTGCACCCGGGCATGTGGCTTCTGCCTGGTCGACACCCGGCACCCTGAGCCGCTCGACGCCGGAGAGCCCGCCCGGGTAGCCGACGCCGTCGAGCGCATGGACCTGGCCCACGCCGTCGTCACCATGGTGGCTCGCGACGATCTGCCCGATGGCGCCGCCGCCCATGTGGCGGCAACCGTCTCCGCCATCCGGGGTCGCCGCGGCGACCGCACCGCCATCGAGGTGCTGATCTCCGACCTCGCCGGGTCCACCGGCGCGCTCGACACGGTGCTGGCCTCCGCTCCCGACGTGTTGAACCACAACGTCGAGACCGTCCTGCGCCTCCAGCGCGCCGTGCGGCCCTCGGCCAGCTACGCCCGGTCGCTCGGTGTCCTGTCGCGTTCGGTCAAGGCCGGGTTCACCACCAAGTCGGGGCTCATCGTGGGCATGGGCGAGACCGACGGCGAAGTTCGCCAGACCCTCGTCGATCTGGCCGCAGTCGGGGTCGAGATCATCACCATCGGGCAGTACCTCCGACCCACCGCCCATCACCTTCCCGTGGCCCGCTGGGTTAGGCTCGAGCAGTTCGACGTGTACCGGGAGTGGGGCACAGAGCTCGGCATCGGTCATGTCGAAGCCGACCCGCTGACCCGCTCGAGCCATCACGCCCGCCAAGCTCTCGCTGCCGCCCGGCGGTAACGGCCGCCGTGGGACAGCTAGCTTCGGCGGACCCCTTTCCAGCCCGCCTGGCCCGTGCCCGCCGGGCGATGGTCGATGCGTCGGTCGATGCTCTGCTGCTGAGCGTGGGTGCCGACCTTCCCTGGCTGTGCGGGTACGAGGCCATGCCCCTCGAGCGCCTCACCATGTTGGTCGTCCCAAATGACGGAGCGGCCACGCTGGTGGTACCCCGGCTGGAGGCGGCCCGGGTGACCGAACGCTCCGCTCTCTTCTCGTTGCGCCCGTGGGACGAGACCGAGGATCCAGTGGCCATCGTGTCGGGTCTGGTCGGGAGGCGAGACCGGGTGGCCATCGGCGACCACACGTGGGCCCGGTTCCTCATCGACCTCCAGTCGGCGATGCCGTCCACCACCTTCACCAAGGCCACCGAGATCACCGGCCCGCTGAGGATGCGCAAGGACGGCTCTGAGGTGGAGGCACTGCGTCGCGCCGCCCACGCCGCGGACCGGGTCGCCACCCGGCTGCGTGCCGGCGAGATCGAGCTGGCCGGTCGCACCGAGGCCGAGGTGTCGGCTGAGCTGGGCCGCCAGCTTCTCGACGAAGGACACGATCGGGTCAACTTCTCCATCGTCGCCACCGGGGGAAACGCCGCGTCACCACACCACCATCCCGGCCCCACGGTGATCGCGCCCGGCGATCTGCTGCTGTGCGACTTCGGAGGCACCATGGCTGGCTACTGCTCCGACATCACCCGCTGCATCTCGTTGGGCGAGCCTTCCGCCGAGGTGGCCGAGGCCTACGCCGTCCTCCACGCGGCTCAGCAGGCGGCGGTGGCCGCTGCGACGGTCGGGACGTCGTGCTCGGACGTCGACGCGGTGGCGCGCCGCCGAATCGCCGAGGCCGGCTGGGGTGATCGGTTCATCCATCGCACTGGCCACGGCATCGGCGTCGAGGCACACGAAGATCCCTACATCGTGTCGACCAACTCGCTACCGCTGGCACCGGGTCATGCCTTCTCGATCGAGCCCGGCATCTACGTGGACGATCGGTGGGGCATGCGCCTTGAGGACATCGTGGTGGCTACCGACGATGGGCCCGACGTGCTCAACCGCGCCGGCCATGACCTCGCCGTGATCTGACCTCTCCGGGATCTGACCGGCGACCGGCGCGAGCGCAGGCCCCGGTCCACGAAGGTGGATCAGACACCCCCTCCCGGTCGCTCCTACCCTGCGGGCCGATGATCCGCCTCGATGCCGCCACCGTGCTGTTGCAGTGGGCGGTCGGTGGTCTGGCCTTCCTGTGGCTCACGACGCGTGGACGTGAAGTCGGCATCGGATACGGCTGGCTGCTGCGCGGCACCTACGTCGCCATCGCCGCGTCGGCCGTCGTCGCCGGGGTCTGGCTCGAGTCGGTTCCCGTCCGGGAGGCATCGGCGGCGGGCGTAGCGGTCGCCGCATCAGTTGCTCTCGGCCTGTCAGTGGTTCGCCGCAAGGCGGGGGTCGCCGGCGAACACCGCCTGGCCGCCGAACGGAAGGCCCGGGTCAGCGAGATGACGGGCATCGAGCGCGATACCCACCAACGCGACCCGAACGCGGCCGAGTTCCCTCCCACCGCGGACCTGGTGGCGCCCGCCATCGGGGTCATCGGCCTCATCGCCGCGTCTGCCGACGCCGGTGGCCCGCTGGTCTTGTCGTTGGCCCGGACGCTGGTGGGCGCCGCCTTCCTCGGGGCCGTCAGCGACGCCATGCTGCTCGGCCACTGGTATCTCGTGCAGCCGGGACTGCCTCGCCGCCCGCTGCTCGAGCTCATCTCCTGGCTGGGCCGTCTGTGGCCGATCGAGGTGGCGTTGCTGCTCGTTCCCACCGGCATGGTGTCGGCCATCACGGGCGATGTCGATGACGGCGCCGCCGGGCTTCTGACCTGGTTCTGGGTGGCCTGCGCCGTCGCCACCCTCGTGCTCGTGGTCGTCACCCGAGCGGCGCTGAGGGAACGCTCCTACAGCGCGGTGATGGCCGCTACCGGTCTGCTCTACCTGGCCATCCTGACCGCCTTCGGCACCGACCTCGTCGCCCGCGCCATCCTCACGTCCTGACCACCAACACCGCATTACCGAATTCCGGGGTTGGGGTTGGGGGTCACAGAGACGTCGGGTCCCAGCAGTCGCCGGACGATCTTGATCGACTGCGGGGGGACGTCGATGACGGTGACCTCGATGTCGGCGCGATGGAGGTCGCGGACGATGCCCTCCAGCGCTGATGCGCCACTCACGTCGATCCGGCCCAGACCATCCAGGTGCAGCACCACGGCCACCGCGTCGGGATGATCGGCGAGGTGGTCGCCGATGAGCCGCTCCATCTCTGGCGCCGACGCGAAGTAGAGGACACCGCGTGGCCGGAGGTGGATCTCACGTCCGCCGACCCAGCTGTCCACGGTGAGTGGCAGCTCCCGCCACAGGTGGGCCAGCACGGCGGCCACCACCCCGACCACGACCGCCCGCTCGACGTGAGGGGCCAGGGCCAGCGTGGCAACCAACGTGAGCGCGGCCACCGCGAACTGGAGTCGGGTGTAGCGGAAGTAGCGGATGAGGGACACGGGGTCGAGCAGGCTGATGGCGGCGGCGACGACAACTCCGGCCAGCACGGTCACCGGGATGTCACTGAGGATCTCGGTGACCGGAAGCAGGGCCAGCACCAGCAGCCCGCTCAGGGCGCCGGTCCAGCGGGTTCGCGCCCCGGCGAGGCGAGAAAGCGCGCTGCGACCGAACGACCCGCCCACCGGGTATCCGCCGAACATCCCGGCAGCGAGGTTGGCCAACCCTTGTCCCACGAACTCACGATCGGGATCCCAACGGGCCCGGTCCGCGGTTGCGAACGGCCGTGCGATGGCCGCGACCTCCGCGAACCCCACCACGGCGATGGCGATTCCGGGCACGAGGAGCTCGACGACGCGATCCCAGGGAAGATCAAGCTCGAGCGAGGGCAGGCCCTGGGGAAGATCGCCCAGCGTGGATCCGTCGTAGCCGAGGGCGACGGCGGCCAGTCCCCCCACCGTCACGGCCAGCGCACCGGGGAACCAGGTGGCCAGCCGTCGCCCGACCAAGATGACGGCCGCCGATGCAAGACCCAGCGCGACCGAGGCCCAGTCCCAGTCGCCGGCCTCGGCGAGAGCCCGCACGCCGCTAACCAGGGGGTTGGCTCCGTCGACCGAGACGTCAGCGATCGTCGGAACCTGCGACGCGGCGATCAGCAGCGCGGCGCCGAACGTAAACCCGTGCACCGCCGGTTGGGAGAGAAGGTTGCTGACGACACCGGCTCGCATCAACCCGATCAACACGCGAGCTGTCCCCACGATCAGCGCGAGCACGGCTGCCACACCCACCAGATCTGGTTCGTCGCCCACCGCGGTGAGCGCTCCCAGCGTCAGCAGCGAGGTGATGGCAGTGGGACCTGTCTGGAGGTATGGCGAGGATCCGATCAGCGCTCCGGCCAGCGGTGCCACGGCGGCGGCGTAGAGCCCGGTGATGGGTGGTAGCCCGGCGATGGCGGCGTAGGCCACGGCCTGGGGTACCACGATGATGGCCACCGAGACGGCCGCCATGACGTCTCCAGACGTCGGCCGCGGGATCGATGTCGAGCGGCCACCGATTGGGGTCGGCACCACCGCCCGCTCAGGACTTCGTGGTCGTGCGGGCTGCCCGCTTCTTGCTGCGTGGCGGCGAGGTGGTCTCGAGGCGCTCGCTCAGCTCGGTGATCGCCCGGCTCAGGTCGTCGTTGTGGCGTAGCTCGTCGATGGCCGCCACCAGGGTCTCGGTCTGACGTCGCTGCTCCTTCACCAGCTCGGCGATCCAGTGCGCGAAGTAGAAGAACCCACCGAGCACAGCCAGACCGAGCCCGAAGATTCCCCCCGAGATGAGGTAGGGCACCTGCTCGTAGAGGTTCGGGGTGCCGGCCGCCCCGGCCCAGCCGACCAGGATCAGCAGCAGTCCGGTGGGAGCGAGTGCGGCGGCGATGACCATGAGCGTTCGCTCGCTGAGCAGCTGGGCCACAGGCGAGCTGGTGCGCAAGCGGTCGATGCCGTCGAGCAGCTTGGCCCGGCGCTCGGCGGCCACCTCGGTGAGGCGGTTGGTGCTGGGCGGGTTGTCAGACATGGGAGCTCCGGAATCGCGGGAACGCTGGGCGGGCTACGGCGAGAGGCTGAGGTCGGCGAGGCGCCGCCCGAACCGGCCGAACAGGGGTATGGCGAGCAGGATCCCCACCACGATGGCACCGCCAATGGCCCGCCCGCTCACCACGTTGGTCTGAGTGGCGAGGAGCTGGTCTTGGTCGAGGCTGGGCTGGGGCTGGAGCGGATGGGTGGCACCGGTGTCGGCGGATGGAGCGGTGAGCTGCCCGCCGGCGACGCCGGGCGTTGGATCGAAGGGCGGGACGTCGACCGCCGGTGCCGGCGAGGCGAAGTCGAAGGGTGGGAGGACGAAGCCCTCGGCCGCGTTGGCGCTGACCAGCCCCGTGCCGACGCTGATGGTGTTGATGTGCTGCTCCTTCAGGAGCAGGGCGAGGGCCTGAGGGGTGAACGGTGGCTGGGGGAACTGGTCGGGGAGGAAGTCGTAGCTCCCTGGCAGCGATTCGAACGGCAGCACGCTCAACAGCTCGGTGAACACCGGTGTGTCGCTGCCGTCGTAGTCGAGTCGGATCTGGAGCCCGCCCGTCGATGCTTCGCCCATCGCTCCCGCGACAGTGGTGACCGTGGGGTAGAGGTTGATGTGGATGCCCGACTGCTCGGCCAGCTCGTCGAGCCCTCCGTCCACGTTCTCCAGCAGGCTGGCCAGGGCGCTGTCGATCGGGTCGACCACCTGGCCGAGGCCGTCGGCGATGTCGCCGAAGGGCACGTTGTCGGTGACCTGCTCGGTGATGTCGTTACCACCGGAGGGCTCCTCGACCAGGTGCAGCCCGTCTTCGTCGAGGCGGGCGGCGAGGCCAGCGAAGGTGACGCCGGTAGCCGTTGTGGAGCCGGTGGCGGTGGCCTCGACTCCGTCGCTGGTTGCTTCGAGCTCGGTGATGATGCTCTCGATCTGGATGAGGCCGGCGAAGATCGAGACGCTGCTCAGCTCCGAGCCCGACCGGGTGATGGCGATGCCGTTCTCCACCAGGGATGTGGCTTCGCTGGTCACCCCACCGATGTCGAACAGCAGCGGGATGGCGAGCCCGGTGAAGTTACCCTCGGCCTCGCTGACGGCACCCTCGCTGAACGCCCGCATGCGGGCGCCGGGTACGAGCTCGGATCGGGCTTCGGTCGGCCCCTGGGGGTTGAACGCCTCGGCTCGCACCGGGTAGGCGGGGATCCGAAACGGCGGGCGCTGGTCTTCAGCGGTGCTCTGCTCGACGATCACGCCGAGGTCGGCGAGCAGAGGGCCGGGCCACGCCAGGCTCGACAGGGCGTAGCCGGTCGGACCGCTCGTGAGTGATGCCAGGCTCTCGGGCATAGCCACCTGGAAGATGATGTCACCGGTGGGCAGGAGTCCCGGGGAGGCGTAGGTGTATTCGATGGCGGCTCCGCGGGCCAGGAGCGTGTAGCCCCCCAGGCCTGGATCATCCGTCTGCGCTGTCGCTGGAACCACCCCGAGGCTGCCCACCAAGACGAGGACCAGGGCCAGCGCTCGGGGTCGGCGAGCGGTGGTGGGTGGCGGTGTCATTGTTGGTCCCATCCCCTCAGCGGGCCGCACCGGCGGCCTCGCTGGGCAGTGTATCACCACTGTCCGTGATGTCCATCTCGCCCCCTGTAGTGATGGCGGCGGCGGTCGCGGGCGGTTGGCTGCCGAACAGCTCGGCCCGCCACCTCTCCCACTTCTCGCTGAACACCCCGACGATGCCGCTGGGCTGTTTGCCGAGGGCGATGGCTGACGCCCCTATCACCAGGAAGACCACACCGCCCAGGTCGGGGAACTCCGATTGCACCAACGGGAGAAGAGCCAGCATGGCACCGCCGATGAGCGCCCCCGACACGGTGGTGATGCCGCCCACCACGGCCAGAAGGAAGAGAGGGAGGTTGTTGAAGGCGTCGACGTCGATGCCGCCGAAGGTGGACTTCTGCCCACCGAGCAGCGCCCCGGCCAAGCCGGCGATGGCCGCCGACAGCATGAAGACCAGGAGCTTCTGGCGCCGGATGTCGAGCCCGAGGGTGGCGCACGCCGATTGGCTGTCGCGCATGGCGGTGAGCTGGCGACCGAACGCCGAGCGCTTGAGGGCCAGGAGACCGATGCCGATGGCGGCGAAGCACAGCGCGCAGAGGACGAGGAACATGCGGTCGCCGGCGAACGACAGACCGAACAGGTCGAGGCGCCCGACGAGCCGGTTGCCGTCACCGAAGATGTGTGGGTCCTGGAAGATCAGCGCTACCGACATCACCGCGAAGGCGAAGGTGGACAGCGCCAGGTAGAGACCCTGGAGTCGCAGCGACGGCAGCGCGATGAGGGCGCCGATGGGCACTGCCACCGCTGCCGCACCGAGCATGCCCAGGATCGAGTCGCCGCCGCCGATCACGGCCATGGCCCACGCGCCCAGGCCCACGAAGACGAGCTGGCCGAGCGACACCAGCCCGCTGTAGCCCGTGAGCACCACCAGGCTCAGCATGATGACGCCGTTGACCACGCCTCGGGTGACGTCGGACAGGTTGTCGTCGGGGATCAGCGGGGCCATCAGCGCCGTCACCGCCACGAACCCGATTCCCCACCGCAGTGACCGCTCCAGCGAAGGGACCGGTGGGGTGCGAGCACCGACCAGCCGTCCCACCGACAGCCGGGCGGAGGGCAGGGCGATGAGGAAGATGAAGAGGAAGATGGTGGGGATGGCCGGCTTCACCCGCTGCCAGACACCGCCCAGCTCGAGCTCGAGGCTGGCCCAGTCGTAGTAGCTCTGGGCGAGGCCCAGGCCGATCGCACCGGCGAAGGTGAGCGGCAGGCTCTTGAGCTTGCCAACCATGGCCGCGGCGTAGGCGTTGACGACGAGGAACGTGAGGGTGATGGCTTCGAGCCCCGCTGCCGGGCCGATGAGCACACCCGCCAGCGCGGCCAGCACCGAGCCCAGCATCCAGCTGAAGCGGGCGATCACGTAGGGCCGGGCGCCGTTGAGGCCGGCGAGGTCGGGGTTGTCCACCACGGCGCGCATGCCGGTACCGAGCCGGGTTCCGAACAGCAGGAAGCGCAGTCCGGCGGCCACGGCTGCGGCCACGGCGATGATGGTCACCTGGTCCCAGCTGACGTTCACCCCTCCGATGGTGATGGCGGTGTCGTTGCTGACCAGCGCGTCGAGGCTGCGGACCTCGGGCGGGAACAGCTTCTGGATGACGCCTATGAGCATCACGGTGAGGCCGATCGTGATCACCAAAACGGTGCCGACGTCGGCTCCATGGAACTGCCGCATCAGCAGCTCGATGAGGGAGCCCAGCAGCGGAGCGAGCAGCAGGAGCACCACCACCAGCGCCAGGGGTGTGGGCCAGCCCCAGTCCTCCCGCAGCTGCCAGTAGGCGTATGCAGCCACCATGCCGACGGCGCCGTGGGCGAAGTTGAAGACGCCGGTGGTGGTGTAGGTGAGGACGAGACCCGAGGCGCCGACCGCGTAGATGGCGCCCGTGACGATGCCCAGCACCGTGAACCGGAGCAGGTCGTCGAAGCCGATGGCGGCGAAGGTCGTGGTGTCGGCGATGAGATCCACCGGCTACTCCACTCGACCGGCGACGGGCGCGGCTGTCGGGTGGGCCGCTGCGGCCGCGGCCAGGGTCATGGGCACGGTCATGGGCACGGTCATGGGCAGATGAACCCCTGGGCCGGTTCCTCCCGAGCCCACGCACCACCGGTGACCTTCGCCACCAGGAAGCACTCGGGACCCGTCTTGGTGCCCGGCGTGATGGGGGCGATCATCCCCTCCGCCGTGTAGTCCTCGAGACCCTCCAAGGCGGCGATGACGTTGTCACGGGTGAGCTCGGCCCCAGCCTCGGCGATGGCGGTGGCGAGCATGTGGCCGGCTACCCAGCTCTGGATGGCGAAGAAGTCGGGCTGGAGGCCGGGGTTGGTGCGGGTGAACCACTCGGCGAACTGCTTGGTGAGCTCGTTGGTGGAGCCCTCGATGATGTCGAAGCTGATGAGGATGCGCACCCCGTCGGCGGCATCGCCGGCCAGCTCGATGAACTGCTGGCCATAGGCCTGGGCCCCGAAGTGGCTGTACTGCGGAAGACAACCCTGCTGCTTGAGTGCCTTGGTCAGGCGCGCCATGCCGTTGACCTCGAGCGTGGTGGTGAGGACGAGGCCGTCGGCCCCCGCGTCGCAGATGGCTGAGGCGTGGGGTGTGTAGTTGGTCTCGGTCACCCCGACCTCGGCCTCGTAGGCATTGGTGAGCCCGGCGCGGTTGTAGTCGAGGCGGTAGCCGTCGGCCCGGTTGCGGGCCGTCGCCTGGCCCGGCCAGATGAGGGCGTAGCGGGTGATCCCCTTGTTGACCTTGAGCCAGGTCGCATAGCCGACCGCGTTGTTGCCCCCGTCCTCGAGATCGAGAGGTGTGGGCGCGAAGTTGTTCTCGAGCTGAAGCTTCAGGTCGGACAGGGCGAGGGTGACATCGGGGATGTTGGTGTTCTTCAGGACTGCCACCCCACCGTCGTCGACGACGGACAGCGAACCCACGAAGGCGAAGACCCGGCTCTTGAGCCGCTCGTGTTCGGATTTGTTGGCCCCCGAGTCGAAGCGGTCGTCGGCAACCTCCAGATCGAGGGCACGACCGCAGATGCCGCCGCGGGAGTTCTGGTAGTTCATGAAGGCCTTGGTGGCGCCCACCGCAGTGTTGGCGAAGCCCTGGATCGGACCCGACAGAAGCGACACGTTGCCGAGCGTGATCGTCTGTGGCCCGACCCCGGTGTCAGTCGCGCCCCCGTTGTCGGCGGCACAGCTGACGGCCACCTGGCCCCCACCGCCGACGGTCGCCGGGCCGCCGCCGGCACTGGCTGAACCGCCGTTGCTGGCCGAGTCGGAGGTGCCGCCGCCCCCAACGGCGCCGCTTCCGTCGCCCCCGGGGTCGGCCACCGGCCGGGACGGGTCGCCGGCCCCGAGGCCATCGTCGAGCGAGCCGGTCCCACCGACGGCGCCGCCGTTGCCGCCGCTGGCGAGTGCAGCGCGCTGCTCGTCGTTGAGCCGCGCCCCGCAGGCTGTGGCCACCAGAGCCATCACCATCAGGATGACGACAGGGGACTTGGTTGATTGCAAGGCTGCTCCCCGATCGGATGTCTGATCGTCAGATGTGCGGTGACGTGCAGTAGCAGTCATCCATGCCGAGCCACCGACGCACCGAGAGGTTCGACAACCCTAGTGCCGACCCCTGCCCGGGTCGGAAGTCGTGGGCGTAGTGCGGCCCACCCGATCCGCTGATTAGCCTTCGACATCGACCGCTCGGAAGGAGCCGCCGTCGGCGGCGGCGAAGTTCCACGGCACACATTCGTCATCGCCGGCGCCATGAGGCGTCACCCGGGGGGAGAACCACGGTGGCCCTGCTCGAGACGCAGCAGATCAACGTCCGCTTCGGCGGCCATCACGCCGTCCGCGACGTCGACCTCGACGTCGCGGCGGGAACGGTGACAGGTCTCATCGGCCCCAACGGGGCGGGCAAGACCACCACCTTCAACGTGATCACCGGCCTCCAGGATGCAACGGCTGGCAAGGTGCTCTTCGAGGACGAGGACATCTCGTCGTTGAAACCGCACGAGCGGGCGCGCAAGGGCATCGCCCGCACGTTCCAGCGCCTCGAGGTGTTCGGGTCGCTCTCGGCTCGCGACAACATCCTCACCGCGGCCGAGATTCGCCGTTCGTGGTCGGGCGACAAGACCGATGTCAACCAGATCGTCGACGGCATCATCGAGCGCGTCGGCATCGGCCACGTCGCCGACGAGCGCGTCGATGCCATGCCCACCGGTCTCGCTCGCCTGGTCGAGCTCGGTCGGGCGCTGGCCACCCAACCGAAGCTGTTGCTGCTCGACGAGCCCGCATCCGGTCTTGACGACAGCGAGTCCGACGCCTTCGCCAGGCTGCTGCTCGAGCTCGCCGGTGAAGGCCTCGGCGTGCTCATCGTGGAGCACGACGTGCAGCTGGTGATGAAGGTGTGCGCGCACATCCACGTCCTCGACTACGGCGCCATCATCGCCGTCGGCCCTCCCGAGGAGATCCAGAGCAACAACGCCGTCCTCGAGGCCTACCTCGGAGCCAGCGCCTGATGGTGGTCGTCGCCAACGGCGACGCTCCGTCGGCGGAGACCCCCACCCTCGACCCGCTGGCGCCGCTCGATGTTCCCCTGCTCGAGCTGTCGGGCGTGCGCGCCGCCTACGGTCGCATCGAGGTGCTGCACGGCGTGGACCTCACCGTGGCCGAGGGGTCGGTCATGGCCCTCCTGGGTCCCAACGGTGCGGGCAAGACCACCACGCTGAAGGTGGCGTCGGGCCAGATGGCTCCCACGCACGGGACGATCAAGGTGGCGGGTCGCGATGTGAGCGGCGCCAACCCCGACGCCCTGGCTCGCATCGGTGTCTGCACGATCCCCGAGGGTCGCGGTGTGTTCCCCAACCTCTCGGTTCGCGAGAACCTTCGCATGTGCACCTACGCCGGGGTGTCCATGGACGAGGTCGAGGAGAAGGCCTACGCACAGTTCCCCAGGCTCGGGGAGCGTCGCACCCAGCTGGCCGGAACCATGTCCGGCGGCGAGCAGCAGATGCTGGCGCTGGCTCGGGCCATTGCCAGCGACCCGGCCCTCCTGTTCCTCGACGAGCTGTCGATGGGCCTGGCCCCCATCATCGTCGACGAGCTGTACGACGTCGTCGGAGAGATCGCGGCGACGGGCGTGTCGATCCTGCTGATCGAGCAGTTCGCTCGGATCGCCATGCGCGTGGCGGACCGTGCCGCCATCATGCTCAACGGCAAGGTCGTGGCCTCCGGAGATCCTGCCGACCTCGAGGACGAGCTCAACGCTGCCTACCTCGGTCACTGAACTTCTCGCTGTCGGGTGGTGGGCTTGGGCTTCGCATCGCTTCGCTTCGGGGTTGCGGACCCGGCGACGTCACGCCCCGAGTCAGGCCCTAACGTGAGGTCATGACCATCGAGCCGTCGGCCATGGCCCCGTTGTCGGATCCCCTGTGGGACCCCGACACCTTCACCACGGGGTTCCCCCACGAGCAGTTCGCCTGGCTCCGTGCCAACGATCCGCTCCACTGGCACGAAGAACCCGACGGTCCTGGGTTCTGGACCGTCACCACCTACGCCGACGTTCGCCAGATCAGCCGCCACCCTGATCTGTTCTCGTCGCACGAGCGCGGGACCTTCCTCCAGGAGCCCACCGACGACGAGCTCACCATGATTCGCCAGATCATGTTGAACATGGATCCACCGCAGCACACCCAGCTGCGCAAGCTGATCAACCGCGGGTTCACGCCGCGCATGGTTCAGCGGCTTGAGCCGCACGTCCGGGACCTCGCCAACGGCATCATCGACCGCATCGTGGACCGTGGCCGTTGCGACTTCGTCACCGAGTGCGCGGCCGAGCTGCCACTTCTGGTCATCGCCGAGATGATCGGGGTGCCGGTGGAGGATCGCGAGAAGCTGTTCGACTGGTCCAACCGGCTCATCGGATTCGACGATCCCGATTACCGAACGAGCGCCGAGGACGCCGACATCGCCATCACCGAGATGTTCGCCTACGCCAATCAGCTGTCGGGTGAGCGGCGGTCGGCAACCGGCGCCCGGGAGGACCTCATCTCGGTGCTGGTCGACGCCGAGGTCGATGGCCACAAGCTCACCCAATACGAGATCGACCTCTTCTTCATGCTGCTGGTAGTGGCCGGAAACGAGACCACCCGCAACATGATCAGCCACGGGCTCCTGGCGCTGCTCGAGCACCCTGACGAGATGGCGCGTTTGCGGGCCGATCGCTCGCTGCTGCCGACCGCCATCGAGGAGTTCCTCCGCTGGTCGCCGCCGGTCATGCACTTCCGTCGCACCGTCATGTCCGACACCGACATCGGCGGTCGCCCCGTCGGCGAGGGTGACAAGGTGATGCTGTTCTATCCCTCGGCCAACCGGGATGAGGCGCAGTTCCCCCGCGCCGATCGGTTCGACGTCGGCCGCACCCCCAACGACCACATCGCCTTCGGGGGTGGGGGTCCTCACTTCTGTCTGGGTGCGAACCTGGCTCGACTCGAGCTCGGGGTCATGTTCGGGCAGCTGCTCGATCGGGTCGACGACATCGCGCTCGATGGGGAGGTGCGGCTGCTCCGCTCCAACTTCATCAACGGCGTGAAGCAGCTGCCGATCGCCTTCACCGCCACCTGAGCCATCTGCCTCCGGCCCTCGAACCGGCGCCGACTTCTCAGCGGTTGGGTCGGGTGGTCAAGCCGTTGTATGGGCTGCCGCCTGCTTCCCATTCGGCGTAGAAGGCGAAGAACTTCTCGCCGAAGGGATCGTCGCCCCGCAGTGGCAGCTGCGCCCGGCGGATCGTGAAGTCGAGCGGCGCCAGCTCCGATGCCCGGTCGAAGTGCGCGGCGGCGCCGTCCTCGTCGCCGGTGCGGCGGAGGTGGGCGGCGATGCGAAAGTGGAGTCGGGCATCGATCTCGTCGTCGGACAGGTCACCGACCTCGCCGCTGACGTTGTCCTCGTGCTCCAGCTCGCCGGTGCGCACCCAACGGCGCACCGCGTCGAGGTGAGGTTGGGCTTCGATCCCGGTGAAGTCCTTGAAGGTGTCGGTACCGAAGGCGACGCTGTTGGGACGGGCGATGCGGTCGTGCTCGTCGACCCAGATCACGGTGGGCACGTTGTTCACGCCATAGAGATCGGTGAGCACGTGGTCGCGGTCCAACAGCACCGGGAAGGTGACCTTGCCTTCGTTGACGAACTGGAGTGCGTTGTCGGCTGATTCCTCGATGGCGATGCCGATGATCTCGAAGTCGAGTCCGTCAGCCTGGAGCTCGTCACGCAGTGCCTGCCACCCGGGCAGGTCGTAGCGGCACCCTCACCACGAGGCCCAGCACACCAGCAGCTTCTTCGTGCCCGACCACTCGCTGAGCCGGTGAGCGCTTCCGTCGAGGTCGGGGAGGGTGACGTCGACCACCTCACCGCTCGTGACCGTGCGCAATCTCGTGGACCGATCGACGGACAGCGCGGCCACCGCCCGCTCGGGGTCGGTCACCAGCCGCCGGTCGAGGGCGGCGGCGACGGCACCGACATCAACGCGCCCGTCGCCGTCGCCGAGCGTGCTGCGGTCGGGTACTGGGACGCAGACGTCGTCGCGGCACAGCCCCTCGGTCTTGAGCTCCCAACCCGTCACCGTGTGAAGGTCGTCGGAGGTGACGACGCAGCGGTGGTCGGCGAGCTCACCGGTGACGACGATCTCGCTATCGGACAGGATGGTGATGTCGGGCATGCCGCCATCTTCGCAGACGGGCTCGAGGCGGCCTACCCGCCGCGGTCGGTCAGGCCGCGGACATGTCGGACACGTCGGTGGTGTCGGTGGTGTCGGTGACCCAGGCCGCCAGCCACGTCGTGGCCGGGACGGCGACCAGCAGACCCAGGCTGCCCACCAGCGTCCGCACGATCTCGATGGCCACGATCTCGCTGTTGGCGATCGTCCCCAGCGACTGCTCCGAGAGGACGAACAGGACCAGCAGCGGTGTCGCAGCCCCGGCGTAGGCGAGCAGCAAGGTGTTGACGATGGAACCGATGTGGTTGCGGCCGACCCGCATGGCCGATGCCACGACCGCTCTGGTAGGGAGCGTGCGGTCGACGTGTCGGAGCTCCCACACGGTCGCGGCCTGGGTGATGACCACGTCGTCGAGCGCGCCGAGGGCGCCGATCACGACGCCGCCGAGCAGCAGGCCCCGCACGTTGAGCGACTCGGCCACGAGGGGGAGGTACGCGGCCTCCTCGGTGGCTCCGCCGCTGAAGGCGGCCAGGTCGAAGAACAGCACGGCCAGCCCCACGGTGCAGGCCAGGGCGATGAAAACACCGCCGACGGCCACGGTGGTCATCCGACCGAACCCGTGGGTGGCATAGAGGGCGACGAACCCGATGGTCGCCGCGCCCACCATGGCGGCCAGGGTCGGGTCGGTTCCGGCCACGACGGCGGGCACGTAGAAGACGAGGAGGATGGCCAGGCTGGCGGCGAGAGCGCCGAGGGCGAACACTCCCCGTATCCGCCCCAGGACGATGACCCCGACAACGAACAAGACGACCAGCCACCGAAGGGCCGGTCGGCGTTCGAGGTCGGCGTAGAAGTAGGTGTCGGTCGACTCTTCGTAGCCGACGACGATGTCGTCACCCAGGGACACGTCGGGCACGAAGGGATCGAGAAGGTTGAACTCGCCCAGCTCGATGGTGCGCCCCTCGTCAGGTCCCGCCGACGGGGTGAAGGACACGGCGCGACAGGACTGTGGCCGATCGGGTGACGAGTACGAGCACAGCCCCTCGGTGACTGACGTGACCTTCGCCGAGAAGCGGTCGGAGTCGAGGCCGATGGCACCGGCATCGCTGACCAGGTCGCCCGGTGGCCACAGAGCGACGAGGCCCGCCAGGGTGGCGACGGCGATGACGCCCACCACGATCTCGATCGCTCGTCCCCGAGCCGGATGGGTGGCCACATCGGCGTGGGCGTGCCCACTGTGGCCGTGGACGTGGCCGATCTCGGTGCCGTCGGCGGGATGTTCGGCGCTGGTCACGCCGCCGAGTCTCGCGGCTGGGCATCGGCGGCGGCGGACCGGGAGACCACGCCGCCCGTTTCGAAGGAAACTAGAACGCGTTCTAACATCGGTGACGCCGGCGTCGATCCCACCCCCGGCGTCCGCCGCCACCTGCTGATCGATGGAGGAGCGCCTTCATGGCTCTCGGATTCTGGAACTGCGCCAAGGCCGATCCCGACAAGGTGTTCGTGGTCGAGCCTGACGGAACGGAGTGGACGGGCCGGCAGCTGCTTGACGAATCGGCCCGCTGGGCCAACGCGCTCACCGCCGCCGGCCTCGAGACCGGCGACGTCGTCACCTCGCTGCTCCCCAACAGCGCCACTTACGTGCTGTTGTACCTGGCCTGCTTCCGCAGCGGCCTCTACCTCACGCCGATCAACTACCACCTGGCCGGTCCCGAGGTGGCCTACATCGTCAACGACTCCGACGCCCGGGTGTTCGTGGCGCACGAGCGCTTCGCCGACATCGCCACCAAGGCCGCCACCGAGATCGGTGAGGGCATGCGGCGGGTGTCCATCGGCTCCATCGACGGCTTCGAGCCGGAGGGCGCCTTCCGTGGCGATGCCTCCACTGATCTGCCGGCCGGCACCATCGCCGGTTCAACCATGCACTACACGTCGGGCACGACCGGCCGTCCCAAGGGGGTGAAGCGACCGTTGGGCGAGGTCGATGCCGACCTGTCGGGCGAGCTGATGACGTTCATGATCGGGCTGTTCGGGATCACACCGGGTGGCGCCAACGTCCACCTCGTCGTCGCCCCCTGCTACCACACTGCCGTCACCATCTTCGGCGGTGGTTCGCTCCACATGGGCCACAAGCTCGTGCTCATGGACAGGTGGACGCCGGAGGGCTGCCTCGAGGCCATCGACCGCCACCACGTCACCCACAGCCACATGGTCCCCACCATGTTCCACCGCATGCTGGCCCTCCCCGACGAGGTGAAGGCGCGCTACGACGTGTCGTCGATGACCCACGCCATCCACTCCGCCGCCCCGTGCCCCATCGAGGTGAAGCAGGCGATGTTGGAGTGGTGGGGCGACTGCATCTACGAGTACTACGGCGCCACCGAGGGCGGCGGCACCCTCGTGACTCCCGAGCAGTGGAAGCAGAAGCCGGGCACCGTCGGCACGCCTTGGCCCATCTCCACCATCAAGATCTTCGACGACGACGGCAACGCGATGCCTCCCGGCGAGGCGGGCACGGTGTGGATGTCGATGGGTGTCGAGTTCGAGTACAAGGGCGACGCCGGCAAGACGGAGAAGTCGTGGAAGGACGGGTTCTTCACCGTCGGCGACGCCGGCTACCTCGATGAGGACGGCTGGTTGTTCCTCGTCGATCGCAAGGCCGACATGATCATCGCCGGTGGGGTGAACATCTATCCCGCCGAGATCGAGGCGGCCATCCTCACCGCGCCCGGTGTCGGTGACGTGGCCGTGTTCGGCGTCCCCAACGATGATCTGGGCGAGGAGGTGAAGGCCGTCGTCGAGCCGGCCGAAGGGGTGGACGGTGACGACGCCCTTCGGGCGGCGATCATGGATCACCTCAGCGAGCGCCTCGGCAAGCAGAAGTGGCCGCGCAGCATCGACTTCGTCGACCAGCTGCCCCGCGATCCCAACGGCAAGCTGTACAAACGCAAGCTCCGCGATCCTCATTGGGAAGGCCGCACGCGCCAGATCTGAACCCCGCCCGACCCTTCAACCTGTTCACCGCCCGTCGCCCGGCGGAGCGCGGCGCGCCAATGGGGTTGTGCGCCGGTTTCGCGCCGCGCTGTTCCGCCTCGCCTGGACGACTCGGCGTATTGGACCGATCGTCGCTCGATCATCCGGCGTCGCGCTGGAGCTGGATGAGGCGCGTGCGATGGACGGCGGCGATGGTCCGAGCGCTCCCGTCCAGATCGCCGCTGAGGTGCTCCCACATCAGCCGGAGCGTCTCCACCCCAACTGCCGCGGCTTCGTTGTCTCGCTCGCGGTCCCGCGCCATCTCGGCCCGGCGCTGGTGCCATGTCCGCCCATCAGCCTCCACGATGAGCAGGGCATCGGGGAACCACCGGTCGACCCGCTGGCCCACGAGCCGGTCCGACGGGTGCGCAGCCTCCCGGATCGGCTCCGGTACTCCAGCCCGCTCGATCGCTCGATCGAGGAGGAGATCGAGCGCCGATGCCGACGGACGCCGTTCCTGCTCATCCAGCCAGCGGCCGATCACAGTCGCCCCCTGGCGGCCCATGGTGCCGGTACCACCCAACGCCACACCGAGGTCGACTCGGGTGAGCGTGCGGCTCACGAGGATCGCTTCCTCGATGATGTGGAGCATCCGAGCGCGCCGCAGGGAGCCGGCCAGATCCACGATGGTCCGAGCAGGTGACGTCAGCGGCAGCCCGTCGATTCTGACCACCTGCTCGTCAGCGAGACGCCGGGTGCGGTGGATCACGAGGCCTCGCCGACGGCTGTGATGGGTAGCCGTCGAGGTCACATGGGCACGCTCCTCATCGGGTACGGCCGAGAGGCCGTGAAGCCGCCCGGCCGTCTGATGACTGACCACCGATGTGGATCCGGCCGCGAGGTGCGCAGCCCACGCCCGTCGCATCAGCGAGTCGACGGTACCGGCAATGAGGTAGACGGAGTGGTGCGCGCGTTCCCAGCGTCGCTGGTCCAGTCGCCGTCGGGCCAGATCCCCTGAACCACCGAGGGTTACGAGCTGGCGGAGATGGAATGAACCGTGCTGCCGTGCGGCCAGCGCCGCGATCCTGGCGTCCAGATCTGACATGGTGCTCCCCGAGCATCTAGGTGCAACGAGGGGGAAGCGACAGCCCGCGAACCTCGGAAGAGATCCCATGGCGCGACCAGCACCGTAGCCTGCCGCCTAGTCGGTGGCGGCATCGGCGGTGGTGGCGTCGGCGGTGGCGGTGGGCCATGTTGCAGGAAGTACGTTGCAGGGAGAACGAGCCGTGACGTTGAACCTTCCCCTTTGATGGCCCCCCGATTCATCCGTGTCGCCACGATCGCCGTGATCGTGGCTTGGACGGTGTTGCCCTCGCCGGCGGGAATCGCCGGTCCTGCCGACGGCCTGGTGGACACCAACGCCGCGCCAGGGGGATTCATGTCCGACAACGTGATCTGGCTGGGCAACATCCCGATCGATCTCGTGGGCATCGGCGGTCGACCCGTCGACACTCCCGACGGATCTCGCTTCTTCACCACCGGTGCCGGCGGCCTGAGCATCTATGACACGACGACGCCCGAGCGCCCCGCGCTTCTCGGCCACCTCCCCCTGCCGCACTTCGAGAACGAGGACGTGTCGGTATCCGATGACGGCCGCCGGGTGCTGCTGACCGCCGACTTCCTGGTCTACGGGTTCCTCACCTACGTGATCGATGCATCGACGCCCGAGACCCCGATTGTCGAGCACGTGATGACGCATGGTGCCCACACCATCACCTGCGTGCTCGCCGATTGCAGCTGGGTCTACACGAGCGAGTCGGCGACCTATCACATCGACGCGCCCGGCGGCCCCAAGGTGTACGACGGGTCCGAGGGTTGGGAGACCAAGGTTCGGGAGCAGCTCCCGCCCGGCGTCGAGTGGCGGCAAGGGGCCCACGACCACAATCGAGACGCGGGCGGGTTGATCATCACCGACACCGTCCCGCGCCTGGTCCTCGACGTCACGGATCAGGGAACGCCGCTCGACCCCGACGTGGTGGCGTGGAGCACCGACGACCACAGCCAGGGCTCGGTCGCGTATCAACACAACAACATGCGGCCCGACGCCGACCTGTGGGAGCCACGGTCGCCGGCAGTCGGGGGCGGCGGCGGTCTCCGGCCCGGTGAGCTCCTGCTCTCGAACGGTGAGACCAACTTCACTACGGTCCCCTTCTACTCCTCCAACCCGGTCCAGGACGGGGTGTCCACTGCGCCGTGCGGTGACTACAACGGACCCTTTGCCACGTGGAACATGGCGAACTTCGACCAGGCCAGCTCGATCCGCCCCATCGAGGTGTTCCGTCCGGTGACCTCGAACGTCGACGAGGTGGCGGCGGGCGAGCCCGCCAACCGGCCCTACATGGACGGCAACCCTCAGCTCAACGCGTCGGGTTGCTCGGGGCACTGGTTCGACCACCTCGGTGCCGACGAGGCGGGCGACATCCTCGTGGCCGCGTCGTGGTACGAGCACGGCACACGCATCCTCGAGGTGAAGGCGTCGACCGGTGCCATCCGCGAGGTCGGCTTCTACCAGCCCGTTGCGGGCTCGGCGTGGGCGTCGTACTGGATCAACGACGAGATCGTGTACACCGTCGATGTCGCCCGCGGAATCGACATCCTGCGGTTCGACCGGGACGCTCCGGAACCGTCGCTGGGGGATCTCTACGAGTCCTGGATGGCGGCGCCGGACCCACTGGCAGCGAAGTTGTCGGCTGCTGATCGGTTGTACTGCTCGCTGGCGGTCGGCCGGTCAGCTCCGCTCGTCGACGAGGGATTCGAACTCGTCGATGCGGGCGCAAAGGACGGCGAGCGACGAGCGCCAGAAGTCCGGCGAGCCGACGTCGATCTCGAAGCGGGCGGCAAGATCGCGAGCGCTTGACATCCCGGTTGTCGACAGCAGGTCGTCGTAGCCCTCGCGGAACGACGCCGGGTCCTCGCGGTAGCGGGCGAACAGACCGATGCCGAACAGCAGGCCATAGGTGTAGGGCCAGTTGTAGAACGACGAGCCGTAGTAGTGCGGCTTAGCCGCCCACATGTAGGGGTGGAGGGCCTCGGGGCCGAGACCGTCGCCGTAGGCCTCGACCTGGGTCTCAGCCATGAGATCGCACAGGTCGGCCGCGGACAGCGTGGAGCGTCGACGGGCGTCGAACAGGCGCGACTCGAACAGGAACCGGCTGCGGATGTCGACCACGACCTGGCAGGCACCGGTGAGGTCGACATCGAGCAGCGCCAACCGCTCGTCGCCGATGGTGGCGGCGAGACCGGCATCGACGGTGAGCGTTTCGCAGAAGATCGAAGCGGTCTCGGCCAGGGCCATCGGGGTACCCCGCTGCAGCGCCGTGCGATGGGCCAGCTGGGTGTTGTGGTAGGCGTGGCCGAGCTCGTGGGCGAGCGTCTGCACTCCATCGGCAGAGCCGTCGAAGTTGAGCAGCACCCGTGACTCGTCGTCCCGCACGCTCATGCAGAAGGCGCCGCCCACCTTGCCGGGCCTAGGTGCCACGTCAAGCCAGGACTCGCTCACGGCGCGGTCTACCAAGGAGGCGAGTCGAGGGGAGTAGGTGGCGAAGCGGTCGCGCACGGACGCAACGGCGGCGACCCAGGTGGTCGGTGACACCTCGCCGGTTGGAGCGAAGAGATCCCAAAAGGCCAGTCGGTCGACTCCGAGGAGCCGAGCCTTGGCGTGGAGGTAGCGGCGGAAGTCGGGGAGGGACTCGGTGACGGCCACGTTCATGGCATCCAGCACCTCGCGCTCGACGTTGTTGGTGGCGAGTGCCGGTTCGAGGTCATCGGTCCAGCCCCGACGGTCGTTGAGCGTGATGGTCTCGCCCTTGATGGCGTTGAGCGCGCCGGCGATGGCGATCTCGTTCGATCGCCAGCATTCGAGCTCGGCGTTGAACGCCGCGGCCCGCACGTCGCGCGATGGATGGGTGGCCAACCCGCGGATGGCGAAGATTCCCATCGACGAAGGGCCACGATCGGGTAGGTCGACGACTCCGGTGATCGACGAGGTCAGATCGCTGTAGAGGCGATACCAGGCGTTGGAGCCGATGAGCGAGAGGTCGTTGGCCAGCGCCTCCTCGCCAGGTGCCATCTGGTGATGAGCGAGCACGGCGGCGCGGCGGAGGGCGAACTCGTGATCCGCCGCCTGCCCGCTCCGGGCCAGCACGCCATCGAGGTCGTGGTCGGCGGCCCAGCGGGCTAGGCGGGTGCGTAGGGTCGTCAGCCGGGCAACGTCGGTCTGGACCTGGGTGAGGAGCGATTGCGCGGTGGCATCGGTGCTGTCGGTGGTGGTCAGGGCATGGAGGTAGCCGCGCACCAGTCGGGTGTCGTCGAGCACTCGGTTGGTCTCGTCGAGGA
>DASWIA010000049.1:0-38019 GCA_036397895.1 Acidimicrobiales bacterium | reverse complement strand
GGCGCGGTCGGGGCGCGTTGAAGTAGGCGTCGTGGGTGGTGTGGTTGTCAGCGCGAGTGTTCGTCGTGCGGTGCGCCCGCCCGCAGACGGACGGCTAGACGGGCACGGGTGGCAGGGCGCGCAGCGCGTGAAGTGCTCGGGCGAACTGGTGGGCCCAGGGCCAGTTCAGCGGGCCGCTGAGGGTGTGGGTGCCGGATCGGTTGACGAGCCGGGCGGGCAGCGCGAGGAGGCGGGTGCGCACGGTGCGGGCGACGGTGAGCCGGCCGGGTTCGGCGACGTCGCCCAGGGTGGTGGTCCAGCGAATGAGGTTGTGGGCGAGCACCGCGCAGGCCAGCCAGGCGCCGTTCGCGAAGAAGTGCCCGGAGGGAACGTGTTCCAGGCCGGCGCCTTCTTTCAGGTCGCGGATGGCGAGCTCGACGACGGCGTGGTGACGGTGGAACGCGTCGAGGGTGACGGCGCCGCCGGGAAGGTCGGTCAAGAACCCGTGATGACGCCAGTCGGGCCAGAGCTTGGCCTGCGCAGCGTCGGTGAGCCGGGTGCGGCGCACGATCAGCCGGCGGGTCACTGCCCGCCGGCCCGTGCCGGACGTGTAGGCGCACTCGGCGACCTGTGCTTGGCCGTCGGGGGTGTAGTCGATGTCGACCCAGGCGGTCTCGTCGATGCCGGCGATGGCCGCGGCGATGCCTTTGGTGTTGGTGCGCACGGCCATCGTGTAGCGCACGTCGAGCCGGCCGAGCGTGGCGATCGTGGCCCCGGACCAGAACCCCGAATCGAACCGGACCACCAGCGGCCCGACCGCACCGGCGCGGCGCACCCGGGCGATGAGCTCTTCGATGAACCGGCCCGCGCCGCGCTGTGTGTTCGCGGCGCCTTTGCGCATCCGGGCATGGAGCACCTCACCGGTATCGGAGCGGGTGGCGAGGATCGGGTGATACCCGAACCGCTTCGTGTAGCCGTAGCCCGCGCCCTGCTTCGCTTTGCCGACCACCTCGGTGATCGTCGAGTCGACATCGATCACCAGCTGCTGATCTCCGGGGCCGGCGCCCAGAGCCCAGGCCCGGCGGATCGCCTCGGCGATGACCTTGTCGAGCTGGCGAAGGTGACCGAAGGTGAAGGACCGCAAGAACGTGCCCAGCGTCGAGGGGGCCATCACCCGGTGGCCGAGCACCGACCCCGTCGCCCCGGCCCGCAACACATCGGCATGGTCGATGTGCGAGGCGCCGGCGGCGATGGCGTGCACGAGGGTCAGGACCTTGCGGCCCGGCAGCGCGCCGCCGACCCGACCGACGAGGCGCACCGTGCGATTGATCAGCGCCTCGAGGCCCAGCCGGCCGGCCACGGTGGCCACCAACATCAGGCCCGCGTTGGCGACCAGGTTCGGGTCGTCGAAGGTCACCTCTATGCGGTCAATTCCGCGCGATACTGCACTCACTGGAAGTGCCTCCTTGTGTGGGCTTGGATGCGGCGTTGAACACCGACATCTTCCCTGCTCAGGAGGCACTTTCCGCGGATACGCGGACCCTCAGACCCCTACCTCATCGGTGGATCGAGGCTGAGAGCGAAGGAGATCGTGGCTGACCTCTACGCCGCGGGGTGGCGGCAGGGCTCGATCTTCAACGCCACCCTTGATGTCACCATCCTTGAGGCGGGCGACGACGGCGCTGCGCCGAGCACGACCAGCTTCTCGCGTTGGGTCGTCTGCACGCAGGACTGCGACTTGGCGTCAGCATCCACCAAATCTGACGACGCACTCGTGGAGCTCCGTCCGGTACTTCAGTCGAACCCTCCGAAGGACTGGGGAATCCGGTCTCGGCGGTTCCTCCTCGCTGAGAATGACTACGTCGACGCAGCACAGCCCCGATGCTTCATCACACCGAAGGCACTCGCGCACTCAATCGATCCCGATCTCACGGAGATCGAACCAGCCAGGGCACGTGCGTTCAAGACGTGGCTCGGCAGGCGATACGACCGCCCCGCCGTGCCGGAGCACCTCGTTCCGATCGCCAAGGAGGTCGCCTCCCGTTGCGGCATAAAGGGAGGGAGAGAGACGGCCGAGGGTGTGCACGACATCCTCATGCAGTTCGATGACTCGACGAACCCTCCGCAGGTCGCTCTCTTTGCCGTGATCCATGACGAAGCGGACCCCAACGAAGCGCGCAAGTGGCTGGCGGACGCATCGACACGCATCCGGAAGGACCTGGGCATCGTTGCTGCGATCGACGCTGGGACCAAGGCCGAGACGTCACTCGAGCTTGTCGAATCGAGCTACTCGGCCGATCTCTCGCAGCTCACCTGGCGCAACAAGGAACCAACTGGCGCCGAGTGATCCGCCGAGGCCGCTGCTCGCAGTTCGCCAGCCGCGCTCCCGTGCGCTGGCCCGAGACACAGCGCCGACCAACTTGCGCGTCACCCGGACTTCGTTGCACGCGCAATAGTAGAAGTTCGGTAGAAGTGGGGGTCACCGAGGGTTCGGAAACCGCCTCTGACCTGACTTCTAGCGTGGGCGAGGGGGGACTTACCGGCCACTCCCAGGGCAGACGACCCCAACTCGAAGGATGGGATGGCGACTGCCTCGGTCATTGTGGACCGCCTCGTGTTCGACCGCAACCACTGGACCGCCTTCGCCAACGACCGCTCGCCGGAGTGGGTTCTACACTGACCTGCGAGATGTCGACCCCGCACGCCGCACCCGGGCACGACGAGAGCCTCGAGCTTCCCGTCGAGGAGCTACTCGAACGCGCCACCGTTCATCCGCGCTACGGCGAGCAGGTCATCGACGATCTCACCCCTGAGGAAGCCGATGCCTTCCTCGATGCCGTCCTGAGCTGACGGTGGCCACCGAGCACGGGCGGGGTCAGGTCGTCGTCGACACCGACGTCTACAGCGCCCGTCTCATCCCCGACTCGACGCTCGCCCGACGGTACGAATCGCTACTCGTCGGGCGCGCCGAGTTCGTGTCGTTCCAGACCGTGGCCGAGGTCCGCTACGGCGCGCTCCTCCGACGATGGGGCGACACGCGGCTCCGCCGCATGGAGGCCGCGTTCAGTCAGATCGAGATCGTCTACCCCGGCCCCGACCTCATCCGCGCCTACGCCCCGTATGGCACGTATCTCCGGTCAGTGCTCCACGTCGATATGGACGCGCGGCGTGGGTCGGTCCACCCTGCGGATCATCCGTGAATCCGCGGGCGTTGGCGGATTGCCGTGGAGCGTGGTGCTGTATAGAGTTGCTGTATGTCAGCCACTCGGACTCAGGTCTATCTGACCGAGGCGCAGCGCGCTCGGATCGATCGCGCTGCCGCGGCAGAAGGCGTGACGATGGCTGAGGTGATTCGGCGTGCTATCGACGAGTACGTCGTCGACGAGCACGATCCGGCGACGGCCCTGGCTGCCACGTTTGGTGCGGCGCCATCTGCTGATGCTCCCAGCCGGGACGGTTGGCGACGTGGCTGACGTTCTCGTCGACACCGACGTGTTCATCGACCACCTGAGGGGCGCAGCCGAGCTGCGTCCGGGCCGGAACCGGCTCCACTACTCGGTGATCACCCGAGCCGAGCTGTTCGCAGGCAACACGGCCACTGCGCTTGCCAGTCAGCTGCTCGCGCCGTTTCGCGAGGTTGCCGTCGATCGCGACGTGGCTGAACGAGCGGGGCAGGTTGTGCGTGAGTTCGGACTGCGTCTGCCGGATGCGCTGATCGCCGCGACGGCCCTCGAGAAGGGGCTGCAGCTATCGACGCGCAACGTCTCGGACTTCGACAAGGTTCGAGGGCTCCGGATCAAGTCGCCACGCTGATCATGGAGCGGCCCGGAAGGGTCCGACGTTTGAGGGCAGGCACCGCCACGTTGCACTCCGGCACCTCGGTGACAATGCCCCATGTCGATACGTCCGCGTGGATAGGGGCGGTCGACGCCGGCGCGATCGAGGCACGCAGGTGCGGGCTCAGCTGGTCCTCGAAGAGACGATGACGCACGGTTCGGAGAAGAAGAACTTGCCGCCCTGGTCGGCATCGAGAAGTTGCCGCATCCAAGTTGCGATGTCGTCGGATGAGAGGTCCGCGGCTTCGAGGTCGACAGCGCCTGCGATCTCCTCCACCCGAGCTCGCGCATCGCCGGTGAGCGAGTGGGATGTGGTCTGGTGAATCGAGACGCCAGTGAGTTCGAGCCGACTCCGTTTGACGAAGCCAGGGATCTGGCGACTGACCTGTCCGTCAGCAGTGGACAAGAACGTCGGGGGGTGGTCGGAGTAGGCGTGCAGGACGGAGCGGGTGAGCTGCCGGTCGGCGCCAGCAATGATGATCCCGTCGAAGTCAACATGCGACCAGATGGTTCGTCCGCCGGGCTTCATGATGCGGGCGGTCTCGTCCAGGAGCGCCACGGGATCGTTGAGGCACTCCAGGACGTTGTGTGAGATCGCTCCGTCGAAGGAGTGATTCGGGTACGGAAGTGGGTCGTTCAGATCGGCGATCACCGCCTCGACGCGAGGGAGCGACTCCTTGATGACAGCGTCGACACTGCTTGGGTCTGCGTCGAGGTCACTCGCAGACTGTGTTGCCGTGCCAACAGCGCGTGGATGGCCGAGCCGCTGCCGCAGCCGAGGTCAAGGACCGACGCTGAAGGGGCCGGGGACAGGGAGTCCACGATCGCATCGAACACCGGGTGATCACGCCTCGCCATATCCATCGATTGTCCCAGGAGATCGCTCTGGTTTGGGATGACGTTTCCGGACACCGAGAGACTCTCGCGCCGAGCGGCACTTATCGACGCCCGTCGGGAACGCGGCGTCAGCCCGCAGCGACCTGTTCTCGCAGCGCCGCGATGTCAGCGATCTCCCAGGCCTCAGCGACTCGGCCGTCACGTAGATGGGTGATCACGGCCTGGTCGATCAGGAAGCTCCGCCCGGTTCCCTCGACTCCAGCGAAGTCCGAGGCCATGGTGCCGGTGACGACGACACGCGCCATCTCGACCTCGCCATCCACCAGCACTTCCTGCACGTCGTGGCGGATATCGGGCATGGCTGCGAGTGCTTCCGCCCACACGGTCTTCTCAGCCTCAGCGCTCGTCGTGGACAGTCCAAGTGGAGCGTGGATCACGACGTCGGCGTGAAGCAGGTCGTCGAAGGCGTCGAGGTCGCCGGCGTCACCGGCAGCCAACCACCGATAGACGACCGTTCCTCGGGGATCAACCATTGCACCAGTCTGGCGCGACGGCGATCCTGGTGCTCGGAGCTCGCGTTCATCCCCGTATGACGCCGGGTCGGTGGGCGGGTCGGGGCGGCGTGACTGTCCCCCAACATCACTGCGGGGTGTCCCCGAAGGTGAGTCATCGTCGGCGGTCGGCGCAGCTGTGGCATTCGCGAGCCCGTGCGAACAGCCGGTCGTAGCGACGGCCGCTGATCGGTTCGCCTCGCCGGTTCCGCAACACGGCCTCGTCCCCACTCTCGCCTCCCCGATCCGAGGCGTGCGCGACCAGGAGCCCGACGAGGGACGGGGAGGCGGGTTGCTCGCGTTCGGTGTCGTTCTTCTCCCGGAGCCAGACGGTGGCCCGGTTGGTGTCGATGTCGCGGACGCGGAGGTTGAGGGCGCCTTGGCGGCGGGCGCCGGTCTCGAGGTGGAACCGGATCAGCAACAGGTCGAGGTCCGGGTCGCTGCTGGTGGCCCGGATGGCGTCGACGAGGTCGGTGAGTTCCCGGTCGTCGAGGGCCCGACGTCGGCTCGTCGTACGCAGCGGCTTGCGGAGTGCTGCTGCCGGGTTGACGGTGACGTGCCCGGCGTCGACAGCGCGTGCGAAGAGGGCGCGGAGGGCGGCGATGCAGGTCTCCCGGGAGGCGCGGCCGTTCGACTTGGGGCGGTGGGTGCGGGCGCGCTCCGCGGCAGCGTCGACCACGGCGGCGAGGTCGGTGGTGGTGAGCTCGGCCAGGTACCGGTCGCCGAGGAGCCGGACGGCGAGCCGCCAGTAGGGGCGGTAGGTCGCGGCCGTCGATGCGCCGAAGGTCGGGGCGATCTCGTCGATCCACGCGGCGACGGTGACCGGCTTGGCTTCACCGGTGGCGGCGGCGACGAGGTCGTCGACGTCGAGTCCGAGGGCGCGGGCCTCCTCCAGCAGGACCCGGGCCCGGAGCTGGCGGTTCATCGGACACGCTCGAGGAGCTGGTCGCCGACGGCGTCGAACAGGAAGGCTGGTACGACCACCACCGAGGCGTCGTCCGGGGTGGTGTGGGTGCCGACGAGGAATCCGGGGTGGCGGCGCAGCCACACCGGCAGATAGATCCTGCCGCGCCCGTCCACGGTCATCGATCGCCCGTCTGCGTGGTGAGGGCGAAGGACGAGCGTGTCGCCGCGCACGACGCCCGACACCGCGTGGGCCTCGGCAGAGTCGGCGCCGAGGGCGCGGCGGGCGGCGCTGGGGAGCAGCAGGCGGCCCGAGGGTTCGGGTTCGGCGGCTGACCATCGCCACGGCGAGGCGGCGACCGGTGGGCCGGTGAGATCCGGCAGGGCGGAGGGTGGGGTGCGGGGGCGGTTCATGCGCATCCCCGACGATTCCGTTCCCGCACGGTCACCCGCATGTGGGGTGGTTACCCCAGTTCTGGTGGGCGAGGGGGACTCACCAACCGCTCGCGGGGCTTCGCGCCCTGGTTGCGAACTGGGTTCTGGTCAGCGTCGCGGATCTAGCGGTCTCCGTCAACGTCGCCGTGGGGGGAGGTGATCGGGCGAGTGGCTCGGGACGGGCGAACGGTTTTTGGCTTCCGTCGTCGCCAGTTCCCTCCCGTGTCCAGCATGGCTCCAGCGAAGGACCGTGGCGCGGCCGGTAGCGAGTCTGCGGCGAAGGAGCGGGAGCGTCGCGAGCGCCGTTGAACGAGCGGCGCTCTCGTCCGTGTGCACCGCGCCGAATCACGACGTGCTGAGATCGGCGCCCCGTGTCGTAGGCCGGGATCCACGCCGGCGATCCAGGGAGCCGGTGAGGTCGGGTAGGGCGGCCGGTGAGGTGCGGGGGGCGGTTCATGCGCATCCCCGACGCTTCCGTTTCAGGATGGTCACCCGCATGTGGGGACTGCTCGCCGGAGTGGGTTCTACACCGACCCCGACGGGAACCTGATCGAACTGTACGTCGACGCGACTGAGCAGATCTGGCGTGACGGCCCGTCCGTGGTCGCGAACTCCGATCCCCTCGCCCTCTGATCTGCACTCGCAGATCCGCACTCTACGGACCGTCTGGCGCGCCCCTGAACGCCGGTTGGTAGTCCCCGTCGACGTCGTCGTTCTTGTCCGCAACCGGCACGTCGCCTCTGTGTCGATGGCAGCGTCGGATGCCGGCAGGATCACCGGGATGGACTCACGTCGCCCATTGTCCTCCGCAGGTCTGGGCATCCGTCACTCGAGGGGTCCCGGAACTTCGGGACCCCTCGTGCAACCGGACCGGCGTCCTCTCCCGGTCCGACTTCGTTCCTACGAGCGACGTCCCTCGGGGTCGACCGGCTTGGACTGAGCCTGTTCGAGGCAGAACGACGCTCCGGGCTGGTGTCCGCTGCCGAAGTGTGCCGGTGCCCCGCCACCGGCGCCGTCGCCGTTCACGTAATCCTCGGTGATGTGCTCGCCGTGGTTGTCCCAGCTCTCGTTCTGACACGTCGGGGCGGCAGATGCGCCGGATGCCGTCACCACTAGCAGGACACCTGCTGTGGCCATTGTCGCGATGAACTTCTTCATAGGGGGTTCCTTTGACTCGTTGGATCTGGACTGGACGTAGCGGACCATGGAGCGGTCCAGGCGTGGTCCAGCGCGATACGCCGACACCTTGGTGACCGAACAGTCGGTCAGAGCGCGAGACGGTGGATGAACCCAGCGATGTGCTGGGCCATCTCCTCGATGACGTCGGACACACAAATCAGGTCCACGTCGGAGTCGAGGGGGACGAACTCGGCGCCCGGGATGCGGTCGGCGACGAAGCGTCCCCATTCGACTGGGGCGATGATGTCCCGCTCCGGATGCAGCACAAGCGTAGGCGCGCCGATAGTGGGAAGTAAGTCGGTGACGTCGCTATTGACGGCCGCCCAGAACGAGCGCATCGCTGCTGCGGGTGACGCGGAGAGCTGCTGGTAGCGGGCCCAGTAGTCCCGGACGTGTGGGTCGCTAGAGCGACTCGGTGCGTATGAGCTGATGGCAACCCCCGAGCCCCATCCCTTCTCGAGGTTTGCCGCGAATCCCGCCAGCGTGTCCCGATCGTGTCCGATCTCATAGCCCGGACCGGCGACCGTTCGAGCGCCCCCGCCGAAGATGACCAGCGCGCGCACTCGCTCGGGATGCAGCGATGCCAGCCGGATCGCGGTCGGCGTCCCAGCGGACACACCGAGCACTACAGCATTCGGCGCGTCCACCGCGTTCAGCACAGCGAGCGCATCGTCCACCCATCTGAGGGCGTCGACCGAATCAGGCCGATCCGACAACCCCATCCCGCGTTTGTCGAAAGAGACGAGACGGCCGATCGACGTGAGCTGGCGCACGAGACCATCGGTGGGCGCGTTCCACCAGATGTCGAGATGCGTGACGAAGCCGGGAATGGCGAGGATGTTGATCGGGCCGGTGCCCGCCATTTGGTACGCGACGCGCACGCCGTCGCTCGATCGCGCGTACCGGACCGGCGACCGCAGAACCACCCCGGGCGTTCCGACCCATGGCGACATTGGGAAGTCGAGCGAGTCAGGTGCTGCGAGGGACTCGTCCTGTCGCAGAACCGCCTCTTCGATCCGCCGGAGTTCGCCGCCGGGCTCCAGGCCGAGCTCCTCGACGAGCACGTTACGGGCCCGCTGGTACGTGGCGAGGGCATCCGCTTGCCGCCCGCAGCGGTACAGCGCCACCATCAGGTACCCCCACATGCGCTCTCGGAAGGGGTGGTCGGCGACCAGTGCCTCAAGCTCGCCCACCACCTCGCGGTGCCGGCCGGCCGCCAGGTTCGCGCTGAAGCGGGTCTCCAGCGCCGAGAGGTACTCCTCCATCAGGCGGGCCTTCTCACCGGCCAAGCCGGTGTGCGCCGCGACGCCGCCGAACGGCTCGCCACGCCACAACGCCACCGCTTCGCCCAGCACCGCGCTCGCCCGGGCCGGGTCTCCGGCAGTCATCGCCGCCTCACCGTCGCGGACGAGTGAACGGAACCGACCGACATCGACGTCTTCGGGCGCGATGCGCAACAGGTACCCGGGATCCTTGGTGGCGATCGCATCGGCACCGAGCGCCTGCCGGAGGTTCCACACGTAGGTCTGCAGGGTCTTACGCGCTGCAGTCGGCGGGTCTTCACCCCATAGCGCAGCGATCAGCGACTCGACCGGCACGACCGCACCCGGGTTCAGGGCCAGAGCAGCCAACAGCGAGCGCTCCTTTGCGGCGCCGACGGCCGCACCGGCGGGTGCACCGTCGACCTGGAACGGCCCAAGCAGGCTCACTCGCACGACCGCAACGTACCTCGGAGTCGGCTTGAGTCGGGCTGGACCGGCGTCTGATGCCATACGAGAGGAGCACGCGCACCGCACGTGCAGGACCAAGGAGAAGCCACGCATGCCGCGATACATCGTCGAACGGACCTTCGCCGACGGGTTGGAAATACCAACAACCGGTGCCGGCGCAGAGACCTGTCTACAGGTGGTCCAGAACAACGCCGAGGAACAGGTCACCTGGGTGACCTCATACGTCACGGCTGACAAGAGGAAGACCTACTGCGTGTACGACGGCCCAAGCCCTGACGCGATCGAGCGGGCCGCTATCGCGAACGGGCTGCCGATCGAGACCGTCTGCGAAGTGCGCGTCCTCGATCCCTACTTCTACACAGGCTCTTCGTCATGAGCGAAAGGAGGGAGACCGAGTTCTGACGAACGCGGTCGATCCGTCGATTGTGGAGCGGGCGCCGGACGGCCGCCTCGAGCGGTCTGAGCCTGTTCCCTTTCGAGGACGCTGATGCAGCCGGTGAGGTCGGGCAGGGCGGCCGGTGAGGTGCGGGGGCGGTTCATGCGCATCCCTGACGCTGGTCCTGAGCCCAGCCGAGCCGTTCCGTGACGGTCACCCGCATGTGGGGTGGTTACCCCATCGGTGGTGGGCGAGGGGGGACTTGAACTCCGATCCGAGGGGTTCTGATTGATGATCATCGATGCTCGATATGGCCACTGACCTGCGGGTTCGCAAATCGACGTGCTGGACGGTGCCAGCCGCTTCTACCGGATTTCAACCCGTCCGGTAGAGGTTCCGGTAGAAGTCCGGGCCTGCCCGACCGGCCCCGCCGAGGGCGCGAGACTGCGCCTCGTGCTGGTGATCCGAGGCACCAAGAAGCTGCGCGACCGGGTGAAGGGCGCGCCCGCCGCCGACGGCAAGGAGTCGACCACCGCGCTCGGCGACTGGTTCGCGAACGCACTCTTCTGGCGTCCGCAGGTGGCGCTCCTGGTCAACAGCCGAACCCTGCTCCCGGTCTTCCTGGAGCTCGCACCCGCTGCGACCCTGCTGGAGCGCGCGCCGGCGGCGATCGAAGCGGTCCTCCGCCGGCACGGTGTCGACGAGACGTTCCTGGCCGCGGAGCGCAGGGCCATGAGCGAGGTGCGGATCGCCCCGACGAACGATCGACGCGTCGTCGGCGTGATGAACGAGTTCGCCTTCCACGGTGAGTGGCTCTGGAAGGAGGGCCAGCTCGATCTCGAGGCGCTCTCGCTCCGCATGTCGAGCCTCATCATCGGGAAGCTGGACGAAGGCTCACCGGACCGCGCGCTTGCGGTCGTCATGGGCGGCGCCGAGCCGTTGGCCAATGTGATCGCGTTTCCAGGCGAACGAACCGCTCCTGCTCCGTCACCTCAAGGTGCCGCGGCCGACAACGTGTTCCAGCTCAAGGTGACGCTGCTCAACACCAAGCCGCCGATCTGGCGTCGCGTGCTCGTCGACGGCGGCAGCACGCTCGACCGCCTGCACGAGGTCATCCAGGCCGCCTTCGGCTGGTGGAACTACCACCTGCACGAGTTCGAGGTCGGGCGCACGCGCTATGGCGTCCCCGACCCCGACGAGGACTGGGGCGAACCACCGCGAGATGAGCGGCGCACTCGCCTCGACACCATGGCCGGCAAGGGCTCGTTGTTCCGGTACACCTACTTCTTCGGCGACGGCTGGGACCACAAGATCGTCGTCGAGAAGGTGTTGCCTGCGGATTTCGCCATCACCGTCCCGGCGTGCATCGACGGCCGGCGCGCCTGCCCGCCCGAGGACTGCGGCGGCACGTGGGGCTACGGCGAGCTGCTCGAGATCCTCGCCAACCCGACCCATCCCGAGCACGCCGAGCGGCGCGAGTGGATCGGCCGACCCTTCGACCCCGAGGCCTTCGATCCGAGCGAGTTCGAGAACAACCTCCGCAACGGCCGGCTCGCCGCGTTCGACGACGAGGCGTAGCCCGGGCCCGAACGGCACGATCCAGGGACCACTTCGCGGGTGATCCAGGGACCACTTTGTAGACTCGCCGAGTCCGGCTTCCATTAGGCCGGTGCCGTTGATAAGCACGGTGCTTATACTGACTGTGTGCTTATGGACGTGCTCGCCGCTCTTCAGGCCGCAGGTGTCACCGTGCGGCAGGTCGAGCGCGAGCAGCGCGTCCACGATCGCCAGATCGATGCCGTCGTGGACCTGAGCCTCGGCAAGGTGCGGGCGAAGTTCGCCGTGGAGGAGAAGCGCCGAGCGCCGTACCCGAACGAACTACCCAAGCTCGAGCCGACCCGGAAGTCTCTCGCCGAAGTCGGCACACCGCTGCTCGTCGTGCCCTTCGTGTCGGAGCCACTCGGCACGAGGCTGACGCAAGCCGGTTGGTCCTGGGCCGACGCCGCCGGCAACTTCGACCTTCGAGCCGCCAGCCTCGTGCTTCGCCAGCGTTCGACTGCCACTCGACCGCGTGGCAAGGCGAGCCGACTGCCGCGGGGGTCCGGAAGCCTCACCATCATCCGCGCGCTCATTGGGCTCCCACGCGGGACGAACGAGAAGCCGGGCGCCACCGCGCTCGCGAACCAGGTTGGCGTGTCACAGCCGCGCACGTCGCAGGTCCTACACAGGCTGCTCGAGCTCGATCTCGTTACCCGCAGCCCGGAGGGCCGATGGCGGCCCGATCGCGAGGCACTGCTCGACCGCTTCCTGTCCGAGTACCGCGGCCCTGGAGGGTCCGAGCGCCACCTCTATAGCCTCGACCCGCCGAACGAGGTCGCAGCGCGCGCCGCGCAGCAGACCGACGAGAGGTCGCTCGCGGTGTCGGCCGATGTGGGACCCGACCTTCTGCTCGCATGGCGCCGTCCGAGCGCAGTGATCCTCTACGTCCGCCAGCTCCTCGACCTCGACCGTCTCGGCCTCGTTGACGCGCAGGGCCGCCACGACGCGAATGTGATCATCCGCACTCCCGACGATGCGTCGGTGTTCCCGACGAACGTCCTCGTCGCCGACATCGACGGCGTCGACGTGCCCCTCGCTGATACGACACAGCAGATCTGGGATCTGCAGGACCTCGGAGGAGCCGACCGCCTGGAGGCCGCCGGAAGGTTGAGGGAATGGCTGCTCAACCGCCCCTGACCCGCGTCGTCCTCTGCGCGACGTCGGTCGCAGACGACCTCGGCTACGTCGCCCTCAGCGACCTGGCCGACGTGCTCGGCGAGTCGACGTACCGGATCATCGGCGGCCACATGGTCACCGCCCTCGTGGCGCGCTGGCAGCTCGGAGCAGAGCTCTACCGCGAAACGGGCGACACCGATCTGGGCGTGCCGCCAGTGGTCGTGCGAGAGGAGGGCGTCATTGCTCGCCTGATCGAACGCGGCTACGAGCGGGTCGAAGGCAACCGGTTCGCACGGCCGATCGACGACGTTCCGGTCTCGGTCCGAGGTGCCGAGGGCCCCGAAGCGCCATCGTCGACGTTCTCGTGCCCTCGTACCGAACAAGGGCTCGAAGCAACCACCGTGTGTCGGACGATCTCGTGACCACCGAAGTGCCGGGCCTCGCCCTCGCGCTGAAGCGGGAGCCGGTCCTGCTGCGCATGGAGCTTCACCGGCTCAATGGCGAGAAGCTCGACGCCCAGGTCACCTTCCCGGACGAGGTCGCCGCCCTCACGCTGAAGGCCTTCGCGTCGCAGGTGCGCGACAAGCCGACCGACGTCGTCGATCTGTGGCGTTGCCTCGAGATCGCCTACGCCGCGGGCGCGGACGCCGCATCGTTAGCGACGGGCGAAGCCGCTGAGGCGGTACGCATCGTTCGAGCGCTCTTCGACCGCCGAGATGGTGTCGGGATGTCCGCTCTCGTAGACGAACAGCGTCTCTCAGCGATGGCAGCGGATGAGCGCTTCACGCGGATCCGGGCCCTGATTCACCGTGCGCTCCCGGTGCCGTGATCAGTCATCAGCCGTCGGCGGGCTAACCGGCTCGGTGTCACCAACCGTCTGCGGCGGGAAAACGATGACGTCGACCGACGCCAACTCCCCAATCTCCGAGTTAGCCATGAGGACGTGCCGGCCGGTCTCCTTCCACTCGATGTCGAGTGGGACGAGCAGCGGAAGGCGAAGCACAGCGCCCGCTTCCTCGACGACCACGGGAAACGTCGCCCGACCGATTCTCGTCCCGTGCGGGTCATGGACGTCGACGTTGATCGTGTACTCGCCTGGGGCCACATCCCCCGCTTCTAATACGACCAGGGCCACAAGTCGCACGGACTCGGGGAACGACCCAACGGCCCAGTGCGACCACGCACCACCGAGCACGAATGCGAGGCCATCGCGGACATCGAGGGCATTCGTAAAGAGAAGCGTCGACACCCGGAGCCGGTAATCAGTCGAGCGGAATCCGCTCCCGACAAAGCCCCCGCCTCCCCCGCCGGCCGCCGCCAGGACCTCGCCATCCTCACGCCATACTGCAGTGAGGCCCCCGGGCTGACCATCGAACCCCGGAATGCCGCCCTTGGCCATCACTTGTGGCCCCCACGTCGCGGCCCTTCCCTTGCCACTGACTCATTTTTGCCAGCGCGCCGTGTCGTAGGCGGTACCGCTCACGATTGGCGGTTGCCCCACCGCGGAACAGGCTGCCCGCAGGGAAACCTGTAAGGGTGTGTCGTCTATGACCCCGATGCGGTGGGGCCGATTCTTCAACCGAGAAGGCGATCCGGGTGTGGGTCGTCGTAGACTTCTCGTCCTAGTCGGTGCTGCCGCAGTGGCGGCATTGACATGGTTCGCGTTCGCTCCTCGCGACACCGAAGTTGTCTGCCTCGCGGTAATGAAGGTGCGCATCATTGAGAACGAGGCGATAGCAACTGAAGATCAAGGAGCTCCAGGGTCTGACAAATGCGACATCGATGTTGAGGAGTTCCAGCTGCCGATTCTTCGCTACGATTGTCACATCGTCCATGGATCCACGGAGTCGTCTGTCACGGTGACAGTCCCCGACGGTTACAGAGACTGCGGGTGGGAAGAGCTCGGTGAGACAGACATCCCTAGCCCGGGGCCAACGGAGGGCTAGCGGAAGGCGGGGATGCCGGTGATGGCTTGGCCGAGGGCCAGGGTGTGGATCTCGTCGGTGCCTTCGTAGGTGAAAACCGACTCCAGGTTGTTCATGTGCCGGATCACGGGGTACTCGGTGGTGATGCCGTTGGCGCCGAGGATGCCGCGGGCCTGACGAGCCACGTGCAGCGCCATCTCGACGTTGTCCTTCTTGCCGAAGCTGACCTGCGCCGGTGACAGCTCACCGCGGTCCTTGCGACGGCCAAGGTGGTACGCCACCAGGGTGCCGCGCTGCACCCCGATCATGAGGTCGACGAGCTTGCGTTGGGTGAGCTGGAAGCGGGCGATCGGGCCGTCGAACTGCTGGCGTTCGAGGGAGTACGACAGGGCCGACTCGTAGCAGGCCCGAGCCGCGCCCACGGCCCCGAAGAGGATGCCGAAGCGCGCTTCGCTGAGGCACGACAGCGGACCCCCGAGCGAGGTCACTCCCGGGAGCACGGCGTCATGGGGCAGCCGCACGCCGTCCATCACCAGCTCCGAGGTGACCGAGGCTCGCAGCGACACCTTCTTGTGGATCTCGGGGGCGCTGAAGCCGCGAGCGTCGGTGGGCACCACAAAGCCGCGTACCCCGTCTTCGGTTCGGGCCCACACGACGGCCACGTCGGCGATGGACCCGTTGGTGATCCACATCTTGGTGCCGTTGAGCACCCAGTCGCCGCCCGGTTCCTGTTTGGCGTGGGTCCGCATCGAAGCGGGATCGGATCCGCTGTCGGGCTCGGTGAGACCGAAGCAACCGATCTTGCCGCCGGCGGCCATCTCCGGCAACCACTCCTGCTTCTGCTCCTCGGAGCCGTAGGCCCAGATGGGGAACATGGCCAGGCTGCCCTGAACCGAGACGAAGCTGCGCACCCCCGAATCGCCCGCTTCGAGCTCCATGCAAGCCAGGCCGTAGGCCATAGCCGACGACCCTGCGCATCCGTAGCCATCGAGGTGCATCCCCAGCAGCCCGAGCCTGCCGATCTCCGGTGCCAGCTCGGTGTGGGGGAACACGGCCTGATCGAACCAGTCGCCGACATCGGGAAGGATGCGATCAGCCACGAACCGCCGGACGGTGTCGCGCAGCAGGCGCTCCTCGTCATCGAGCAGCGAGTCGGTGTCCAAGAAGTCGTGGGCGTTCTCATGACGTGGGCGCAGCGGTTCGGACATCGCCCGAGCCTGCCACCGACGTCGACCGCGGTGACAGCCCGTGGAGGACTCGGGCTCTATCGTCGGCGGACATGGAGCCGGAGGAGTTCGAGGGGACGATCGGGCGGTACTGGTGGGAGTCGACGCCATGGTGGCCGCCTGAACCGGGGCCGCCGCCGAGCGCGCCGAACGTGCTCATCGTTCTGCTCGACGACGTGGGGTTCGCCCAGCTCGGATGCTTCGGTTCCGATATCGACACCCCTGCGATGGATGCTCTGGCCGGCAGCGGTCTGCGCTACCGCAACTTCCACACCACCGCGCTGTGCTCTCCGACCCGGGCCTGCCTGCTGTCGGGCCGCAACCACCACACCATGGGTGTCGGCCGCATCATCGAGCTGGCGGCGGGGTTCCCGGGCTACGACTCCCGCCTGCCCGCCAGCTGCCGGTTGCTGCCCAGGATGCTGACCGCCCATGGCTACGCGGCGTACGCGGTCGGCAAGTGGCATCTCACGCCGGAGGAGGAGGCGCACCTGGCGGCGCCGCGCGATCGCTGGCCGTTGGGCGTCGGGTTCGAGCGGTTCTACGGCTTCATCAACGGCGGCGAGACCCATCAGAACGTCCCGGCGCTGGTGCATGACAACCACTTCGTCAGCCCGCCCCGATCGATGGAGGACGGCTACCACCTGACCGAGGATCTGGCCGACCGCACCATCGAGTTCATCGATGACCTGCGCAACGTCACGCCGGACAAGCCGTTCTTCCTCTACCTGGCCACCGGCGCCTGTCACTCGCCGCACCAGGCCCCCGCCGAGTTCATCGAGCGCTACCGCGGCGCCTTCGACGACGGGTGGGACGTGTGGCGGGAGCGCACGTTCGCACGCCAGAAGGAGCTGGGGGTCATCCCTGATCACGCCGAGCTGAGCGAGCGGCCCGAGTGGGTGCCGGCCTGGGCCGACCTCTCCGACAAGGAGCGCACGGTCTACGCCCGCTTCATGGAGTGCTTCGCCGGCATGCTCACCCACACCGATCACCACCTGGGTCGGGTGGTTGAGCACCTGCGCAGAACGGGCGAGCTCGACAACACCCTGATCATGGTCATGTCCGACAACGGAGCGTCATCGGAGGGTGGACCGGTCGGAAGCCTCAACGACGTGCGCATCTGGAACGGCGTGGCCCAGACCGTCGACGAGGCCTTCGAGCGTCTCGACGAGGTGGGTGGCCCCCGGATCCACAACAACTACCCGTGGGGTTGGACGGTGGCGGGCAACACCCCGTTCCGCCGCTGGAAGCGCGAGGTGCACGAGGGCGGCGTGGCTGACCCGCTGCTCGTCCACTGGCCGGCCGGCATCACCGGGCCCGGTGAGGTGCGCGGTCAGTACGTCCACGTGATCGACGTGGTGCCCACCGTGCTCGAGGTCATCGGCATAGACCCACCCACCCATGTCGACGGCGTCGACCAGCGCCCGATCGAGGGCACCAGCTTCGCTCCCACGTTGGGCGACGCCGGCGCCGCCGATGTGCACACCACCCAGTACTACGAGATGTTCGGGTGCCGGGCCATCTACCACCAGGGGTGGAAGGCCGTCGTCTACCACCAGATCCAGTCCCATGAGCCGGGGCTCGACCGTGTCCGGTGGGAGCTCTACGACCTCCGGTCCGATCCCACCGAGTGCCACGACCTGGCATCGCTCCATCCCGACAAGCTCGCCGAGATGGAAGCGCTCTGGTGGGCCCAAGCCGACCAGCACCAAGTCCTGCCCATCGACAACCGCCCCCTGTCTTCTTTCGTCCATGGGCGGCCGACCGGCCCGCGCCCCCGGAGCCGCTACGTCTACCGGCCCCACCGAGCGGCCGTTCCCGAGCACGTCGCCGTGAGCGTGAAGCACCGTCCCCATGTCGTCCGCGCCTCCGTCGACATCCCCGCTGGCGGGGCTGATGGCGTGCTGATCGCCCAGGGCAGCGTGCTGGGTGGCTGGGCCCTGTATCTGCTCGACGGGCGGCTTCGGTACGTGCACAACGTGTCGGGCCGCAGCCAGCACCACCTCGGGGCGGCGGAGCCCGTCTCTGTGGGGCGGCACGATCTGGGGATGCGCTATGTGATGGACGGGAACGGCGGGGATCCGGCCACCGTGGAGCTCACAGTTGATGGCGCGGTCGTCGTGGCAGGTCCGATGCCCGAGTTCACCTGGCACCGCTTCAGCCTCACCGGCGCCGGGCTCACCTGCGGGAGGGCCACCGCCCCGGCGGTGAGCGACGAGTTCGTCGCCCCCTTCACCTTCGGTGGCACCTTGTACGAGGTCGTCGTCGAGGTCGAGGGCGCCCCCGCCCTCGATCCGCTGGTCGAGGCGCTCGACGCAGTCACCACCCAGTAGCGACGCCGATGCGGCCGCGCTCGCTGACCGCGCGCATCGCAAGTCTCGCCGTGGTGGACATGGGAGGTTCGCCGGCAGATCGTGCGATGATGCGCGCCGAGCGGTGACGGACCCGATCCCTCGCCGGCGCCGCGACCGGCCGCGACCGAAGGGCGAGAGATGACGACCAAGTGGAATGCAGTCGACGTCCCGGATCAGTCCGGGCGCACCATCCTGATCACCGGAGCCAACAGTGGCATCGGGCTGGAGGCGGCCCGGGTGCTGGTGAGCAGCGGTGCCCATGTCGTGCTCGCCTGCCGCAGCCGCGACAAGGCCGAGGCGGCGAACGCCGAAATCACCGCCACTGGGCCGGAGGGCACGACGGAGATCGTCGATCTCGATCTCAGCGATCTCGAGCAGGTCTCGGTGGCCGCCAAGACCTTCACCGGAGCGCACGACCGGCTCGATGTGCTCGTGAACAACGCTGGGGTCATGGCCACACCCCACCGGACGACGGCCCAGGGCTTCGAGCTCCAGCTCGGTACCAACCATCTCGGGCACTTCGCCCTCACCGCTCACCTGCTCGACACCCTCCTGGCGACCAGCGGGTCGCGGGTGGTGACCATCAGCAGCCAGGCGCATCGCTTCGGTCGCATCAACTTCAGCGATCTCCAGAGCGAGCGGAGGTACTCGGCGTGGCGGGCCTACGGGCAGAGCAAGCTGGCCAACCTGCTGTTCACCTTCGAGCTCCAACGCCGGCTCGAAGCGGCCGGCCAGGACACGGTGGCGCTCGCCGCCCATCCTGGTGGATCCAGGACCAACCTCGGGCATGAGTCGAGCGGCGGGCTGTTGGGCTCCATCATGAGCGCCGGCAAGCCCCTCTTCGACAGGGTCATGGCCCAGTCGGCCGCCATGGGTGCCCTACCAACCTTGCGGGCTGCCACTGACCCCGATGCCTCAGGTGGCGACTACTACGGGCCCGACGGCGTCGGCGAGCAGCGCGGCCACCCCATCAAGCGGAGCACCACCGCTCGGGCACGCGACATCGACGCGGCACAACGCCTCTGGAGCGTGTCGGAGGAGCTCACCGGCGTCACGTTCGCCCTTTGAGGCGCAGCCTCCGATCCAATTAGCCCGTGACATCGGGCTCGCGCGGGCAGAGAATCGGGATGCTGCCTTCGGCGCCGCGCCGCGGGTGGAAGGGAGGCGAGATGTTCTTGTTCAATCGGACCGTCACCTTGGAGGGCAATCCCCGAGACACCATCCCGTGGGCGCTCGACATGACGGCCTTCGTCAACGAGCACACCGATCTCCATGTTGGGTTGTGGAGCGTCATGTTCGGCGCCCCCATCGGCACCATGGTGTTCAGCACCTTCGTCGACTCGCGCGCCATCTTCGAGGCGTCGACACGGTCGCTCATGACCAACGACGAGTACCTGGCCAAGATCGACCAAGCCCTCGAGTGGACGGCTGCACCGCCCACCGACACCTTGCGCGAGGTCGTTCACCAGGGTGGTGGTGAGTACCGGCGGGCCGAGGTGGGCAACGCCGTCCAGATCATCACCGCCGAGGTCGCCGCGGGACAGTACGGATACGCGATGACCTGGTGCGCGGAGATCACCGACCTGGTCAGCTCGATCACCGATGTCCCCGCCTTGTTCCTCAAGGACGTCTACGGGCAGTTCGGGCAGGTGACATGGCTGGCGTCGTTCACGGACCTCACCGAGGTCGACCGGGCCCAGGAGGCGCTCAACAAGGATCCCGACTACCTCGCCAAGGTCGACAACGGAGGCGAGCTCTTCATCCCTGGCTCCGGCACTCAGGGCCTGGCGCAGCGCATCGGCTGACGAGTGGGCCGCCAGGGTCTCGAACCCTGCACACCCGGATTAAAAGTCCGGTGCTCTACCCGATGAGCTAGCGGCCCCGGGGCTGCTAGTCAACCATCAACGCCACCTGGGCCGCACCGGCCTCATCGCGGCTGGGCCAGGGGCACCCGGATCTCTTCGGCGACCGAGCGAGGCCGGAGCGCGGGCCGGCTCACCTCGCCGAAGGGGCTCAATCCGATCCACCCGGCGAGCCGATCGGCGAGGCGGGGGAGCCCGCTGACGCTGATGGCGCCGTCGTCGACGAGGTCGGCCAAGGACCGATCACCCATCCACATGGCGCCCATCGACCCAGGCCGCGAGCGGACGATCAGATCGTCGCCGAACCCGGGATCGACGACGCACAGGTCGGGCGCCGACCGGTCGAGCACCATCCAGAAGTGGGTCTTGTCCAGTGGCGTGCCGATGAACTCGAAGTGCACCACAACCCGCTCGTCGGGCATCCGCTCGGGGTCGAGGCACCGACGGATGTCCCACATGATCTTGGCCGGATCCACATCGTCGTCGGTCACGAGCTCCCGCATCCATCGCTCGCCCCACACCCCAAGCCCGTACATGACGTCGTACAGCTCGGCACCAGCCACGGTGGGCTCATAGAGAATTCGGCCGTCGTCGGTCTCGGTGCGGGTGATGATCTCGGCCCGGACCAGCAGCTTCAACCGCTTGGACAGGGTGGCGGGCGGGATCCGGGGCATCACGTCGCGGAGCTCCTTGAACCGCCTCCGGCCGAGCAGGACGTGGAACACCACCCCCAGCGTCCAGCGGTCACCCAGCAAGTCGATCGATTGGCTGACCGGGCAGTAGTCGAGCTGGACCTCGCCGGGCTTCATGGCTCCACCCTAGGGGTCGGTTCGCCCAAACCAATTCAAATGTTGTACTGGAGATGTCCGGCGGTCCCGCTCATGGTGCTCCACGAACGACCGGCTGCTTGCCGGCACGTCGATTCGGGAGAACCGCCATGACAACCACACCCACTCTTGCCCCTGACGACATCAAGGCCGCCGCCGGACAGCTCGTCGGTCACGCCGCCGGGTACGTGGCCGCTCGCACCGTCGACATCGGTCTGCGCCTTGACCTCTTCTCCACACTCGCCGACGCCGACGGCCCGCTGCGGCCAGCCGAGTTCGCCGACCGGCTCGGCCTCGACTTCCTGTACGCCACCGTGTGGCTCCGCTCGGCGCACGCCGCGGGCGTGATCGAGCTGGTCGAGGGCGGCTACGAGCTGCCCGACGCCATGGCCGTGGCGCTGCTGGCCGAAGACCATCCGGCCCACACCGGGTCGATCTTCGGAGTGCTGGGCCAGCCCGAGCTGTTCGACATCTTCACCGACCGGCTGGGCACCGGTGAGCGTCTCTGGTGGGATGACTGCTCACCGGAGTTCATCGCCGCCGTGTCGGCCACCGGCCGTCCCTTCTACAACCGGCTCGTCCCCGGCGGTCTCGACAAGGTTCCGGGCGCCGCCGACATCCTCGCCGGCGACTGCACCATCCTCGAGCTGGCCACCGGAGCGGGCCGCGGGCTGATCCGCATGGCCGGCCACTACCCCAACGCCACCTTCGCCGCCATCGACGGCGACGCGTTCTCGATCGACCGGGCCCAGTTGGCCATCAAGGAGGCGGGGATCGACGACCGCGTCGAGTTCACGCTCTCCACCTTCGAGGAGTTCGAACGCCCCGATGCCTTCGACCTTGCCGTCATCAACATCTCGATGCACGAGTGCCGTGACCTCCAGCAGGTAGCGGCCAACGTGCTGCGGTCGCTTCGTCCCGGTGGCATCTTCGTGGTGTCCGACTTCCCGTTCCCGACCGACGACGACACCAGCGGGCTCCGCACCCCCGCCGGCCGGGTCATGAGCGGCATCCAGTTCTTCGAGGCGCTCATCGACGACCAGCTGCTCCCGACGACGGCCTTCGTCGATCTGCTCAACGACGCCGGGTTCGCCGATGTTGCCTCGTTCGATCTCTCTCCCGTCCACGCCGTGACCTACGGTCGCCGACCGGCCTGAGGTCACACTTGCGGTAATCTTGACGATTGTTGATTACCGCCATAGGGTCGCCGGCTGATGGCACGAGCGCTGGCGCCTCCGATCCGGTCCTCCCTCGACACCCGCAGCGAGCAGTTCGCCAAGAACCGCGACGACCTCCTCGAACAGCTGGCAGAGATCGAGGGGCTGTTGGACGAGGCCCAAGCCGGCGGTGGCCCCGAGCGCATGGACCGGTTGCGCAGCCGGGGCAAGCTCCCCATCCGGGAGCGCATCGCCAACGCGTTGGATCCCGACACGCCGTTTCTCGAGATCAGCCCGCTCGCCGCCTACAAGTCGGACTACAACATCGGTGGCGGCTTCGTGGTCGGCATCGGCGTCATCGCCGGCGTCGAATGCATGATCCTCGGCAACGACCCCTCCGTGTTGGGTGGAGCCATCACGCCCTATGTCAACAAGAAGTGGATGCGGGCCCTCGAGATCGCCCGCGACAACCGCCTGCCCTACGTCAGCTTCGTGGAGTCGGCCGGCGCCGACTTGCGGGTCGACACCGACAGGGGAGGCGGCCGCAAGGTCCAGACCGAGCACTTCGCCGAGACCGGTCGCTTCTTTTACGAGATGATCGAGCTCTCGAAGATGGGTATCCCGACCGTTTGCGTGGTGTTCGGCAGCTCGACGGCCGGCGGGGCATACCAACCGGGACTCAGCGACTACACGATCGTCGTCAACAAGGAGTCGAAGATCTTTCTGGCCGGGCCGCCACTGGTGAAGATGGCCACCGGGGAGGATTCCGACGACGAGACGCTCGGCGGCGCCCAGCTGCACGCCGAGGTGTCGGGCACCGGCGACTACTTCGCCATCGACGAGATGGACGCCATCCGCATGTGCCGCGAAGTCGTCAGCCACCTCAACTGGCGCAAGCCGGGGCCGCCACCGACCTTCCAGCCTGAGCCACCGGCCTACGACCCCTCGGAGCTGCTGGGCATCGTCAGCCGCGACCTGCGCCAGCCGGTCGACATCCGCGACGTGATCGCCCGCACGGTCGACGGTTCGTACTTCGAGGAGTTCAAACCCCGCTACGGGTCCACCCTGGTCACCGGCTGGGCCTCGATCCACGGCTACCCCATCGGGCTGCTGGGCAACAACGGCGCCCTATATCCCGAGTCGGCGGAGAAGGCCGCTCATTTCATCCAGCTGTGCAACCAGGTCGACGTGCCGCTCGTCTTCCTCCAGAACATCACGGGCTTCATGGTCGGCAAGGACTTCGAAGCGGACGGTCAGATCAAGAAGGGGTCGGCGATGATCAACGCCGTCTCCAACTCCACCGTCCCCCACCTCACCGTCATCCTCGGCTCGTCCTACGGCGCCGGGACCTACGGCATGTCGGGTCGGTCGTTCGGCAACCGCTTCACCTTCCTGTGGCCCACGGCGAAGATCGCGGTGATGGGGCCCAAGCAGATCGCCGGGGTCATGTCGATCGTCCGCCGGGGCCAGGCCGTTCGCCGCGGCGAGGAGTTCGACGAGGAAGCCGACGCCGAGCTGGTTGCCATGGTCGAGTCGATCCAGGAGAAGGGATCGCTGGCGCTCCGGGCGACGGGGGCCATCAGCGACGACGGCATCATCGATCCCCGCGACACCCGCGACGTTCTGGGCATGTGCCTCTCGGTGGTCCGCAACCGGTCCATCGAGGGGGCCGAGGGCTATGGGGTGTTCCGCCTGTGACCAGTCTCTTCGACAGCCTGCTCATCGCCAACCGCGGCGAGATCGCCCGCCGCGTGTTCCGCACGGCGCGGGCCATGGGTCTGCGCACCGTTGCCGTCTACGTCGATGCCGATGCCGGCGCGCCGTTCGTGACCGAAGCCGACGAGGCCGTCCGCATCGACAGCTACCTCGATGCAGCCGCGGTGGTCGACGCCGCGCTGGTCACCGGCGCCGGAGCGGTGCATCCCGGCTACGGCTTTCTGGCTGAGAACGTCGACTTCGCGCGAGCCGTGATCGAGGCCGGGCTCGCTTGGGTGGGCCCATCCCCCGAGGTCATCGCCGCCATGGGCGACAAGATCGAAGCGAAGCGACGCGCCGCCCACGCTGGGGTTCCAGTGCTCCCGAGCGCGGAGGATCCCGCCGCGTTCGCCTCGATCGGGTTCCCGCTACTCATCAAGGCGTCGGCCGGCGGAGGGGGGAAGGGCATGCGCGTGGTGAACGACGAAGCCGGCCTCGCCGATGCGGTGGGGGCGGCCCAGCGCGAGGCGCAGTCGGGCTTCGGTGACGACCGGGTGTTCGCCGAGCGCTACGTCGAACGAGGGCGCCACATCGAGATCCAGATCCTGGGCGACAGCCACGGCCAGCTCGTCCACCTCGGCGAGCGTGAGTGCTCCATCCAGCGACGCCACCAGAAGATCATCGAGGAGGCTCCCTCGCCGTACATGACCCCGTCGCTGCGGGCGGCGATGGGCGACGCCGCGGTGGCGCTGGGTGGCGCACTGCGATACCACTCGGCCGGCACGGTGGAGTTTCTCGTCGACGCCGACACCGGTGACTTCTTCTTCCTCGAGGTGAACACCCGCCTCCAGGTCGAGCACCCCGTCACCGAGGCCGTCACCGGGCTCGACCTGGTGCGCGAGCAGCTCCGCATCGCCATGGGTGAACCACTCGGCTACGGACAGGACCAGGTCGTCCTCGAGGGTCACGCCATCGAGGCGCGGTTGTACGCCGAGGATCCGGCCAACGACTTCCTGCCGGCCACCGGCACCCTGGACGCCTTCAAGCCGCCGGCGGACCCCCCGGTGCGGTGGGACAGCGGGGTCGAGGTCGGCTCCGTCATCGGCGTCGACTTCGACCCGATGATCGCCAAGGTGATCTCGAAGGCACCGGACCGGGCCGAGGCCGCCCGGTCCCTGGCCTTGGCGCTGGAACGTCTGCACGTCGGCGGCGTAATCACCAACCGTGATCTCCTCGCTGCTGTCCTCCGCACACCCGAGTTCCTCGCCGGGGACACCACCACCGACTTCATCGATCGCGTCGAGTGGCCGACCGACGGCTCGATCGGCCCCGACGAGCTCCGTTTGTTGGCAGTGGCAGCAGCGATGTGGATCCAGGGAGCCAACCGGGCCGAGGCCGAAGTGCTCGCCTCGATGCCCAGCGGGTTCCGCATCGGCCGCCTCCCGGCCGAGCGAGTCGAGCTCGCCCATGGCGACGAGCACGTCACCGTTCACTACCGCCTCCGCCGCGACGGCTCGTTCGCGTTGGGCCCCGATGGCGACGAAGGGGTGGCCACCGTCCACGGGTGGTCACCCGACCACATCGACGTGGCCGTCGACCGTCGCCGGCGCCGCCTCCGGGTGACCAGGGCCGGCAACTGGATGCACCTCACCGGAGCGGGGGGTGGCGTCACCCTCCATGTCGTTCCCCGCTTCCACCTTCCCGATGTCGAGCTGCCCGGCGGATCCATCGCCGCACCGATGCCCGGCCAGGTGATAGAGCTGCGGGTGGGCGTCGGCGACCGGGTGCCGGCCGGTGCGGTGGTGGCCATCCTCGAGGCCATGAAGATGGAGAACCACCTCCGGGCCGCGGAGGCGGGAACGGTCACCGAGGTGCTTGTCGCCGTCGGTCAGCAAGTCGAGAAGGACGCGCTGCTCCTGGTGATCGAGACCGACGAACCGCTCGACGGTGCCGGGAACCAACTGGCCGAGGAGTCGTCGTGACCGACCCCATCCGCATAGCCAACTGCTCGGGGTTCTACGGCGATCGGCTGTCGGCGGCGCGAGAGATGGTCGAGGGTGGGCCCATCGACGTGCTCACCGGCGACTGGCTGGCCGAGCTCACCATGCTGATCCTGGCCCGCACCCAGGCCAAGCGACCCGGTGGTGGGTACGCCCGAACCTTCGTCACCCAGATGGAGCAGGTCATGGGGATCTGTCTCGATCGCCACATCAAGGTGGTCAGCAATGCCGGCGGGCTCGATCCGCGCAGCTGTGCCGAAGCAGTGGCCGAGGTGGCTGATCGCCTCGGTCTGGCACCCACGGTCGCCTACGTCGAGGGTGACGATCTCCTGGGCCGCCTCGACGAGCTGGCCGAGGCCGGCCTCATGCTCGGCGACTTCGACACCGGCAAGCCGATGCTCGACACCAGCCGGTTCATCAGCGCCAACGCCTACCTGGGCGGATGGGGCATCGTCGACGCGCTGGAACGGGGCGCCGACATCGTCGTCACTGGTCGCACCACCGATGCCGCAGTGGTGGCCGCACCGGCGGCGTGGCACCACGGCTGGGCGCGAGACGACTGGGATGCCCTGGCCGGCGGGGTGGTGGCCGGCCACATCATCGAGTGCGGTACGCAGGCCACCGGCGGCAACTACTCCTTCTTCGGTGAGCTCGGTGGGTTGGAGCACACCGGCTTCCCGTGGGCCGAGATCGCCGCCGACGGGAGCTCGATCATCGGCAAGCACAACGACGGAACCGGTGGAGCCGTCACCGTCGGCACCGTGACTGCCCAGCTGCTCTACGAGATCGGCGCGCCGGCCTACCTCGGCCCCGATGTCACTGCCCGCTTCGACACCATCCGGCTCGAGCAGGTGGATCGTGACCGTGTCGGCGTCTCGGCAGTGCGGGGGCAGCCGCCTCCTGACTCGCTCAAGGTGTCGATGAACGAGCTGGGCGGCTTCCGGACCGACATCTCCATCGCCCTCACCGGCCTCGACATCGAGGCCAAGGCGGCGCTGGTCGAGAAGGCGTTCTGGGCGTCATGCCCGACCAACCCCGACGACTACGAGAGCGTCACCACCACGGTGGTGCGCACCGACAGCGCCGATCCTGCCACCAACGAGGAAGCAGTGGCGGCATGGAAGATCACGCTCAAGGACCCCGACGAGCGAAAGCTGCGTGTGGCCCGCTCAGCGGTCAACGAGCTGGCGCTGGCCACCATCCCGGGGCTGTTCGGCCTGGGCGGTGGCTCGGCCAAGCCGTTCGGCGTGCACCGCGCCGCCCTCGTCCCGGCCGGCGTCGTCCCCCAGCACGTAGTCGTGCTGGGCGGTGAGCAGTCCGTCGTCGACTCGGTGGCTCCCGCGGCCGTCGGCGAGGTGACCATCGCCAGGCCAGACCCTCCGGGCAAGCCGCCAACCGGTGACACGGAACGGGCGCCGCTCGGGCGCATCGTCGGCGCCCGCTCGGGTGACAAGGGTGGCGACGCGAACCTTGGTGTGTTCTGCCGCTCGGCCGAGGCCTTCGCGTGGCTCGATTCGTTTCTCACCACCGAGCGGCTCCGCCAGCTGCTGCCCGAGACCGCGGATCTGGCCGTCGATCGTCATCGCCTGCCCAACATCTGGTCGCTGAACTTCGTGATCCATGGGCTGCTCCAAGAGGGCGTGGCCGCCTCGACCCGCCAGGACGGTCAGGCCAAAGGGCTGGGCGAGTGGCTGCGCGCTCGCTACGTCGAGATCCCCCGGGTGCTGTTGTGACCGCCGCCCCCGCCGCTCGGCCGCTCGGCAGTAGCGCAAGCTCCCAATCCCCTCTCGATGGATGCGCGCACCTTCGCGAACGCGCGGACGGCGACGACGACGAGATCGTTCGGCGAATCCGCCTCGTCCCCCGGCCCCACCCGCGGCTCAGCCGGGAACGCTCCCTGAGGCTCACGGCGCGCCAGCGCGAGATCCTCGATCAGCTCACCGAGCTCTTTGCCGAGGGGTTTGCCCAGCTCACCATGGCCGACCTGGCCGCCCGATTGAACTGCTCGCTGCGGACCCTCTACAGCCTGGCCACGAGCAGAGACGAGCTCGTCCTCATGGTCGTCGATCGCAACCTGTGGCGGATCGGGCGAACGGCGACGGCGGCTGTTGCTGCGAGCGAGGGCGGTGTCACCGTGGCCCTCGATGCCATCCGCTCCTACCTGGCTGCCGCCCACGTCGCCGTCAGCAACACGTCGGAGGTCTTCGCGCGCGACATGGCCGCGGTACCGGGCGGTCCCGAGCTGCGGTCGGCCCACGCGAGCTACCTGGTGGCTGTCACCCGCGAGCTGCTCGAGGTGGCCATCGAACGAGGTGAGATCGCCCAGGTGAACACTACGGCCGTGGCGCGGGTGATCGCCTCGATCGGGCATCACCTGGCCGAACCCGACGTCATAGCAACGCTGCACGCAACCCCCCAACAAGCAGCCGACGAGGTCGTCGACCTCGTGCTCGCCGGCCTGGCCGCCCGATCGCCGGCATGACCCGACCGATGCACACGACCGCGACGAAGGATCACTCCATGCACATCACCGACGTGATCGCCGATCTTCACGCTGAGCACGCGGCCCTCGACGCGGTCGTCGCCGTGCTCAGCGACGACCAGTGGGACACTGCGACGCCCAGTCCGGGCTGGACGGTCAGCCACCAGATCGCCCACCTCACCTACTTCGACCACAGGGCGGCCGACGCCATCGCCGATCCTGACACCTTCCCCGATGAGGTCACCGCCCTGTTCGAGGCGGCGATGGCCGGCAACGAACAGCTCGACGACATGACGCTGGGGCCGGTCCTCGACCTCGCGGTGGGCGATCGCCTCGATGCCTGGCGAGCGGGGCGGGCCGCGCTCGACGCGGCGGCCAGGACGCTCGGCGATGACGACCGGGTTGCTTGGTACGGCCCGTCCATGGGATCGAAGTCCTTCCTCACCGCCCGGCTGATGGAGACGTGGGCCCACGGTCAGGATGTCTGCGACGCGGTGGGTGCCACGCGCGAACCGACCGAACGGCTCCGCCACATCGCTCAGCTCGGGGTTATCACCCGTGGTTGGAGCTACACGAACCGAGGCCTCGGCGTTCCCGACGTGGAGGTGCGGGTGGAGTTGACCAGTCCGTCGGACGAGACGTGGACGTGGGGTCCCCCCGACGCGGCCGAGTCCGTGGTCGGCCCCGCCGAGGACTTCTGCCTGGTCGTCACCCAGCGCCGCCATGTCGACGACAGCGCACTCGCCGTCACCGGCGACGCTGCCGGTGAGTGGATGCGTATCGCCCAGGCCTTCGCCGGCGGAGCCACCGACGGCCCGGTCGCCAAGGCGGACCGATGAGCACCGTGGTCACCAGCATCGACGACCGGGGCGTGATGACCATCACGCTCGCCGATGAGGTGGGCCGCAACGTGCTGAGCGCCGAGCTCGTCGGTGGCGTGCTCGACGCCATGGATGCCGCTGATGCCGACGACGACGTTCGCCTCGTCGTGCTCACCAACTCGGGATCGGTGTTCTGCGCCGGGGCTGATCTGCGGTCGGGCGGCGTCGGGGGTACGGGTTCAGGTGCGGGCCCGGGCCGCAACGCCGTCGACCTCTACCGGCGGTTCCGTGCCTCACCGAAACCGACCATCGGTCGAATCGCCGGTCACTGCGTCGCCGGGGGCATGGGCTTGGCCGCGGCCATGGACCTGGCGGTGGCCATCGAAACCGCCAAGATGGGCTTCACCGAGGTCCGCGTCGGCGTGGCCCCGGCGATGATCTCGGTCCTCTGCCTGCCCAAGATGCGACCAACCGATGCCGCCGCCGCATTCCTGCGCGGCAACCGGTTCACCGCCGTCGAGGCCGCTGAGCTCGGCCTCATCAACGCGGCGGTCGCCGCCGACCGGCTCGATGACGAGGTGAACGCCATCATCGACGATCTCTTGCTCGGCGGCCCCGGTGCGCTGGCCGCCACCAAGTCGTTGCTCAACCGGATTCCGGGGATGTCGATCGATGACGCCTTCGAGTGGACGGCGAGGCTGTCGGCCGACCTGTTCCGAACCGACGAGGCCCGGGAGGGCATGGCCGCCTTCGTGGAGAGACGGAGCCCACCATGGGCGCGAGACTGATGATGACGACGAGTCCGCCTGAGGAGTAGAGATGCGCACTTCCGCCACCAACCTGGTGGGCATCGAGTTTCCCATCTTCGCGTTCTCCCACTGCCGTGACGTCGTGGCGGCGGTGTCCAAGGCCGGAGGGCTCGGGGTGTTGGGCGCGGTGGCGCACACACCCGAACAGCTCGAGATCGACCTCGACTGGATCGAGAACGAGATCGGCGACCGCCCCTACGGCGTCGATCTCATCATCCCCGCCCGCTATGCCGGCGACGAGGAGCAGGGCTATTCGCTCGACGATATCCGCCAGCTCATCCCACCCGAGCACCAAGCGTTCGTCGCTGACATCCTGCGGCGCTACGAGGTGCCCGAGGTGTCGCTGGACGACATCGATTCCGACAGCCGCAACGTGGGTGGCGGTACCGGCGCAGCGCCGTTCAGCGCCGCGTCGGCAGGTCCTCAGCTCGACATCGCCCTCGCCCATCGCACCTGCTTCGTGGCCAATGCGCTCGGTCCGCCGCCGCAGTTCATGATCGACCGGGTGAAGGAGGAGGGCCGGTTGGTGGGCGCGCTGGCCGGCAAGGCCGTACACGCCGAACGCCACGCCGCCGCCGGGGTTGATCTCATCATCGCCCAGGGCTACGAGGCCGGCGGGCACACCGGCGAGATCGGCACCATGGTGCTCATCCCCGAGATCGTCGACGCCGTCGCGCCCGTCCCGGTCCTGGCCGCGGGCGGTATAGGGCGCGGACGCCAGCTGGCAGCGTCGATGGCGCTGGGTGCCCAGGGCGTGTGGTGCGGATCGGTGTGGCTCACGACCAACGAGGCCGAGACCAACCCGGTGGTGAAGGCGAAGTTCCTGGCCGCGACGTCGGCCGACACCATCCGGTCGCGATCGCTCACCGGCAAGCCGGCCCGGATGTTGAGGTCGGCATGGACCGACGAGTGGGATTCTCCCGAGGCCCCGGCGCCGCTGGCCATGCCGCTCCAGTCGGTGCTCACCTTTCGGGCACAGGCGGCAATTCAGCGAGCCAGCCATCACCAGGGGTCGGGCGCCGAGAAGCTGGCCAACTACTTTGTGGGCCAGATCGTTGGCGACATGAACCAGGCCAAATCGTCGGCTCAGGTGGTGTTGGACATGATCGACGAGTACATCGACACCGTGCAGTCAATGCAGTCGCAGCTCGAGTCCTGATCCGCTCGGTCGCCCACCGTCTCGATCGCGGTCAGGATGGTGGCATGGACGATGTCCTCCGTGATCTCGATGCCCAACAGGCGGAGCTTGCCGGTCTCCTGGCGGGGATGGATGAAGCAGGGTGGTCGGCGGCGACGCCGTGTCCGGACTGGGACGTTGCCGACGTCGTCCTCCATCTCGCCCAGACCAATGAGCTCGCCACGGCGAGCGCCGAGGGCCGGTTCGCTGCTCACCTCGAGGCGCTGGCCGGTGGCCCCGCAACCGGACGTCCCCAGGGGATTACGAACGTCGACGACGGTGCCGGTTGGTTGGTGGACCAGGAGCGGGGTGCCCCCATCGGCGACCTCGCTCGGCGCTGGGGGGAGAGCGTGCGCCGGCTCCGAGCGGCGTTGTCCTCCCAGGATCCCTCGACGCGAGTCGAGTGGGTCGCTGGCCAGGTTGCCATCCGGACGTTGGCCACCACTCGGATCGCCGAGACGTGGATTCACACCACCGACGCGGCCGCGGCACTGGGCGTGGACCTGCCGCCGACCGAGCGGCTCCGACAGATCGCCAGGCTCGCCTGGCGGTCGCTGCCCTACGCCTTCGAGCGGTCCGGTCAGACGATGTCGGGTCCCGTCGACTTCGAGCTGACGGGGCCGAAGGGCGACGCGTGGGATCTCCGCAACGAGGGAGCGTTGACGGTCGTGCGCGGGCCGGCTCTCGACCTCTGCCGCGTCGCCGGCCGGCGGGTGGTGGCCACCGACACCGACCTCACCGCGGACGGCCCTGATGCCGCCGCCGTCCTCGAGCTCGTCCGCACCTTCGCCTGACTGTCCTCCCGCCCCGCGCCCGCTCCCGATGTAGAAGCGCACCGGATCGGTGCGATTTCCAATCGAGCTCTCGCGAAGGTACGCGCATCCATCGAGACGGGGCGACGGCACCGGGGGGCGGGAGGCAGTCAGGCGGCGAGATCGGCGATGGTGTGGAGGACGAGGCCGGCGAGACCGCCGACCACGGTGCCGTTGATGCGAATGAACTGGAGATCGGGGCCCAACAGCAGCTCGAGCCGATCGGCGGTCTCCTCACCGTCCCAACGCTCCACGGTGGTGGCGACGAGGTCAGTTATCTCGCCGCCGAAGCGCTCGATCCCCTGACGCACTGCTCGCTCACCCGCGCTCTCGAGGAACATGCGAAACGGTGGTTCTTCCTCCAGCCGGCGCCCGAGCTCGGCGACGGACAGGGCCAGTCGCCGGCGCAGCTCGGATCCGGGATCGGTGGACTGCGCCCGCAACCCCTCCTTCACCGTGGTCCACGCCGAGTCGACCCAGGCGCCGAGCTCGGGCTGGGCCAGCAGGTCGCGCTTGACCTGGTCGACCCGATCGCGGAGCGCCTCAGACGTCTCCAGCCCATCGGCCAGCAGCCGCAATCGATCGTCGAGGTCCCGTCGCAGACCGTGGCTGTCGGGACCGGCCATGTCGTCGAGCACGACGTGGGCACCATCGAGCAGACGGCTGAACACGCGGTCCTCGACCGCACCGGGAAGCCACCACGGCGACCGCTCCTCGAACCGGGCGTGCAGGTCATCGCGGTGCTCGTCGAGGTAGCGGTCGAGCGCCCGCAGAGCGGCGTCGACGAGGGGTCGATGCCGGTCCTCGTCGATGGCGAAGCGCAAGGCTCGGGCGGCCGGGGTAGCGAGATCAGCGGCCTCGACGCGCTGTCGCACGATGCTGCCGACCGCCTCGTTGAGCTCCTCTTCCCTGACGAGGTCGGCGGTGGTGACGGCCGCGCTCAGCAGTGCTCCGGCCACCCGATCGGCGTTCGCCGGTTCGGACAACCAACGGCTGAGACGCAGTCCGACCTGGGCGGACTGCAATCGCGCCACGACGGCATCGGCGGTGAGGAAGCTCGATTGGATGAAGTCTCCGAGCGTCTCCCCGAACTGGTTCTTGCGGGCCACGATGATGGCCGTGTGGGGGATTGGCAGGCCCAGCGGATGGCGGAACAGAGCCACGACGGCGAACCAATCGGCCAACCCGCCCACCATCGACGCCTCGGCCGTGGCCTGCACGTATCCCACCCAGGCCGCGTCGCCCCCGACAGTCGTCGTCACCGCGAAGACGGCGGTGGCGCCCACGAGGAACAGCGTGGCCCGACGACGCATCACGGCCAGCTGGGCTCGCTTGGTGTCCTCAGCCGCTGAGCGCGGGAGTGTGGCGGTCACCTCCCGATTCTCCCCGCGCCGCCCATCGAGATCGGTGATGGTTGGGTTCGCTCACCGGCCACGTCGACCTGGTCCGCGTTGGGATGCGACGATCGGCGGCACGGCTCGGTGAGGTCGGCGCCGTCGCTGGCGCGTGAGAAGGTGTCGGCGTGCAGCTGACGATCGATCAGTGCTGGGAACGGCTGACGAGTGCCGACCATGGCGTGCTGGCCACGGTGCATGAGGATCGTGGTGTCGACGCCGTCCCCGCCGTGTTCGCGGCGGTTGATGGCAACCTGGTGATCCCTGTCGACACCGTGAAGGCCAAGTCGGGAATACGGCTCCAGCGCCTGGCCAACCTCGAGGCCGACGACCGCTGTGCCCTGATCGTCGACAACTACGAGAGTGACTGGTCACGGCTGTGGTGGGTGCGAGTGCACGGCCGGGCGGCGGAGGTCCCGCCCACCGACGAGTGGTTGCACGACCTGCGTCGGCGCTACCCCGCCTACCGGGAGCCGGGAACCATCGCGTCGGTGTTGGTGATCCGACCGGCGGTGATCATCGGTTGGTCGGCCGAGGCCGGTTGACCCCTACGCTCGACGGCGTGGCTCTCGACGACGAACTGCTCAACAAGGTGACATGGAAGATTCCCAATGCCTTGGCGCTGGTCGGCTCACGGGCCGGTGACCAACGCAATGCCATGACCACGAGCTGGATCACGCAGCTGTCGATGGAGCCGGTGCTCATCGGCGTCGGTGTCGACAACGACGCCGTCACTCACCGCCTCATCACCGAGGGCGGCTCGTTCAGCGTCAACCTGTGGGACGCCACCGACACGCGGGTGTTCGTGAAGTTCTCCAAGCCGGCAGCCGACGACGGCGAGACGCTCAACGGCCGACCTGTCACCTCTGCAACCACTGGGGCGCCGGTGTTCAGCGAGGCGGCAGCATGGATGGACTGCGAGGTGCGTCACACCCTCGACCTCGGCACCCACACCCTGTTCGTCGGCGAGGTCGTTGACGCCGGCATCAACCAGGACGACGCCACCGTCGCCTCGATGTCAGACACCCGGATGAAGTACGGCGGCGTCAAGCGCCACTGAGCGCGCCGATCAGCCGGTTCAGCCGGTTCAGCCGGTGAGGAAGGGCTTCACCCGGTCCTTGGGTCGGCCGATGATGGCGGACCCACCCTTTACGATCACCGGCCGCTGCATGAGCCTGGGGTGCTCGACTAGCAGGTCGATCACCGCCTCGGCAGTCGTGTAGCCGTCGGGGTCGAGGCCGAGCTTGGTGAAGTTGGCGTCGTGGCGCACGAGATCGGCCGGCGGGTCATCGAGGATCTCCAACAGCTGGGTGAGCGTGGCCCGATCGGGTGGCGTTTTCAGGTATCGCACCTCGTCGAACTCGACGCCCTCGTCGGTGGCGACCGCCACCGCATGGTTCGAGGAGCTTCAGTTGGGGTTGTGGTAGATCAGCGCTCTGCTCATGGCCGCCGAACCTAGCGCGGGGTTCACGGCCGGCCGGCGCCGGCAACCACGACCTCGCACACGTCGATCCGGCCGGGCCGGTCGGCCTTCAGCACCTCGGGCTGGTCGAGGCGTCCGATGATGACGAACAGGTGTCGGCGATCGGGGCCGCCCAGCATGACGGCGATGGCCGTTCCGTCGATATCGATCTCGGAGATCTCTTCACCACCTTCGGCTACCAGGACCACGTTCCCGGAGAGGGGGTCGGCCATCCAGATGTTGCCGTCGGCGTCGAGGCAGCACCCGTCGGGCGCCCGGCCCGGCAGATGCGCCCACTGACGACGGGCGGTGAGGGTTCCGTCAGACATGATCGTGAACGCCGTGTAGCCCTGTCCGAACGACTCGCCGACCATCAGCGTCTTCGTGTCGGGGGTGATGACCATGCCGTTGGGGAATCGGAGATCGTCGGCCGCCACCGACACCGAGCCGTCGGGTGTCACCATCGCCAGCGAGGTGGATACCGGTTCGGCCCCACCGTCGAGGTCGAACCCGAAGTTGCCCACGTAGGCGGTGCCGTCGGCGGCGACGACCATGTCGTTGGCATGCCAGGTGGCGACCTCGGAGAGGTCGGCGTGGGTGACCAGCGACCCGTCGGGCTCCAGGCGCAACACCTGCCGCGACGTCATGGCGACGACCAACAGCCGGTCATCGGGCAACCAGCCCAGACCCGACGGCCGGTCGTCGAGCTCGACCTCGATGCGAACGTCGCCGGCGAGCGACGCCGACTTCACCTGGTGGTCGTGGAAATCGGAGAACCACAGCCGCTGCTGGTCGGCTCGCCATCGCGGGCCCTCGCCGAAGGTGAGGTCGTCGATCAGGGTTTCGATGGTGCTTGCCATCGGACGAGCCTGCCACGCGAAGCGTCGGGCCATGCCCAGAGTGGCCATCGTTGGGTGGATACGTTGGAGTCGATGGGCTTGCAGGGCGTTGACCGAGGACTGCTGGCGGGGATCGCCGTCTTCAGGTGGGCGGCGTGGGCACTGATGGCGACGCTTGCCGTTCTCAGCCGTGACGACCTCGTCCGTCCCTGGGTCGCCACCGCGTCGCTGGGCGCGGCCTTGGCCGTCACCGCCGGAACGACGGCGCTGTTGCGGAGCCGCCCCCACCTCATGGTTGATCCCGCCGTCGTCACCGTCGAGCTGGTCGTGGGTGGGTGGCTGTTCGTCGCCGACGGGTGGGCCTATGGAGGCAGCCCCATGGGCGTGGCGGCGCCGCCGCCCCTGGGATCGGTCTGGACGGTGGCTGGCGTGCTGGCCATGGCGGTGGCCTGCGGAGCCCGGTGGGGTGCGCTGGCCGGGGCCGCGCTGGGCGCGGCCAACGCGGCCGGGACCTACATCGCTGGGCACCCCCCGCTTTCCGATCAGGCCCTCGGCTTGGCGTCCACCGCTGCGTCACACATCCTCGCCGGCGCCGGCATGGGGTACGCAGCCAGTCGCATCGGTTCGGCGAAGCGAGAGGTCGCCGAGACCCGAGCCCGCGACGCCGTGGCCCTCACCCTCCATGACGGGGTGCTGCAGACCCTCGCCATCATCGCTCGCCGGATCGACACCGCCCCCGACCTGGCCCGTCTGGCCCGCAACCAGGAGCGGGAGCTGCGCGAGTTCCTGTTCGGCACCGCCGAGGTCGTCGGGCACGGCGGTGGCGATCTCGGCAGCCGGCTCCGAGCCGCGGCGGCCATCTACGAGGACCGATACGGGGGGTCGGCCACCGTGGTTGCCGTCGACGAGGATCTCGCGGCCATCGGCGCAAGTCTGGGAGTCGACGCACTTGCCGGTGCCGTCGGCGAGGCCCTGGCCAACGCCGGCCGCCACGGCGGCGGAGGCGCGGTCACCGTCTGTGCGGAGAGCAACGAGGACGAGGTGTTCTGCTCGGTGACCGACCGCGGGCCGGGGTTCGATCCCGCCGCGGTGCAGGAGGGTCACGGCCTCTCTCGCTCCGTGCGGGGCAAGCTCGACGAGGTTGGAGGTCGGGTCGAGATCGACGCCCGGGTCGGCGGTGGCGTCGAGGTTCGGCTGTGGGCGCCGCGCCGCTCGGTGCGCAACGGTGCCGAGCGCAACGGCGCCGAGCGCGTCGGCGCATAGACCACCTCTCGGGCCGCCCAGCGTCGTTAGGGTAGGTTCATTCGGCCGCCATCCGACCTGGTGAGGAGATATGGAAATCCTTGAAGAGTACGGAATCGAGTTCCTGGCCCGATACGCCCACATCATCTCCGGTGTGACATGGATCGGCATCCTCTACTACTTCAACTTTGCGCAGACGCCGGCCTTCGCCGACTTCGGCGGGGAAGCTCGCACCGAGGCCGTGGCCAAGCTCGTGCCGCGGGCCATCTGGTGGTTCCGGTGGGCGGCGATGTCGACCCTGGCCTTCGGTCTGCTGCTGTTCGCGCTCGGCATCGGTGGTGACTTCGCGCCGTTCAAGCACATGGACAGCATCCAGACGCTCACCATCCTCGCCGGCATGCTGTTCGGCATCATCATGTGGGCCAACGTCTGGTTCGTGATCTGGCCGGCGCAGAAGGTGGCGATCGCCAGCGCCCAAGGTGTGCTCGATGGTCGTGAGCCGGATCCGGCGGCCGCCGCCGGTGCCCGCAAAGCGGCGTGCGCTTCGCGTACGAACACGTTCCTCTCGATCCCGATGCTCTTCTTCATGGTGGCCACCGGCCACTTTTCGTCCTTCGGAGGCTTCGACAGCAGCTCCAGTGGCGATCGCATCGGCTGGTACATCGTGATCGTCGTGGTGGCGGTGCTCGTCGAGGGCAACGCCTTGGCGGCCCCCGCCGCTGGCAAGCCCGCGGCCTGGTACATCGACAAGCATCAGAACACGATCATCGGCGGGTTCGTGCTGCTCGCCATCCTCTATGGCGCGATGGAGATCCTCTTCGGGTAAATGCTTGGTTTGCCCAGCCGCTCGCTGACCACGGCTGGGCAAACCAAGTCGTTCGCGGGCAACGAAAGATGACGTGACAACCGAATCCCCGGCTCATGCGTCGGTACCGGTTGATGATGACCTCCATGACCGAGCTTGCCGGCCCTGCCGCCGCACCCGCGTCACTCGAGCGGTTGTTCCGGGGCCACTACCGCCAGCTGGTGCGGTTGGCTGTGCTCACCGTGGACGATGTGGACACCGCCGAGGAGATCGTTCAGGACTCGTTCGTCGAGGTGCACCGCCGGCTGGCCGCCATCGACGATCCCCTCGCCTACCTGAGGCGCTCGGTATTGAACGGCAGCCGGTCGCGGCTCCGTCGCCGCCGCACGGTGCGGCGCCATGATGCACGGGAGGCGCCAGCGGAGAACGCTCCCGCGGCCGAGCTGGCGGGCGTCGACCGCATCACCCGCGACACCGTGCTGACCGCGGTGGCGTCGCTGCCCGATCGTCAGCGCGACTGCGTCCTGCTCCGCTACTTCGTCGATCTATCCGAGGCGGACATCGCCACCACCCTCGGGATCTCGCAGGG
>DASWIA010000048.1:0-26616 GCA_036397895.1 Acidimicrobiales bacterium | reverse complement strand
GGCAGCATCCTCACCGACGCTCCCCTCGTCGCCCGCCCCTGGGCGGGGGAGCAGCCTGTCGCCGAACCGCGGTGCGGTACCTGCCGTCGCTGCATCGATGCGTGCCCGACCGGGGCGATCGTGGCCGACGGCGTCGTCGATGCCCGCCGATGCCTGGCCTGGCTGGTGGAGGCCGGCGGCGTGTTCCCCGCCGAGCACCGTGTGGCGCTCGGCGACCGCTTGTATGGCTGCGACGAGTGCCAGACGGTGTGCCCCCTCAACGTTGCCGACGACCGTCACCATGCGCCCGAACCCGATGCCGAGCCGTGGGTCGATGCGCTCTGGGTCCTCGACGCGACCGATCACCAGCTCATGAGCCGGTTCGCACGCTTCTATCTGGCCGGGCGCGATCCGTCGATCCTCCGCCGCAACGCCGTCCTCGTGCTGGCCAACTCGGCGGAGCCCACCGACGCCGTCATCGGCGTGCTCGGGGGTTGTCTCGCGGGCGAGGATCCCCTGGTCGCCGCGCATGCCGTGTGGGCGCTGCGCCGCCTCGGCCGGCCCGATGTCGTCGAGTCCCATCTGGCCGCTGGCCGCCGCCATGGCCAGAGTCCTGAGTTCGTGGCGGAGCTGGAACGAGCGGTGGACGCGCGATGACGGGCCGCCACGTTCTGGTCACCAACGACTTTCCGCCCAAGGTGGGCGGCATCCAGTCGTACCTGTGGGAGCTGTGGCGGAGGCTCCCGGCAGGCGACGTCACGGTTCTCACCACGCCCCATCCGGACGCCGCCGCGTTCGACGCCACCCAGCCCTTCCGCATCGAGCGGACCCGGGAGGCGGTCCTGTTGCCCACACCGTCGTTGCGGTCCCGCATCAACCAGCTCGCCGCCGAGGTGGAGGCAAGCTTCGTCGTGCTCGATCCAGCCCTCCCACTCGGCCTGATCGGTCCCGCTCTCGACCTGCCGTACTCGGTGATCGTCCACGGCGCCGAGATCACCGTCCCGGGCCGGCTCCCGGCGGTCAGGCGCGCTTTGAAGCGAGTGCTGACCGGCGCCTGCCACGTCGTCGCAGCCGGTGGCTACCCGCTGGCCGAGGCCGAGCAGGCCGCGGGTCGCCCGCTGGCTCACACCGTGATCCCGCCCGGTGTCGACCCTCGTCGCTTCCGTCCGCTCGACGAAGGGGAGCGGACGGCGGCGCGGTCTAGGTTCGGCCTGCCCGTCGACGCCCCGGTGGTCCTCACCCTGAGCCGTCTCGTCCCTCGCAAGGGTGTCGACGTCGTCCTCGCCGCCGTTGCCCGCCTGCGCGACCAGCTGCCCGACGTGGTGGTGGCCGTGGCCGGCTCCGGTCGCGATCGATCGCGGCTCGAACGGATCGCCAGGTCCACCGGCGCACCGGCGCGGTTCTTGGGCCGGGTGCCCGACGAGGACCTCCCCGCCCTCTACGGATGTGCTGACGTGTTCGCCATGTTGTGCCGCAACCGCTGGGGCGGGCTCGAGCAGGAGGGGTTCGGCATCGTCTTCTTGGAGGCGGCGGCGGCCGGCGTCCCCTCCGTCGCCGGTCGCAGCGGGGGAGCGCACGAGGCCGTGGTCCACGGCCGGACCGGGGCCATCGTCGACGACCCCACGGACGTGGCCGCCGTCGCCGAAGCCATACGCCACCGGCTCGTCGACCATCGCCTCCAAGCCGCTGAGAGCGCGGCCGCCCGGGCCCGCGCCGAGCACGAGCTGTCCTATGACCACCTCGCATCGCGACTGGCGCGGACCCTCACCGAGCTCACCGGGAGGTTTGCGGGTTGAGCGACATCGATCGCATCGAGGGGGCGGGCATCGTCGCTGCGGCATGGGCCGTCACCGGCGCCTTCGCCGCCTGGTCGGTGGCTGCCGTGGTGTTCACCGACGCGCTCGACACCGTCGCCGCCGGTCTCGACCTGGGAGCGTTCGCGGTCGGGATCGCGCTGTTCATGGTGTCGTTCGCTCAGGTCGTCGGCCGCTCACGCCATGAGCGCATCGACGTCGTCGGGGTGTACTTCCTCGTCGGCTCAGCCCCGTCGACAGTTCGCCGTCATCTCCTGGGCGCGCTCGCCATCCAGGTGGTGGTGGCTGTGCTCAGCGCGGCCATCCGGCCCTACACCCGCGTCGCGTTCGGCGTGCTCGTCCCGATGCTGGGGTTGGCGCTGTGCGGGCTGTGGGCGGCGCGCCACGGGACGTTCCCGGCACGGGAAGGCTGACGTGGAGCTGCTGTTGCTGCTTGCCGGGCTCACCTTCCCCGCGGTGATGGCGCTGCTCGACGCCCGCCAGCGCCCAGCCGAGCACTTCGAAGGAGGGGCCGACGATCAGGCCGCCTGGGTGCGGTGGCTCGTAGTGGCCGTGGTGACCGCTCCGCTCCTGGTCGGGAACGGCATCGTGCTGGGTTACTACTACTCCGTGGTCCGCCGGAACACACCTGGTCGCTGAGCCAGCGGGCTCGATAGGGTGACGTCTCCCAGCCGACCGGGAGGAGGGCGCGTGGCCGATCAGGCGACGCAGCAGACGAGCATCAACGCCTCAGCCGACCGGTGCTTCGAGGTCGCCGTCGACTTCGAGCGGTACCCGGCGTGGGCTCGCGATGTGAAGGAAGCCGTCGTAGCCGACCGCGACGCCGACGGTCGCCCACTCGAGGTCGCCTACCGGGCGGCGGCGCTCGGCCGGAGCATCCGCTACCGACTCCGCTATGACTACTCCGAAGCACCGGATCGCCTCAGCTGGGAGCTGGTCGACGGCGACATCGTACGCAGGCTCGACGGTGTCTATGAGTTCGCGGAGAAGGGCGCCGGAGCCGAGGTCACCTATCGGCTCGAGGTTGATCTGGCGCTGCCGCTTCCCAACCTGGTGAAGCGGCGAGCTGAGAAGCTGATCATGCACACGGCGCTGGGGGCTCTCAAGCGAGAGGTCGAACGGCGGGAGACCGAGGCGGCCCGATGAGCCGCCGGGCGTCTCGACGAACACGGGTGCTCCTCTTCACCGGAAAGGGCGGGGTGGGCAAGACCACCACCGCGGCGGCCACCGCTCTGGCCTGCGCCGATGCTGGTCTCCGCACGATCGTGCTCTCCACCGATGCCGCTCACTCCCTGGGCGACGCCTTCGACCAACCTCTGGGCGGTGTGGCCACCACGATCACCCCCCACCTCTGGGCCCAGCAGCTCGATGCCACCGAGCGCTTCGAGGAGAGCTGGTATGAGATCCAGGGCTGGCTCCGTGACGTCTTGGACTGGGCCGGCCTGGAGGCGATCGAGGCGGAGGAGCTGTCGCTTCTGCCGGGGCTCGAGGAGGTGTTCGCCCTCGCCGACCTCAAGGCCTACACCGATTCGGGTCAGTGGGACGTCGTCGTCGTCGACTGCGGGCCCACCGCTGAGACCATCCGGTTCCTGTCGTTTCCCGACGTCCTGGCCTGGTACATGGAGCGGTTGTTCCCGTTGAGTCGTCGCGTGAACCGGGTGCTCTCTCCGGTGGTGGCCAGGGTGTCGACGCTCCCCGTCGCCCGCGACCACGTCTTCGCCGCCGTGCGGCGGTTCTACGACCGGCTCGATGGAGTCCGCGAAATCCTCACCGACGCCGACACCACCTCAGTACGGCTCGTGGTGAACGCCGAGAAGATGGTCATCGCCGAGGCCCGACGCACCCACACCTATCTCTCGCTGTTCGGCTACCACACCGATGCCGTCATCGTGAACCGGCTCCTGCCCACCGACATCGACGACCCCTTCTTCGAGCGCTGGCTGGAGGTCCAGGGTGCCCACCTCGAGTCGATCATCGAAGGGTTCGCGCCCCTGCCGGTGCTGCGCGTCCCGCTGGCGGCCGACGAGCTCGTCGGCGTCGAGGCCCTCCGGGCGATGGCCACCGGCCTGTGGCCCGGGGGGAATCCGGCGGCCGTCCTCCACCGCGGCGACACCATGCGCGTCGAGGAGCACGGCGACCGGTGGGAGCTGGTCCTCCCGCTCCCGTTCGCCGACGGTGACGACGTCGAGCTAGGGCGAACCGCGGGCGAGCTGTTGGTGCGGGTGGGGCCCTACCGCCGGGCCGTGCTCCTGCCCGCCACGTTGCGTCGTCGGACGGTGGTCAGCGCCCGTGTCGACGGCGACGTCCTGCGGGTCACGTTCACGGCCAGCGACGACACCGTCGCGGTGACGCTCCGCGCCCCAGCCGATGTGGGTGGCGTGACGGGGATGGCGGCGCCATGAGCCCGACCGACGCCGATCCCGCCGGCCGCTCGGCTCGAACGCTTGAGGGCGTCGGGCACCTGCGGGCGGCTGCCCTCGAGGCCATCGCGGCGGCGCGGGCGTTCCTCGATGTGGTCGAAGACGTCATCGAGGATCCCTCAGTGGGCGATGAGGTGCTCTCCAACGTGGCTGACCTGGCCGAATCGATGGGGGCGCGGCTTCGCAACACGCGCCCGACGAAGGGCTCGAGCTCCGACGACGGCGACGATGGTCCAGGACGCGTGCAGCGCATCCCCATGGGTTGAGAGGCTCATGACATGAGGATCTTGGAGGTGGCCCTCGACGGGGCACCAGACCCCATCGAGCTCCACCCTGGGATCACCGTGGTGGCCGGACTCGACCCCGCGGCCCGCCGGGCCTTCGTCGAAGCCGTCGCGGAGCTCAGCAGTGGGAAGACGCCTTCGGGCGCGTTGGTCACCATCGAGTCGCTCGACATCGTGATGCCCGCCGACGAGACGTCCATAGCCGCTCTTGGTCTCGGATCTGACCTCGACGTGGTGCTCAGCCCTCACCAGCTCCCGTCCGGACGTCCCGATCACAGCGGTGGGGAGCCGGATCCTGAGCACGACCTCAACGCTGCGATCTATGACCGGCAGCGTGAGGAGGAGCTCGAGCAGGCCGTCGAGGACGCCCGCCGCCGTCTCACCGACGCCCGGGCCGTCGATCCCATGCAGGCTCCTGAGGTCACCGCCGCCCGTCGCATCGCCGAAGAGGCCCGGGCTGCGGTGACCACGGCCCAGGCTGAGGCCGAGAGAGCGGCCGCCATCGTCGACACCCTCGGACCCACTGCTGAACCGGTCGACTCCGAGGCGGCAAAGCGAGCGCTCGACGATGCCGAGGCTGCTCTCGCCGAGCTCGAGGGCGCGGAACCGAGACCACCGGATCCGCTCGACGATCCGGACCAGGATCCGCATCAGCTCGGCCACCGCGGTGGTGCCGACAACGTCGATGGGGTGGTCGATGGGGTGGTCGATGAGGTGGTCGATGAGGTCGTTGGCGCTGTCGAGCGGCTCCGCGCCGCGGTTGGCGCACCCTTCGAGCCCGTCGACCGGGATGGCCCCATAGATGACGACCCCCGGGTCGTCGCCGCCACCAACGTGCTCGAAGAGGCCCGAACGGGGCTCCGAGCCGCCGAGCGCGATGCCGAGCCGCTCCATCTCGACCCGACCGATGTCGAAGCACTGGAGCAGGCGTACGCCGCGGTCGAGGACTCCGAGGAGCGCGTAGCGCGGCGGGTCGCCGGTCCCGGTTCCAAGAGGCGGCTGAAGGCGGCGGAGCAGGATCTCCGGACCGTGCTCGATCGACTCGGCCTGCCGTCGTACTCGGCCTACCTCATGCGCTCGTCGTCGATGAACGTGTCGGCAGCGGCCCGTGACGATCTCCGTGCGGCATCGGCGCGAGCGGCCGAGGCCGAGGGCCGGCTCGAGGGGATCATCGAGGTGGTGAGGGCGGAACGGCTGGCCGCCAGCACCCAGTCCACCGACGAGGCCCGCGCTCGCCACGATGTCGCCGTCGCCGACGCCCGCGACGCGCTGGTCTCCCTGCTCGACGGGCGTGTCGAGCTGGCATCAGGGTCCGACTCGGCACTGGCCCTTGCCGCGGCGACACTGTGGATCAACCAGCAGCGGGAGGCCGAGAAGGAGGCGGCGGCGAAGATCGCCGAGTGGAATCGGCTGACCGCTGCTCATCAGTCGCTTCACGACGTCTGGCGGCGTGACATGGAATCAGCGGCTCGCCGGGTGCTCGACGCACGCCGCGCGCTCGAGGCGGCCACCCGCCATGCGAGTGCTCAAAGCCAGCACCTCTCGGGCGCCAATGAGGCCCACGAGGAGTCCCGCCGGGCGGCCGACTCACTCGATGCCGCGTCGGCTGCCCTGTCGTCAGCCAACCAGGAGCTCCGGGCGGCGGAATCCGCCGCCGAGTCGGCGGCGGTCGAGGCCATCGCGGCCCGTGAGGTCGAGCTGCGCGAGATGGAGGTTGCGCTGGCCCGGGCCACCGGTGCACCCATGCCGCGGCACACGAACGGGCTGGGATCGCTGGATCCCGACGATCTCGAGGTGTACGTGCTGGCTCGCATGGCCGCCCAACGCTCGGTCGGGCGCGCCGGCTCGCTGCCGTTCGTCGTAGACGGAGCCTTCGATGGCCTCAGCGACGAGACCACCGAGCCCGCTCGCGGGCTGGTGGAACGGATGGCCGCGTCAGTGCAGACGGTGATCCTCTCCGATGACGAGGCGCTGGTGGACTGGGCCGAGCGCCTCGGAGTGGGCCGCGCCCTCGCGATCCGGGTCTGATCGCGAGCGCACGAGCGCCCATCTGCTCTACGATTCGGGATCCGCGACCGAGGAGAGCGCCTCTTGACCGTCATCGACGAGCAGCAGGTCCGAGCACTGGCCGAGTTCCGGCCCGCGGGCGCCAAGGTGGCTAGCTGCTACCTCGATGTCGATGGTCGACGGCACCCCAGTCGCGGGGACATGGAACAGGAGTTCGACCTGCTCCTGCGGCGCGCACGCGCTCGTCTGAACGGTCAGGCGTCGGCCGGCACCGACCTCGACCGAATCGAGCGATTCGTTCGGGCCGAGTTCGAGCGGGCCAACACCCGGGGTCTCGTCATCTTCTCGTGCGCGGCGCACCAGCTCTGGGAGGTCATCGAGCTCGCCGTTCCGGTTCGCAGCCAGATCGTGGTCGCCCCCGCCCCCTACGTTCGCCAACTCGAGGCCGTACTTCAGGCCAACCGTCGCTTCGGTGTGCTCCTGGTCGACCGCCAGCGTGCCCGGGTTTTCGTGTACCACCTCGGCGAGCTGGTCGGCCACGACGAGCTGTTCGAGCAGCTGCCTCGCCACGATGACGACGGTGGCACCTGGGATCACCAACACGTCCAGGAGCACAGTCGCGCCGTGGCATCGGTACACCTTCGCCACAGCGCCGACGTCGCCCTAAGAATGCTTCAGGAATACGGGTTCGACCACCTGATCCTCGGAGCCCCCGACGACATCGCCACCGAGATCGAGGCCGACCTCCATCCCTACCTGCGTGAACGACTGGTGGCTCGAGTCAAGATACCCCCAGCGGCATCCGAGGCCGAAGTCCGGGCGGCAGCCTTCGACGTCGGGGCTCAGGTCGAACGCGAGTACGAAGCGGCCCTGGTGGCGAAGCTGCGGGACGCGGTCGGGTCGAGCAACGGTGGAGTCACCGGCCTCGCCGACACCGTGGAGGCACTGGCCGACCGGCGGGTCGACACCCTGGTGGTGTCGCGTGGCTTCGTGGCCGAGGGCTGGCACTGTGATCCATGTGGATCGGCGGCTCTGGTCGGTCCCGCGTGCAAGACCTGCGGTGCTGACATGGAGCGGCTGGACGACGTGGTGGAACAGGCCATCGAGTGCGCGCTGGCTTCGGGGGCCAAGGTCGTGATCTGCGATGCCGATCCCGACCTCGATGTGGCCGGTCGCATCGGCGCCCTGCTCCGCTTCTGACTCCCACGGTGCATCGACTGGGAATCGACGTCGGGGGTACCAAGGTGCTCGGCGTGCGCGTCGACGTCGACGGCGATGGTGCCCCCACGGTGGTGGACCACCTCCGCACCCCGACGCCCGGTCCCGAGGGAATCATCGACGTGCTGGCCGAGGTCGTCGACCGCCTCGACCCGAGCGGCTCGGCGCCGGTGGGCGTCGGCGTGCCAGGTCTCGTCGACCGCGACGGCGTTCTCTGCTTCGCGCCGAACCTGGGTGGTGCCGTCGGTCTGGAGGTGGAAGCGCTGCTGAGAGCAAGAACGGGCCGGCCAGTGGATGTCGACAACGACGCCACCTGCGCGGCGTGGGGTGAGCGTCAGGTCGGGGCAGGGCGTGGGCACGACGACATGATGCTGCTCACCCTCGGCACCGGGATCGGCGGTGGCTTGGTCGTGGACGGCCGCTTGCTGCGCGGGGCGCACGGTTTCGCCGGCGAGCTCGGTCACGTGGTGATCGAGCCCGACGGAGCCGACTGCCCCTGCGGTCAGCGCGGGTGCTGGGAGCGGTATGCATCGGGTGGCGGTCTCGAGCGCATGGCCATCGAGCGCGCCCGACGGGGCGACCTCGACGGCGTCGTCGCTCGGGCCGGAGACCCCGACGCCGTTCGCAGCGAGCAGGTCGTCGACGCGGCGCGCCATGGTGATGCTGACGCCGTCGACCTTCTCGACGAGGTCGGCCGCTGGCTCGGTCGCGGACTGGCATCGATGGTGAACATCGTCGACCCCGACGTGATCCTGATCGGCGGCGGACTCGCCTCGGCCGGTGACCTGGTGCTCGCATCGGCGCGCGCCGTGCTCGACACGGCCACGCTCGGTGCCGCCCTCCGACCGACGATTCCGGTCGAGCTGGCCGCGCTCGGCGACCGGGCCGGGGCGATCGGGGCCGCGCTGCTGGTGCGGTGAAACCACCCGGGCCGCCGAAGAGTCGACCACTACGATGCCACGCGATGGAGTTCCGCCGGATCCCGAACCTGCCGCCCTACGTCTTCAGCATCATCGACTCGCTCAAGCTGCAAGCGCGTCGCGACGGCAAGGACGTCATCGACCTCGGGTTCGGTAACCCCGACCTTCCCTCACCGGACATCGCGGTGGCCAAGCTGTCTGAGGCAGTGACCAACCCCCGGAACCACCGGTACTCCGCTTCCCGGGGCATCCCGAAGCTGCGCGAGGCGTTCGCCAGCCTCTATCAGCGGAGGTTCGGCGTCGACCTCGATCCCGATACCGAGGTGATCAACACCATCGGCGCCAAGGAGGGCTTCAGCCACCTCATGTGGGTGTTGCTCCAGCCCGGTGACGCCGCCCTCGTCCCGAGCCCCAGCTACCCCATCCACATCTACGGCCCGTTGTTCGCCGGTGCCGAGGTGCGTGAGGTGCCGATGAGCACCGAGGTCGACTTCTTCGAGAACCTGATGGAGCGGTGGGAGTACTCCTGGCCGAATCCCCGGGTGATAGTGATCTCGTTCCCCCACAACCCCACGACGGCCTGCGTCGACCTCGAGTTCATGCAACGCATCGTCGACTTCGCCCGCGAAAAGGAAGTGCTCGTGGTCCACGATCTGGCCTACGCCGATCTGGGGTTCGACGGGTACTCACCTCCGTCGATCCTCCAGGCCGAGGGGGCCAAGGAGGTCGCCGTCGAGCTCTACTCGATGACCAAGAGCTTCTCGATGGCGGGCTGGCGGGTTGCGTTCATGGCCGGCAACCCCGAGGTCGTGGCGGCACTGGCCAAGCTCAAGAGCTATCTCGACTACGGGACGTTCCAGCCGGTGCAGATCGCGGCCACGGTCACCATGAACGAGCGACCCGACTATCCGGCCCAGGCCTGCGCCATCTACCAGTCGCGGCGCGACGCGCTCTGCGATGGACTCGCTCGCATCGGGTGGGAGATCACCCGGCCGAAGGGCACCATGTTCGCTTGGGCCGCCATACCCGAGCCCTATCTCGAGATGGGTTCGATCGAGTTCGCCAAGCTTCTGGTCACCGAGGCCAACGTGGCGGTGTCGCCGGGCGTCGGCTTCGGTCCGGGAGGTGACGGCTTCGTGCGCTTCGCGCTGGTAGAGAACGAGCAGCGGATCAACCAGGCCGTGCGCCATCTCAAGTCGTCGCTCACGAAGCTGGGCTGACCACGGCGGGCTGTGCCTGCACCCCACCGACACAGAAGGCCACCACCTGATCAGCGAGGTCGCCCACCGAGCCGCCGTCGCGTTGGAGGTACACGCGGGTCACGTGGTTGAGGACGCCGAGGACGGCATTGGCGGCCAGCGACGCATCCCCGCTGGGGATCACCCCGGCATCCATCCCGTCCTGGATCACTCGGGCTGTGTCGGAGACCGCCACCTCCTGTCCAGCCCGGAGGCCGGCGGTGAAACGGCGGTCGTGGGATGCCACCTGCACCAGACGCCAGAAGTCGCGGTGTTCATCGAAGAAGGACAGGGTGGCCCGGATCCCGGCCTCGAGGCGCAGGAGCGGATCGTCGATGGTGCCGATGGCATCGGCCTGGCGTCGCCGCAAGCGGCGCTGTGCCTCGGCGAGGATCTCGCCCAGCAGCTCCTCCTTCGAGGAGAAGTACCAGTAGAACACGCCCTTTCCGACGCCGAGGCCTTCGACGATGTCCGCCACCGACGTTGTGTCGTAGCCGTCCTCGGCGAAGCGTCGCGCCGCATAGATCATGAGCTGTCCTCGACGCTCCTCGCCGCGAGGAGTGAGCTTGCGCGACATGGGCGCGACGGTACGAACCTCTTGACTGAACGGTCAAGAACTGGCGTGGGGTACGTTGGGCGGAGTGGCGTACTGGATCGTGAAGTGGGTGCTGGGCACGGTGCTTCGGTTCCTCTACCGCGTCCGGGTCGAGGGGCTCGAGCACGTGCCCGCCGAGGGCCCGGTCATCCTGGCGTCCAACCACGTCTCGTTCTGCGATTCCGTCTTTCTGCCGCTGGTGATGCGGCGCCGAGTCACGTTCGTGGCCAAGGCCGAGTACTTCGACGATCCCAAGACGGCGTGGTTCTTTCGCGCCGTCGGGCAGATACCGATCCGCCGCGAGGGAGGGTCGGCGAGCCAGCGGGCGCTCGACTCCGCGGCCGACGTGCTCGACCGCGGCAACATCTTCGGGATCTACCCCGAGGGAACCCGGAGTCCCGACGGCCGGCTCTACAAAGGTCACACCGGTGTGGCCCGCCTCACGCTGCGCAGCGACGCCCCGGTCTGTGCGGTGGCGATGATCGGCACTGACGATGCCCAGCCCATCGGGCAGGTCGTACCCAGGTTCTTCATGCCGATCACCATCCGGATCTCCCGACCGATGCGGTTCCATCGCTACCAGGAGCGGGCTGCAGATCCGATGGCCTTGCGTCAGATCACCGACGAGATCATGTGGGAGCTGCGCGAGCTCAGCGGCCAGGAGTACGTCAACGTCTACGCCAAGAGAGGTGAGACACCGACCGAGGCGCCCATCGCCTCTATCACCTCGGTGACCAACGGGAACGGTGTCGTCGACGTGCGCGAGGGCGTGGTATCAGGTGCCGGCCCAGGCTCGTGAGCGCTCTACCGCCCGGAGCCACTGCCCATGGGCGGCATCGGCTGTCGCCGCCGGCACCTGCGGCGTGAACTCGCGGTCGAGGGTCCACATGGCGGCGACCTCCTCGATCGATGCCCACACGCCGGCCGCTAGTCCGGCCAGGTAGGCCGCGCCGAGCGCCGTGGTCTCGGCCACATCGGGTCGGGCCACCGTCACCCCGAGCTGGTCCGCCTGGAGCTGGAGCAGCAGATCCATCACCGACGCACCCCCGTCGGCTCGCAGGGCGGAGACGGGGTGGCCCCAAGCCGAGCTCATGGCATCGACCACGTCTCGGGTCTGGAACGCCATCGACTCGACGACCGCGCGAGCCAGGTGGGCGCGACTGGTGCCCCGGGTGATGCCCACCACGGTTCCGCGGGCGTAGGGGTCCCACCACGGGCTCCCCAGCCCGGTGAAGGCCGGCACGAGGTGCACGCCTTCGGTGCTGTCGATCGACGCGGCGAGCGGCTCCACCTCGGCGGCGTCGGCGATGATGCCGAGCCCGTCACGGAGCCAGCCGACGGCGGCGCCGGTGGCGAAGATGGCGCCCTCCAGGGCATAGGAGGTTGCGTCGGCGGTGACGTCACCGAGCGACCATCCCACCGTCGTGAGCAGGCCTTCGACCGGATCGGGTCGCTCCGAGCCGATGTTCATGAGGACGAAGCTTCCGGTGCCGTAGGTGTTCTTGGTCATGCCCGGCTTCACGCAGGCTTGGCCGAACAGGGCGGCCTGCTGGTCGCCGGCGATTCCCGTCACCGGCGTGCCGTCGGGCAGGGCGTCGACGCCCGACGTGACACCGAGCGCTCCGCTCGAGGGGAGCAGTTCGGGTAGGCACGACGTGGGGACGCCCAGGAGATCACACATCTCATCGGACCAGGACAGGGTTCCGATGTCGAACAGCAGCGTTCGGGATGCGTTGGAGGGTTCGGTGGCGTGGACCGCCCCGCCGGTGAGCTTCCACAGCAGCCACGAATCGACGGTGCCGAAGGCCAGATCGGCATCCACATCGACGCCGCCGTCGGTGATCAGCCAGGCCAGCTTGGTGCCGGAGAAGTAGGGGTCGAGGACCAGGCCGGTGGTGGTGCGGACGGTATCGAGGTGGCCGGCATCGGTCAGGATCCGGCAGCGGTCGGCTGTTCGGCGGTCCTGCCACACGATGGCCCGATGACGCGGCTCGCCGGTCCTGCGATCCCACACCACCGTTGTCTCGCGCTGGTTGGTGATGCCGATGGCGGCCACAGGCTCGCCGTCGAGTGAGGCGACGACCTCGCCGATGGTGGCCGACATGACATCCCAGATCTCCGACGCGTCGTGCTCGACCCAACCCGGCCGCGGGTAGTGCTGGGTGAGCTCGCGGTAGGCGAAACCGCGCGGAGCGCCGTCGTCGCCGACGGCGAACGTGCGGACGCCGGTGGTGCCGGCATCGAGCGCGAGGACCACGGACATGGCCGGGCAGGCTACTGCTGCACGATCGTGGCCCGGACGTGGCCGAGGCCGCTGATGCCGAGCCACGACGCCACCCCGTGGCTCAGGTCGAGGACGCGACCGTCGATGTAGGGCCCCCGGTCGTTCACCACCACCAGCACGCCGCCCTCGACCGCCTCACGGCTGATCCACAGGAACGTGCCCAGCGGGAGGGTGCGGTGGGCGACGGTGGGCAGCTCCTGGTCGTAGATGGCGCCGCTCGCCGTGGCCCGGCCGTGGAACCCGGGCCCGTACCACGAAGCGAGGCCTTCGATCCGCTGGCCCGTCGGCGTCCACCCGGCAGGAAGGGTGGCGGCGGGCCCCAGCGGCAGCCGCTCGAGCATCGAGACCAGCTCCTCGGTGGCACGCTGGACCCGCCGGCGTTCGGCAGGGGACCGAACCTGGGTGTCGGCCATCGACGCCAGCGCCCGGGCTCGTGCACGCTCACCGGCCTGCACCGCCACGTCGAGCTCCCCGACCTGGGCGGTCACCGCCGCCAGCTCGCGCCGGGCGGTTCGCATGCGCTGGTGGGCCTCGATGGCTTCGGCCCGGCGCGTCGACAGCGCGCCGGTTTGCTCGGAGTGCCTACGGGTGAGGCGCTCGAGCTCCGCCAGCCGGGCGGTGAGGTCACCGCCAGTGGCCCGGAGATACGTCCGAGCGGACGGGGACGTCACCGTCGAGGAGCGGACGTAGGCGGCGACGGCGAGGTCGCTCACCACGGCGCGGGCCCGGCGCTCCCGCCTGGCTGCTGCCGCCGCCTCGGCCTCGGCCGCCTGCACCTCCGACAAGGCGGCATCGGAATCATCGGTGGCCCGGGCCAGGGCGACCAGCACGCTCGAGCGTTGCGCGAGCGATCGGCGGAGCTCGAGGCGGGCCTCTTCGAGAGTCAACGGTCGCCGGTCGTCCTCGGCGCCCGCCGCCGATCCGGCGATCACGATCAGAGACGACGCCGCCGCGAGCAGGATCAGTAGTGTGAGCGCTCGACCACGACTGAAGGGGTGTCGGAGCTCATGCGTGTGGGTGTGCTCACTGGAGGCGGTGACTGTCCCGGTCTCAACGCCGTGATCCGGGCCATCGTGCGCAAGGCCGAGCGCGTGCATGGCGACACGGTCATCGGATTCGAAGACGGTTGGACCGGGGTGATGGAGAACCGCTGGCTCCCTCTGGACATCGAGGCCATGCGGGGCACCCTGCCCAGGGGCGGCACGGTGCTGGGGACCTCGCGGGCGAACCCCTACATCATCGACGGTGGCGTCGACGCGTGCAGGGACACCTTCGCCGACCAGGCGCTCGACGCCCTCATCGCCATCGGCGGCGAAGGAACCCTGGGCGTCACCCGCGACATCCATGGCGACGGCCTTCCCGTCGTGGGTGTGCCCAAGACCATCGACAACGACATCGTCGGTACCGAGTTCACGTTCGGCTTCCACACCGCGGTGCAGATCGCGACCGACGCCATCGACCGCCTCCACACCACGGCTGAGAGCCACGACCGGGTGATGCTGGTCGAGGTGATGGGACGCCACGCCGGATGGATCGCGGCGTACGCCGGAATCGCCGGGGGGGCGGCCGCCATCTTGGTGCCCGAGCACCCGTTCGATCTCGATGCCCTCTGCCAGAGCCTGGTCCGGCGCCACCAGAAGGGACGCTACGCCTCCATCGTGGTGGTCGCCGAGGGCGCTGTCCCGAAAGACGGCACCTTCGCGTTGCCCGACTACGGCGAGGACCACTGGGGTCACGTCCGGCTCGGCGGGATCTCGTCGCTGCTCGGCCCCGAGGTCGAGAAGCGCACCGGATACGAGACTCGAGTGACCATCCTGGGTCACACCCAGCGTGGGGGCACGCCCACCGCTTTCGACCGCGTGCTGGCCACCCGCTTCGGGATAGCCGCCATCGATGCCGTCCACGACAGGGCCTTCGGCCACATGGTGGCCCTGAAGGCTGATGCGATCTCGCCCATCCCGCTCGCCGACGCGACCGGCCGTCTCAAGACACTCGACCCCAAGCTCTACCGCGAGGTGGCTGAGGTGTTCTTCGCGTGAGGATCATCGTCGTCGGTGCCGGGGAGGTCGGTACCCATGTGGCCGAGATGCTCAGCGGCGAGGGGCACGACATCGTCGTCATCGAGCGCGACGAGTCGCGGATCCGCTACATCGAGGGCGCCCTCGACGTCGAGACGGTGCGGGGTAGCGCCACCTCGCCATCGGTCCTGGTCGAAGCTGGTGCGGGCAAGGCCGATCTGCTGGTCGCCGTCACCTCCAACGATGAGACCAACATGATCTGCTCGCTCCTCGCCAAGCAGGCCGGCGTTCCCCGAACGGTGATCCGGCTCGAGGCCTCCGAGCTGCGGGCTCGTGACAGCATCCACCTGCACCAGGCGTTGCAGGTGGATCTCATCATCGATCCCGACGAGCAGACCGCCGATGAGATCATCGAGCTGCTCGACTACCCGGGCATCTCCGACATCGCCGAGATGGCCGGCGGCGAGGTCGTCGTGCTCGGAGCACGTCTCACGGCGACCGCTCCGATCGTGGGACGGTCGCTTGCGTCGATCGCCGCCGACTACGACCCCGAGTGGGAGTTCCTGTTCGGCACGATCACCCGCGGCGAGGAGACGATCATCCCCCGCGGCAACCAGGTCCTCGAGGCCCATGACCTGGTGCGGGTCGTCGTGAAGCGGCGGGCCCGCACCGAGCTGCTCCGACTCGTCGGCCTCAGCACCGCCATATCCCGCAAGGTGATGCTCCTGGGCGGTGGGCGCACTGCTCATCTGGTTGCCGCGCGCCTGGTGGAGCGGGGAGTGCAGGTGGTCGTGGTCGAACGTGACCAGGCCCGGGCCGAGGAGCTGGCCGGGTTGCTGCCCAAGGTCCTGGTCCTCGGTGGTGACATCACCGACGCCGACCTGCTCACCGACGCGGGAGTGGGTGGATTCGACGCCGTCATCGCCCTCACCGGCGAGGACGATGCCAACGTGCTGGCCTGCCTGTTCGCCAAGCGGGAGGGGGCACGCGAAACCATCGCCGTGGTCCATCGCCTCAGCCTGCTCGGGCTTCTCGTCGACATCGGAGTCGACGCCGCTCTCTCACCGCGGACGGCCAGCGCAAACCAGATCCTCCGCTTCGTGCGGGGGGACGTGGCCCAGGTGGCTACGTTCCTCGAGGGCAACGTCGAGGTCATAGAGCTTGAGGTCAAGGAGGGCAGCCCCGCCGACGGGGCCATCGTCGCCGAGCTGCGGCTCCCCAAGGATGTCCTGGTAGGCGCCCGTGTCCGCGACGGCAAGGCCGAGATCGCCCGAGGGCGCAGCCGGCTGCGAGACCGTGACCACGTCGTGCTGTTCGCCCTCCCCGATTCCGTCACCGACGTCCACCGGATCTTCGGGTGATGTGTTCCCTGCGCTGACCGTTCGCACCATCGGGCTCACTATGGTGATCGCCTCCGCGGGGCTCGTGGTGGCGGCGGTGGTGGACGCCGCCACCACCGGGGATTCGGTCCTGGTGCTTGTCCTGCTCGCTGCCGGGCTCGGTGCAGCCGGCTACGTCGCGGTCACCCGAGTGGCGCTCCCCGAGCGGGCACCGCTGTCATCGGTCTTCGGGGCGGCGTCCGCCGCCCTGGTGGCCCTGGTGGCGGTCTCGGCCCTCCCCTACCTGCTCACCGGCGAGCTCGGCGTGGCCGATGCCCTCTTCGAGGGGGTCGCCGGTGCCACCACCACCGCGGCGACGGTCATCGGCCGGCCCGAGGACGTCGACCGCGGGCTGCTGATGTGGCGAGCGACGACCCAGTGGTACGGCGGGCTGTTGGCGGTGGTGCTGGCGCTGTCGGTGCTCCCGTTCCTCGGTACCGGCGAGGGCTGGCTGGGGCAGGCGCCTCCTTCAACTCGAACCACGGAGCGCTTCGTGAGGCGGGTGTGGTCGCAGGTCCGTCCGGTGGTGGGCTACTACCTCGGGTTCACGGTCCTGGTGGCGGCCGCCTACCAGCTTTCGGGCATGGGCGCATTCGACGCCGCGACCCATGCCTTGACCACCGTCTCCACCGGCGGGTTCTCCACCCGGACCGGTTCGATGACCGACTTCGGCGCAGCCTCACAATGGGTGGCCACCGTCGCCATGTTCATCGCCGGCGGGAACGTGGCGCTGTACATCCGTGCCGTCCGCACGCGACTGGCCGATCGCACGCTGCGCCGATCGGTCGAGGCCCGCCTGTACCTGAGCTTGGTGATCGTGGTCGGCTGGCTCGTCGGCGTCTCGATCGATGGCTCGTTCGCCGACCGGGCCCGCATCGGTCTGGCCGATGCCACCTCCCTCATCACCACGACGGGCTTCGTCTTCGGTCGGCTTCCCGGCGGCAGCGCCGAGACGATGCTGCTCATCGTGATGGGCATCGGAGCCATGTCCGGTTCGCCGTCGGGCGGGTTCCGTCTGGTCCGGGTCGTCGCCTTGTTCGCGTATCTCCGCCGCGAGGTTTCCCGCCAGCTCCACGACCGGGCGGTAAAGGTCGTCCGCGTCGGTCGAGATGTCGTCGATGAGACCCTGCTCAGCCGGATGATCGGCTTCCAGGCGGTGTTCTCCATCACCGCCTTCATCGGCGCCACCCTCATCGCCATCGAGTCCGTGTCGGTGATCGAGGCGCTGTCGGCTTCCGTCTCGGCCATTGCCACTGTGGGTCCCGTGTTCGACGGTGTCGACCAGCTCGGGGAGCTTCCGGCGATGAGCCGGGCGGTGGCGGCGGGGCTGATGCTGCTCGGCCGGCTCGAGGTCTATCCCATCGCCATCGCCCTGAGTGCGGGGGTCGACCGCATCGACCCGGTACGGCAGCTTCGGGTCGCTGAGCGGCGCATCAGGGTCAGGCTCAACCGGTGAGCGACTCCGAGATCCGCATCCGGCCGTCGGCGTCGCCGCGAACCGACACCGGGTCCACCGTCGTTCACATCGTGGCGTTGGGCGTGGCCGCGGTGTCCGCGGGCATGGTGGTCTCCGCGGCCGTGGACGTTGTCGTCGACGGGGGCGATTTCGCCGCTCTTGTCGGGCCGGGCCTGGTGGGTGGTGGCGGCGGGCTGCTGGCGGCGCGCCGGACACGCGTCGCCAAGCGCCTGACACCGCGCATCGCTCTGATCACCGTGGCGGCCACTTGGACGGCGGTGTCGGTGTGGGGTGCCGTTCCCTATCTCCTGGCCGACATCTTTCCCTACCCCGATGACGCCCTCCTGGAGGCGGTGTCGGGTTTCACCGGCACCGGTTCCACCGTGCTGGTGCCGATCGAGGGAACGGGGCGGGGGATCCTGTTCTGGCGCCAGCTCACCCAGTGGTATGGCGGCATGGGTGTGGTGGTGCTGGCGGTGGCGGTCCTGCCGTTCATCGGCGTCGGCGGCATGGAGCTCATGAGATCGGAGGCTCCCGGTCCCACCGCCGACCGGCTGACCCCACGCGTGGGTGAGACGGCTCGGCGGCTGTGGCTCATCTATGTCGTGCTGACGGTCGGAACCATCGTGGCCCTTCTGGTGACCGGCCTGTCTGTCTACGACGCAGTCGCCCACGCCTTCAGCACCGTCTCCACCGGCGGCTTCTCGCCCTATGACGCCAGCATCGGTCACTTCGACTCGGTCGCCGTCGAGGGGGTGCTGGTGGTGGTGATGCTGCTCGGAGGCACCAGCTTCACGTTGCACTGGCTGGGATTCGCTCGGCGCGGTGGGTGGCGCACCTATTGGGAGGACACGAACTTCCGCTTCTACATGGCGCTGTTCGCCATCGTCACCGTGCTGATCACGGCCTCGCTGGTGGCCGACGGCGGGCCGCTCGTCGGCTCGGGACGGACGGCGATGTTCACCGTGGCCTCCCTGCTCACCGAGACGGGCGTCAGCGTGGCCGACTTCACGGTGTTTGCACCGGTGGCCCAGATCCTGATCGTGTTCATCATGATGACGGGCGGCATGGCCGGATCGACCGCGGGCGGGATGAAGCTGCTGCGGGTGCACGTCCTGTTCCTGCACGCGCTCCGTGAGGCCAAACGCGCTCGCCATCCTCGAGCGGTGCTCCCGCTCCGCCTCGGTCGGAGTGTCATCTCCGAACCGATCGTCGCGCGGGTGGCTGGCTTCGTGATGCTCTATGTTGCCATCGGCATCGCCGGCGTCGTAGTCGTCTCGCTGCTGGGAGCCCACACCGAGCTTGCCATCGGCGGCGTAGCGACGGCGATGGGGAACTCCGGCCCCGGACTGGCCGAGGCCGGGGCAAACCTGTTGCCGTTCACCCGGCCCGCGCGGTTCGTGTTGGTGGTGCTGATGCTGGTCGGCCGGCTGGAGATCCTCGCCGTGGCGGTGGGCATCGGCGCTCTGCTCCGACCCCTGTCCGTCGCCGCCCGGCGGGTGCTCGCCCGCTGATCGCCTACCGGCGCCGCTCAGCTCGTCTCGTCGGTGGGCGAGGTGGTGCTGGTGGTGGTGGGCGCCGGCGCCAGGGTCTCGAACGAGAAGCGGGTGACCGGCCCGCTGGTGAGGGTGCCGTCGCTTCGGGGCGCCTCGATGAGCGACCCGCCCAGGGAAAGCTGCACCCCGACGATCCCCTCCACCTCGGTGGCGGTGAACACGATCTGGGCCGTGGCGCTGATGCGGTCCTCGCCCTGGGGAAGGTCGAGCTCCTGGGAGAAGTCGAGGATGACCTGGTTGTCGATGCGCTCGGCGCCGAGGAGGCGCAGATCGGGGGAGAGCACCGACCGCAGACCCTGGTCCGCTTCACTGTCGGTGGCGCCGTCGATGAGGGCCTGTACCCGCTCGACGACGGTGATGGGCTGGGGCAGCGTTCGTTCGACGGGAACGAGGTGTCCGTCGGCCCCGACCAGGTAGATGGTGATCTCGGTCGAGCGGACGGGAACCTCGGTGGTTGCCGTCGTGGTGGTCGTGGGCCGGGGAGCCAGCAGGTCGAACAGCACCTCGTTGCGGTCGATGGCGCGAGGGGCGTCGTCGGCGGTGAGCCCGCACGCGGTGGCCACTAGACCGAGGGCACCGATGACAGCCGCCAATCGTCTCACGTGACCTCCTCGACGGCCTGGTCGAGCGGCTGGTGGCCTTCATCGTCGGGGACGCTGGGATCGAAGCGCGGCAGCTCGACGACGAAGCGGGCTCCGCCTTCGGGAGCGTCTTCGACCCAGACCCGCCCCCTGTGCAGGGCCACATGCTCGGCCACCAGTGCCAACCCCAGTCCTGCGCCTTCCGAGCCGGAGCGGTTGTGTGAACCGCGGCCGCGGGCGAACCTCTCGAAGATGAGGTCGCGGTCCTCGGGGTCCACCCCGGCGCCGAGATCGTCGATGGTGACTCGCACCGGGTTGTCACCCTCGACGACGACCTGGCGGATCCCCTCACCGTGGCTGTCGGCGTTCTCGATCAGGTTTCCGATGACCCGGATCAGGCGTCGCTTGTCGGCGCTGACGAACGCCTCGGCCGCGTTCTCCGCTATCACCAGCCGTACGTCGTCGGTGGTGTGGTGAGCCTCGAGCACGTATCGGACGAGCTCAGCCAACCACACTGGCTCCAGGTGCAGGTTCCCCTTGCCCGGCTCGAACCGGCTGATCTCGAGGAGGTCCTCCACCATGCTCGTGAACCGTTCGATGTCGGCGCTGAGCAGGTCGAGCGCGGCCTGACCCCGCTCGCTCAGCTCATCGCGTCGAGATTCGAGTACCTCGATGGAGGAGGCGAGGGTGGTGAGGGGAGAACGCAGCTCGTGGCTGACGTCGGAGGCGAAGCGCGCGTCGCGTTCGATCCGCTCTTGGAGGGCGCCGGCCATCTCGTTGAAGCTGGCGGCCAGCGATGCCAGCTCGGTGTCGCTCCCGCCTTCGAGCCGGATGGCGAGGTCGCCCTCAGCGATGGCCGACGCGGCGAGCGCAACCGCCGACAACGGCCGAAGGACGCGAACGGCGACCCAGGCCCCCAGGGCGGCGCCGGCGACAGTGGTGACGGCGGCCGCACCGAGCAGGGAGAACCGGAGGAAGTCGAGCGTCTCCCCCAGCTCGCTGAGGTCGGCCACCTCGAAGTAGGCGGCGTCGACGGCGGGGATGGGTACGCCGATGGCCAGCGCCATGCGGTCGTCGAAGACGTAGCGCATCGTGGCCGGGGCACCGCCGATCACCCGCTCGCGCAGGTCGAGTGGCAGGGCGTCGCGTCCACGGGTGAACGACTGGGCGAACCAGCGGCCCTGCTGGAACAGCAGCGGTCGGCTGCCGGCGGGGGTCTCCAGGCTGGCCAGGAGCCGGGGGACGTCGGGCTCGGCTGTTCGCAGCGCGTCACGCATGACCCGTGCGTTGACGAACACCTGGCGGGTGGCGGTGGACTGGCGCTCGTTGATGAGGTTCTCACGGACGACGCTGTAGCTCAGGACCACCAGCAGGCTGGACAGGAGGAGGGTCCCGAGCCCGAAGGCCAGGGTGACGCGGGTGCGCAGCGCGAAGCGCCCCAGGCCCCCTCGGGGCCGGCGCTTCACGGTTGGATCTTGTAGCCGAGCCCTCGCACGGTTACGACGTGGCGCGGGTTGGCGGGGTCGGCCTCGACCTTGGTTCGGAGGCGACGGACGTGCACATCGACGAGGCGACCGTCACCGAAGTATCCGTAGCCCCACACCCGCTCGAGGAGCTGCTCGCGCGAGAACACCCGACCCGGGTTGGAGGCCAGCTCGCAGAGAAGCCGGAACTCGGTCTTGGTGAGATGCACCTCGATCCCGCCCCGCTTGACCTGCCCCTCCTGGGGGGCGATCTCGAGATCACCGAAGCGCTGGTGCGGAGAGGCGGAGTCCCCGGTTCGCACTCTGCGAAGAAGCGCCCGTACCCGTGCCGACAGCTCCTTGGGAGCATAGGGCTTGGTGATGTAGTCGTCGGCCCCGGCCTCGAGTCCGGCCACGACATCGTGGGTGTCGGTGCGGGCGGTGACCATCAGGATGGGTACGTCGCTGTTGCGCCGGATGTTGCGGCACACCTCGAACCCGTCCATGCCGGGCAGCATGAGATCTATGAGGACGACATCGGCGGGATGCTGGGCGAAGCGCTCGACGGCGTCCTCGCCGGTGGCCGCCTCGTCGACCTCCCAGCCCTCGTCTTCGAGCGCGAGGCGGAGCGACTGGCGGATCCGGTCGTCGTCCTCGACGGTGAGGATGCGTGTTCCCACGGGCCCATCTTCGTTGATCTGATCGGGGTGTGGGTGACACCCCGCCGAAATCGGCCTGGAGAGCGTCTGTCAGGGGCCGTCGAGCGCACCGGCCGCGACGACGAGGGCCGCGAGGTGACCCACCAGCGGCTCGCCCGCCGCCACCACCAGATCCGATGAAGGTCGGCGACCCCCGGGCCCCGTCACGCTGGCGCCGGCCTCGGTGGCCACCAACCGCCCGCCGGCGATGTCCCATTGAGCGAGCCCCCCCTCGTAGAAGGCGTCCAGCCGGCCGGCGGCCACCCAGCACAGGTCGATGGCCGCCGCGCCACCTCGCCGGATGTCGCGCAGGCACGGAAGCACCTTGGCCAAGACGTTGGCCTGATGGCGGCGACGTTCGGGGTCGTAGCCGAAGCCGGTGCCGACCAGCGCGGTGGCGAGCGGCGGGGGCGGCCCGATCCGGAGAAGGGATCCGTTGAGACGGGATCCATGGCCCAGAGCTGCGGTGAACATCTCGTCGACGGTCGGGTCGTAGACGGCGGACGCCACCGGCTGGCCATCGACCGTGGCCGCGATCGACACGTTCCAGCCCCGGTGGTCGTAGAGGTAGTTGGTGGTCCCGTCCAGCGGGTCGACCACCCACACCACTCCGCTGTGGGTGGGGCGTTCGCTGCCCTCCTCGGCCAGGAGCCCATCGGAGGGACGGGCCTCGGCGAGCGCCCCGGCGATGTAGGCCTCCGAGTCGTGATCGGCGGCGCTGACCATGTCGGTGGCGGTCGACTTGGTGGTGGCGGTGACCACCGCGTCGGCCCGGGCGGCCACCAGGAGCCGTCCGGCCGCCCGGGCCACGCGCTCGGCCAGGCCCACGAGCTGGATCGGATCGGGTCGGCCGGCCACAGGCGGACCGTAGGCCACCGGCGCGGTGAGGCCACCACTACGGTGCGGTCGATGACCGGCGATCAGCGCTTTGTCGATCTGCGATCCGACACCGTCACCCGGCCCACCGCGGCCATGCGATCGGCGATGGCTGAGGCCGAGGTCGGCGACGATCAATACGGCGAGGATCCGTCCGTCAACCGCCTCCAGGCGCGCTATGCCGAGCTCGTCGGCAAGGAGGCAGCCCTGTTCGTCCCGTCGGGGATCATGGCCAACCAGCTGGCGGTGAAGGTGCTGTCGCGCCCGGGCACTGCCGTGGTGGCCGGACGGCACAGCCACATCGTCGCCTACGAGGAAGGCGCGGCCGCCATCCACTCGGGCGTCTTGCTGCACGCGCTCGACGACGCCGATGGACGTCTCGATCCCGTCGCGGTGGCGGAAGTGGTCGATGGGGTCCACCACCATCTCCCCGAGGTGTCCGCGGTGTGCGTCGAGGACACGCACATGCCCTCGAACGGGTCGGTGTGGCCGCTGGAGGATCTCCAAGCCGTCTCCGCCGTTGGCCCACCGATGCACCTCGACGGCGCCCGCCTGTGGAATGCCGTGGTGGCCAGCGGTGAGCCGGCGGATCGCCGGGCCCGTGACGCCACCACCGTCATGTCGTGTCTCTCCAAAGGGCTGGGCGCCCCGGTCGGATCAGTGCTCGCCGGGCCGGCCGATCTCATCGACGAGGCCCGCCGGTTTCGCCGGATGCTCGGTGGGGCCATGCGCCAGGCCGGTGTGCTGGCGGCCGCGGGACTGCACGCCTTCGACCATCACATCGAACGGCTGGCCGAAGATCACCGGCGCGCCGGTGTCCTGGCCCGAGCGGTGGAGCAGCGGTGGCCCGACGCCATCGACGTCGGATCGGTGACGACCAACATCGTGACCTTTCGACCTGCCGATCCCGCCGGTGTGGTGGCCCATCTCGCCGAGCACGGGGTGAAGGCGGGAACGATCGCGCCGGACACGGTGCGCATGGTGACTCATCTGGATGTTGACGACGCCGGGATGGAGCGGGCGCTGGCCGCGCTGGCCTCGGCGCCGTGATGGCCGGGGGCCAGGGTCAGGTCAGGCCCGGGCCGTCGAGCCAATCGTCATCGTCGAGCACCCGTCGCGGGTCGTCGGCGGTCCACTCGCCCATGGCTCGCAGCACCAGGACCGCTACCACCGCCGTGCCCCCGGCCGCCAGGGCGGCGCCCAGAACTGCTCCGAGCATTGTCGTGGTGGAGCAGTCGTCGCACTGGAGATCGGTGAACCCCCATCCGATGAGCGCGCCCGCCAAGCCGGCGACGATGATGGCCACGAAGGCCAGGCCGCGGGCCAGCGGCGAGGGAAGAGCGGTGGGGAGGCTGGCTGGTGCGTCTCGGGAGGGGTCGAACCCCAGTCCGTCGGGGTCGAACGAGCGACGATCGGACACACCGCCAGCGTAGGGAGCAGACGTTGTAGACATCCATCTCGTGCATGTCGTCGTGGTCACCCCCACCTACCAGGAGGCGGCGAACATCGAGACCGTCCTGCGACGGACCCGTCGAGCCCTGCCCGAGGCCGCGATCATCGTCGTCGATGACGCCAGCCCCGACGGCACCGCGGAGATCGCCGGGCGGCTCGTCGATGAGCTCGGCGAGATCCAGGTCGTGCGCCGAGCATCGAAGGCAGGGCTGGGCTCGGCCTACCGCGACGGCTTCGCCCGGGCGCTCGCTCAGCGAGCCGCCGCCGTCGTCGAGATGGACGCCGACCTCAGCCACGACCCCGCCGCCCTTCCCTCCCTCGTCGCGCCCGTCGACGCCGGAACCGCCGACCTGGTGATCGGCAGTCGCTACGTCCCGGGCGGCACCATTCCCAGCTGGGCGTGGCACCGACGGATGCTCAGCCGGTGGGGCAACCGCTACGCCGCCGCGCTGCTGGGGCTCCGATGCCATGACGCCACCAGTGGCTACCGCGCCTACTCCGCCGCGGCCCTCGAGCAGATCGATCTGGACGCCGTTCGGGCCGATGGGTACGGATTCCAGATCGAGATGGCCTACCTCGTCACCCGGGCCGGTGGCCGGGTGCACGAGGTGCCCATCGACTTCGTCGAACGGGTCGAGGGCACGTCGAAGATGTCGATCCGAATCGTCGTCGAAGCGCTGCTCCTCGTGACCTGGTGGGGTGTTCGCGACTTGCTCACCCGCCGCCGAGGAGTGCCCGATCGACGATGACCGAGTCCTCGATCCTCCACGTCGACATGGATGCGTTCTTCGTCGCCGTCGAGGTGTCGGACGACCCATCGCTTGCCGGCCGACCGGTGGTCGTCGGGGGCGGGCCCCACCGTGGAGTTGTCGCGGCCGCGTCGTACGAGGCGCGAGCCCACGGGGTGCACTCAGCCATGCCATCGGCCCGTGCCCATCGTCTCTGCCCGGACGCCGTGTTCCTACCCGGGCGCTACGACCGCTACGTCGAGGTGAGCCACCATCTGTTCGAGGTGCTCGAGTCGTTCACGCCGCTCGTGGAGGGCTTGTCGCTCGACGAGGCCTTCCTCGACGTCGCCGGTGCCCGCCGTCGAGTGGGTTCGCCGCAGCGCGTGGCGGCCGACCTGCGAGCCGCCGTCGCCGACCGGCTCGGGCTGAGCTGCTCGGTGGGCGGATCTACGGTGAAGTTCCTGGCCAAGATGGCTTCGGAGGCCGCCAAGCCCATCCCGTCGCCCCGTGGTCCGATCCCCGGATCGGGAGTGCACATCGTGCCGCCCGGCGGTGAGTTGGCGTTCCTGCACCCCCATCCCGTCAGCGCCTTGTGGGGAGTTGGTCCCACCACCCACGCCCGCCTCCGACAGCTGGGCGTCTCGACGGTGGGCGACCTGGCCCGCCTGGATCTCGACGTCGTGACAGCCGCCGTGGGCCACGCCCAGGGATCCCATCTCCACCAGCTTGCCAGCGGCATCGACCCCCGGCCCGTCGTCGTTGATCGCGGCGTGAGATCGGTGGGACACGAGGAGACGTTTGCCACCGATCTCACCGATCCCACCGTCATCGCCACCGAGACGGTGCGGCTGGCCGATGCCGTCGCCGCTCGGCTGCGGCGGGCGGGTCTCGCGGGGCGAACGGTGACGGTCAAGATACGCCATCGGGACTTCTCGACCGTCACCCGTTCCAGCACCTTTGCCGTGGCCACCGACGAATCCCATGCGCTGGCTGAGCGGGCCAAGGACCTGGTGGCCTCCGTACCGATCGGATCGGGTATACGTCTGCTAGGGGTCTCGGTGTCGGGGCTGGCGTCCACCGCCGCGGGCCAGATGACCCTTGACGATCTCGGGCCCCGGCGGTGGCGTCAGACCGACGAGGCCGTCGACGGCATCCGGGCCCGTTTCGGTTCGCGGGCCATCGGGCCGGCGAGCGTCACCACCGGACGGGGACCACGGTCCGAGCGTCAGGCACCATGGGGACCAAAACCTGACGAGCCGGGAACACCTGGGCCGTGACGCGTTGTTGGCCAGAGTGTCCTGTGCGAAGATGGGACCAGTCCAAGTTGATGATGCGAAGGGGCTGAGAGTGCCGCTCTCCGAAGACGAACAACGCATCCTCCACGAGATCGAGGAGCAGTTCTACGAGCAGGACCCGGCGTTCGCCCGCGGGGTCTCGTCGATCACTCGTCCCGCGGCGCGCGATCTCAAGCTGTCGGGTCTCGGCTTCGTCGTCGGCGTCATCGTGCTGGTGACCACGTTCACCTCGTCGGCGGTGCTGGCCGTCGCCGGCTTCGGGATCATGCTGGCCAGCGCCTTCTGGTTCGAGCGCAGCCTGCGCAAGCTCGGGCGTGTCGGCATCAACTCTCTCTCCGATGCAGTGCGCGGCAAG
>DASWIA010000047.1:0-87062 GCA_036397895.1 Acidimicrobiales bacterium | reverse complement strand
TCTCCGACGTCCTGGTCTCCGACGTCGGTGGGTGGCGATAGGCGTTCGGCTCCGCACGAGCACCGCGATGTCAGGATGACCCCGTGATCCCCTCCACTCAGCGGCCGACCGAAGCCCTTGTCGATCTCGATGCGGTGGCGGCCAATGCCCAGCTGCTGCTGAAGCTGGCCGACGGCGCTGAGCTGTGCGCGGTGGTGAAGGCCGATGGCTACGGCCACGGCGCCGTCGCCGCGGCTCGCGCCGCGCTGTCCGGCGGTGCCAGCCGGCTGGCTGTCGCCACGGTCGACGAAGGGGCAGTGCTGCGCGGCAACGGGGTGACTGCGCCGATCATCGTGTTCGGGGAGCCGTTCGAATCCGAGCTGGCGACGATCGTCGATCTCGGTCTCGACGGGGTCGTGGCCCGGGCCGGCGCCATTGATGCCCTGGCGGCCCGGGCGGAGGGCGGCAACCCGGTGCGCGTGCACCTCTGCGTCGACACCGGCATGCACCGTGCGGGGTGCGACCCGGCCGATGCCGTCGACCTCGCCCGTCGGATCACCGAGCGTCCTTCGTTGCGATTGGCGGGAACGTGGACCCACTTTCCGCGGGCCGACGAGGCCGATGAGGACTTCACCGAGCTCCAGGTCGACCGATTCCTACGGGTCGTCGCCGCCATCGGGGATGCCGGGATCGATCCCGGCATCCGCCACGCCGCCAACTCGGCGGGGGCGATGGCCCATCCCAGTTCGCGGCTCGACATGGTGCGTTGTGGCATCGCCCTGTACGGCATCTCCCCCTCGAAGCATCTCGCCGGTCGCCATCCCCTTCGACCAGCCCTGACGCTGCGCACCGCGGTGGTGTCGGTTCGGTTGGTACCCGCCGGCGACGGGGTGTCCTACGGCCACCGCTGGCGAGCACCCACCGACACCTGGGTGGCCACCCTTCCCATCGGGTATGCCGACGGCGTCACCCGCCGTCTGGGCCTCGCCGGCGGAGAGGTGCTGATCGGTGGTCATCGAAGGCCGATCGCCGGTGTCGTCACGATGGACCAGACGATGGTCAGCTGTGGCTCCGATCCCCCCCAGATCGGTGACGAGGTGGTGCTCATCGGCTCTCAAGACGGCACCTCGGTGACGGCCGAGGAATGGGCTGACCGACTCGACACCATCGGCTATGAGGTCGTTTGCGGGATCTCGTCCCGGGTACCCCGCCGGCACGTCGGCACGATCGCCGACCAGCCATGATCACCGAGGTCGACGGCGTTCGGGTGGGCCACGTCACCCATGCCGATGCCCAGACCGGAGTGACCGCGGTGCTCTTCCCCTCCGGCACCGTGGCCTCGGCGGAGGTGCGCGGCGGTGCTCCGGCCACGCGCGAGGTCGCGCTGTTGGATCCCGTTCGACGCATGCAGCGACTCGACGCCCTGATGCTCTGTGGCGGCTCGGCGTTCGGGCTGGCGGCCGCCGACGGTGCCATGCGGTGGTGCGAGGAGCGTGGCCTGGGCCACCCCACCTCGGCTGGCCCGGTGCCGATCGTCGTCGCGCTGAGCATCTTCGACCTGCCGGTGGGCGATGGATCGGTTCGTCCGACCGCCGAGGACGGCTACCTCGCCTGCGAGATGGCCTCAGCCGATCCCGTCCAGACCGGCGCCGTCGGAGCAGGCACGGGTGCTCGCATGGGGTTCGACCGGACCCGGCGGGGCGGCGTCGGCACCGCCGGTGAGCGGATCGACGGCCTCGTCGTCGCCGCCCTGGTCGTGGTCAACGCGGCCGGGCTTCCCGCCGCTGAGGGCCCAGCCGACCTCGCAGGGTTCGATCCCGACGGAGTGCTCACCGAGGGCAACACCACCATCGGGGTGATCGTGACCAACGCCAGACTCACCAAGCCGCACTGCTTCCTGGTTGCCCAGGGCGCCCACGACGGTCTGGCTCGAGCCATCGACCCGCCCCACACCACGGTCGACGGCGACGTATTCGTGGCGGCGGCCACCGGCACCGTCGGCGCGCCGGTCGACCTCGTGAGAGCGCTGGCGGTACGAGCCACGGCGGCCGCCGTCGTCGCCGCACCACCGGACGGCGATCCAGTGATCGGCCGCCAGTAACCTCCAAGCCGTGAGAAGCCTCGAGGTCGTGTCGGCGGAGGCGGCGGTGTGCACGCGCTGCCCCCTCGCCGAGGGTCGAACCCACGTCGTCTTCGGGGTCGGGGATCCCAACGCTGACGTGATGTTCGTCGGTGAGGGTCCTGGTGCCGAGGAAGACCGGCTCGGCCAACCGTTCGTCGGTCGCAGCGGCAAGCTGTTGGACCGGCTCATGGCCGAGGAGATGGGTCTCACCCGCGCCCGGGGTGTCTACATCGCCAACTGCGTCAAGTGTCGACCGCCGGCCAATCGCGACCCCAAGCCCGCCGAGATCGACGCCTGCCGGGGCTATCTCGACGCTCAGGTCACCGCCGTGGCCCCGAAGGTGGTGGTGACGCTCGGACGGTTTGCCGCTCAGACGCTGCTCGACACCACCGATGGCATCGGCAAGCTCCGCGGCCGTTCCTACCCGTTCCGCACCGGCGTCCTCATCCCCACGTATCACCCTGCCGCGGTGCTGCGCGGTGGAGCCGAGCCGATGGCGAAGATGCGAGCCGACCTGATCCGGGCCAAGCGAGCGGCGGCGTGATCACCTTCCGCACCCACAGCAGCGACGACACCCGAACCCTGGCCGGGGTCATCGCCCGGTTGGCGCGCGAGCGCGACATCATCCTGCTGTGCGGCAACATGGGCTCGGGCAAGACCACCTTCGCACAGGGGTTTGCTCGAGGTCTGGGCGTGGCCGAGGCAGTGGTCAGCCCCACCTACACCCTCGTTCGCGAGTATGCGGCGCGTCTCCGATTGCACCACGTCGACGTCTACCGGCTCGACCACCACCAGGAGGTGATCGACCTCGGGCTCAACGAGATGCTCGATGACGGCGGTGTCACGCTGATCGAATGGGGTGATGTGGCCGAGCCCCTGCTTCCCCGTGACTACCTGCAGGTGCACCTGGAGCTCACCGACGATCCCGATGTGCGCCTGGTGTCTCTTTCCGCAACCGGGTCGCCGTGGGCGGGCCGCGACGCCGAGCTACGGCGGGCTGTGACCCACTGGGTCGAGCGCTGAGCCGTGCTGATACTGGGCATCGAGACCGCCACCCCACAGGTGGGCGTCGCCGTCGGCGGCCACGAAGGCGTCCTGGTCAGCTTCCATGTGAACCGACGGCCCCGCCACGCCGAGATGCTCGCTCCCGGCATCGAGTTCGTCCTCCGCCAGGCCCGCATCGAGATTCGCGAGATCTCCGTGGTGGCCGTCGACGTCGGCCCCGGCCTGTTCACCGGGCTGCGAGTCGGCATCGCCACCGCCAAGGGCATCGCCCAGGCGCTGCGGGTGCCGATGATCGGGGTGGCCAGCCTGGATCTGCTCGCCTTCTCCATGCGGCAGTCGCCCAAGCTCATCGTTGCCGTGATCGACGCTCGAAGGGGCGAGGTGTTCGTCGGCCGCTACCGCCAGGTTCCCGGAGGAGTGCAGCGACTCAGCGAACACCGGGTGGCCAGTCCCCGGGACGTGGCCACCGAGCTGGCGAGCACACGTGAGGAGTGCCTGGTGGTGGGCGACGGGGCCATCCGCTACGCGGAGGAGTTCCGAGATGCCGGCCGGGTGGAGCTCGTGGAAGCCGGTCAGTCCAGTCCATCGGCGGCTGCACTCGTCCAGCTTGCCCACGCCCGAGCCCTTCGTGAGGACTTCGTCCAACCCACTGACCTCCATCCCGTCTACCTGCGGAAGGCCGATGCCGAGATCAACTGGGAGGTGCGCACCGGCGCCTGACCGCCGGTCACCACCATGGCTCTCCGCGCCCCCAGCTCTCGCTCCTCCGACGGCAGCACCGTCTCACCGGTGCACGTCGGTCCCATGCGACGCCGGCACCTTCGCTCCGTGCTCACCATCGAGCAGCAGGTGTACACCCGCCCCTGGACGCACGGGTTGTTCACCTCCGAGCTCTCGATGCGTACGGCGCGGTGTTACATCGTCGCTCGCGTCGGGTCCCACGTCGTCGGGTACTCCGGGTTGATGTTCGCGCCGGACGAGGCTCACATCACCACCATCGCCGTCGACCCGTCCCGGCACCGCCAAGGGCTCGGAACGCACCTGATGCTCAGCCAGACCCGGGTTGCTCGGGCCCGGGGCATGACCGCCCTGACCCTCGAGGTCCGCCAGTCGAACACCGCGGCCCAGGAGATGTATCGACGCTTCGGGTTCGCGCCGGTCGGAGTTCGCCGGGGCTACTACCGCGAGTCCGGCGAGGACGCGCTGGTCATGTGGGTGCACGACATCGACAGCGCCGGCTACGAGAGGCGGCTCGTCGACATCGCCGCGCGGTTGCCCAGCCCGACTGTGCTCGATCCGACCCTCCACGCCGTGGTCTCCCACGACGCCATCGGCCATGACTGCTAGGACCGACCCGTGAGCCTCCCGACCCTCGAGGACGTACCCGATCTCAGCCTGAAGGTGCTCGGCATCGAATCGTCGTGTGACGAGACGGCCGCCGCCGTCGTCGCCGACGGGGTCGTCGTCTTGTCATCGGTGGTGTCGAGTCAGGTCGACCTCCACGCCCGTTACGGTGGCGTGGTCCCCGAGATCGCCAGTCGTGCCCACCTCGACCTGATCACACCTGTCGTGGCCCAGGCGATGGTGGAGGCGGGTACCGATGGCGACGATGTCGGCGCGGTCGCTGCCACCATCGGCCCTGGTCTGATGGGTTCGCTGCTGGTCGGATTGTCAGCGGCCAAGGCGATGGCCCTGGTGTGGGACGTGCCCTTCGTCGGGGTGAACCACCTCGAAGCGCATCTGTATGCCCCGCTCATCGAGAACCCCCACCTCCAGCTCCCCGTCGTCATCTTGTTGGTTTCGGGTGGGCACACCGAGATCATCCACATGGTGGACCACGGCCAGTACCGGGTGCTCGGGAGCACCGTCGACGATGCCGCCGGCGAGGCGTTCGACAAGGTGGCCCGCTACCTGGGCCTCGGCTATCCGGGCGGGCCCGCCATCGATCGAGTGTCGCTCGATGGCGATCCCGAAGCCGTCCCGCTGCCCCGGCCGATGATGAACGACGGCCTCGACTTCAGCTTCAGCGGCCTGAAGACGGCGGTGGTCAACTACGTCCGCAAGCACCCCGACGTCAGCACGCCTGACATGGCGGCGTCGTTTCAGGAGGCTGCCATCGACGTGTTGGTGGCCAAGACCCTCGCCGCCGCCCTCGAGGTCGAGGCCACCGGCGTGTGCCTTGCCGGAGGAGTAGCCGCCAACTCGCTGTTGCGGGCTCGGATGGTGAGCGCGTGTGAACGCGACGGATTGCGTTGCCATGTCCCGTCGATGGCGATGTGCACCGACAACGCGGCCATGGTGGCGGCGGTGGGGTGGCATCGACTTCGTTCCGACGGCGCCACTCCCCTCGATGTAGGGGCACAGCCGGGGCTGCGCCTGCCACCGATGTGAGAACCGAGCTGTCGGGGTTGCAACCCCTGGCGACTCCCGCATAGGGTTAGCACTCGCAAGTGGAGAGTGCTAACGCTCGGCCGAAGAGGCCGGCGAAACCATGCCAACGGAGGCAGCCACCATGAATCTTCAGCCGCTCGGCGACCGCGTGGTCGTGCGCCCCAGCGAGTCCGAGGAGACCACCGCCAGCGGTCTGGTCATCCCCGACACCGCCAAGGAGAAGCCCCAGCAAGGCGAGATCCTGGCTGCCGGCCCCGGTGCTCGTTCGGAGCAGACGGGTGAGATCGTCCCCCTCGACGTCGAGGTGGGCCAGACCGTCATCTACAGCAAGTACGGCGGTACCGAGATCACCGAAGGTGGTGAGGATCTGCTGATCCTCAACAGCCGCGACATCCTGGCCATCGTCAAGTAGTCCCCCGACCGTCCGTCGCCGCCCCCGCGGCGACGGCGGTCCGCGGGCCGTGCGCCCGTTGTCATCTGACACATATCTCGCCCGGGAGGCGACATGCCCAAGCAGTTGAAGTTCGACGAGAGCGCCCGCCGTGCGCTCGAGACCGGTGTGAACAAGCTGGCCGACGCGGTGAAGGTCACCATCGGTCCCAAGGGTCGCAACGTCGTGATCGGGAAGAAGTGGGGTGCCCCCACCATCACCAACGACGGGGTGTCGATCGCACGAGAGGTCGAGCTCGATGACGCCTTCGAGAACATGGGCGCCCAGCTCGTGAAGGAAGTCGCCACCAAGACCAACGACGTCGCCGGCGACGGCACCACCACCGCCACCGTGTTGGCCCAGTCGATGATCAGCGAGGGCCTCCGCAACGTGGCGGCCGGTGCCAACCCCACCGCCTTGAAGCGGGGCATCGATGCCGCCGTCGCCGCCGCTGTCGGCTCGCTCGGTGAGATGGCCAAGGAGATCGACGAGAAGGAGGAGATCGCCCAGGTCGCGTCCATCTCCGCCGCCGACACCACCATCGGTGAGACCATCGCCGATGCCATCGACAAGGTCGGCAAGGACGGGGTCGTCACCGTCGAGGAGTCCAACACCTTCGGGATGGAGCTCGAGTTCACCGAGGGGATGCAGTTCGACAAGGGCTACCTGTCGCCTCATTTCGTGACCGATCCCGAGCGCCAGGAGACGGTGCTCGAGGAGCCTCACATCCTTCTCGTGAACGGGAAGATCAGCGCCGTCCACGATCTCGTCCCAGTGCTCGAGAAGATCATGCAGGGTGGCAAGCCCCTGTTGATCGTCGCCGAGGACGTCGAGGGCGAGGCCTTGGCCACTCTTGTCGTGAACAAGATCCGGGGCACCTTCTCCTCGGCCGCGGTCAAGGCTCCCGGCTTCGGTGAGCGCCGCAAGGCCATGCTCCAGGACATGGCTGTGCTCACCAGTGCCCAGGTCATCTCCGAGGAGGTCGGCCTCAAGCTGGAGAACACCACGGTCGACCTGTTGGGTTCGGCTCGCAAGGTGGTCATCACCAAGGACGACACCACGATCGTCGAGGGTGCCGGTTCCCACGAGGACGTGGCCGGCCGAATCGCCCAGATCAAGCGCGAGATCGAGGACACCGACTCCGACTGGGACCGCGAGAAGCTCCAGGAGCGCCTCGCCAAGTTGTCGGGCGGCGTGGCCGTCGTCAAGGTCGGTGCCGCCACCGAGGTGGAGCTCAAGGAGAAGAAGCACCGCATCGAGGACGCCCTGTCGGCCACCCGCGCCGCCATCGAAGAGGGCGTCGTCCCTGGCGGCGGCACCGCGCTGCTGCGGGCCCGGGTCTCGATCGCGGCCCTCGACCTCGACGGCGACGAGGCCACCGGTGCCAACATCGTGTGGCGAGCGCTCGCTGCTCCCACCCGCTGGATCGCCGAGAACGCCGGACTCGAAGGTTCCGTCGAAGTTCAGCGAGTGGAAGCCGAGACCGGCCCCATCGGGCTCGACGCGGCCACCGGCGAGATCGTCGACCTGCTCAAGGCTGGCGTCATCGACCCCGCCAAGGTCACCCGCGCCGCCATCCAGAACGCGGCGTCGGTCGCCGGGCTGCTGCTCACCACCGAGGCCCTCGTCGCCGACATCCCCGAGGACGCCCCGGCCATGCCGGGCGGCGGCATGGACCCCATGGGTGGCATGGGCGGCATGGGTGGCATGGGCATGATGTAGCCCCGCGCCACATTGCTGAACGCGCACGATCGGGCCGCCTTCGGGCGGCTCGATCCGCGCCTGGGGCGCCCGCGGTCCGATGCGGTCGATACGCTCCTCGCAATGGACCGCCCGCCGCCCGACCCCAACGTCCTGCTCGAGCACTGGGAAGGGTGGGAGCGCGGCGAGGTGCCGCCTGGGCAGACCCTGGCCGAGCTGAAGAAGCACGGTCTGGCCGAGCTGCTCTCCGCGCTGGCCATCACCGACCAGGACGCGTGAGCGGCGACGGCACCCCGACCAACGCCCGGGGCGGCCCTCAGCGCATCCCCCGCCCACCGGGTACCAAGCGAGGCCAACCGCCTCCGTGGGCTCACCTCGACCCCGGACAGCGCCGGGTGAGCATCGACGACGTGGTTCGCGCCTTCGCCTCGGGGCGGGCGCCTCGTCCCGCGCTGGTGGAGCGGTTCCGCCCTCGGGCCTCCGCGGTTCTGGCCGCTCTCTACGAGGACGGCGGTGAGGCCCACGTCGTGCTCACCCGCAGGTCCCGCCACCTGCGCAGCCATCGCTGGGAGGTGGCGTTCCCCGGAGGCCGCCAGGACGAGGGAGAGGATGCAGTGGCCACCGCGCTGCGGGAGGCCAACGAGGAGGTGGCGTTGCCCCCTGACAAGGTAGAGGTCATCGGCGAGCTCGATCACCTCGCCACCATCAGCAGTGGCAGCTTCATCGTTCCTGTGGTCGGCGTCCTCGACGCCCCGCCCGCGCTCACGCCCAACCCCGCGGAGGTCGAGCGGGTCCTGCACGTGCCGCTCAGCGAGCTGTTGGATCCCCAGCACTTCCGCGAGGAGCGATGGGGCCTCGGTCCGGTCGATCGTCCCATCTACTTCTTCGAGCTGGTCGGCGACACGGTGTGGGGCGCCACCGGTGCGATGCTCGTCGACCTGTTGGGGCGCATCACCGGCACCGACCCCGAGCGCGGCATCTGAACGTCCTACGCTGGGCACCCATGGCCACGTTGACGTTCGACGGCGAGTCCCACCAGGAGATCGTGCTGAAGGTTCGGCGCTGGCTGGCATCGGTCGAGGGAGCGCCCGGAGGCCATCTCACGCCGGTCGAGGCGGTCGAACAGGCCGCCGAGATCACCAAGGACGCACTTCGCGTGCTCGCCACCGCCGCGCCCGGCCCTGTCGCTCAGAACGACATCATCAAGGGTCTCACCTCGATGGGCTACCGGGCCACGGACATCTCCAAGGAAGCGGTGGTGGCCGGCTTGGACTCGGTCGAACAGCTCACCGGTGGCAGCGTCCTCACCAAGGTGCGCGATGCCCGCAAGCAGGTGCGCTACGAGATGTCGGGGGCGGTGGCCCGCCAGATCCTGAACGTCCTCAAGTCCTGACCGTGTGTCCTGACCGTGTGTCCTGACCGTGCCCAGGGCTCCACACCGGCATGCCGAGGGGTTCGTGATCGGTCGGAGGCCATGGCTACACTCAGCCCTTTAGGGGTCGAGTTTCCGGAGGTTCCCCCCTGTGGCTGAGGTCGAGATCGGCATCGGGAAGTCTGGTCGCCGGGCGTATGGGTTCGACGACATCGCCATCGTGCCGAGCAGGCGCACCCGAGATCCCGAGGACGTCGACATCTCCTGGGAGATCGACGCCTACACCTTCGATCTCCCGTTGATGGGCGCGGCCATGGACGGGGTCATCAGCCCGGCCACGGCCATCGAGATCGGCCGCATCGGTGGCGTCGGTGTGCTGAACCTCGAGGGTCTCTGGACCCGCTACGAGGACCCCGACGCGCTCCTGGCCGAGATCGCCGAGCTTCCGCCCGAGAAGGCCACACTGCGGATGCAGGACATCTACACCCGAGACGTCGACCTCGATCTCGTCACCCGGCGCATCCGGGAGATCAAGGATGCAGGCGTGGTCAGCTGCGCGTCGGTCACGCCGCCTCGCACCGAGCACTTCGCACCCGCCATCATCGCCGCCGAGCTCGACCTGTTGGTCATCCAGGGCACCGTCGTCTCGGCCGAGCACGTGTCGAAGACGCGTGAGCCGTTGAACCTGAAGAAGTTCATCCGAGAGCTCGACATCCCCTGCATCGTCGGTGGGTGTGCCAGCTATCAGGCTGCGCTGCACCTCATGCGCACCGGTGCCGTCGGCATCCTCGTCGGCGTCGGTCCCGGTCACGCCTGCACCAGCCGCGGTGTGCTCGGCATCGGTGTGCCCCAGGCCACCGCCATCGCCGACGCGGCCGGGGCACGGATGCGTCACCTCGACGAGACCGGCGTCTACGTCCACGTCATCGCCGATGGCGGAATGGGCACCGGTGGCGACGTTGCCAAAGCCATCGCCTGCGGTGCCGACGCGGTGATGATCGGCTCCCCCCTCGCCGCTGCCGTTGAGGCCCCCGGCCGCGGCTACCACTGGGGAATGGCCACCTTCCATCCCACGCTGCCGCGCGGCGCACGGGTCGAGGTGGGCGTCCGGGGAACGCTCGAAGAGATCCTGGTGGGACCCGCCCACGAGAACGACGGTCGGCTCAACCTCTTCGGTGCCCTCCGCACCTCGATGTCCACGTGTGGTTACGAGTCGGTGAAGGAGTTCCAGAAGGCCGAGGTCATGGTGGCGCCCGCGCTCCAGACCGAAGGCAAGAGCCTCCAGCGCAGCCAAGGCATCGGGATGGGGTCCTGACCCTTCCCCCCGGCCGCCGTTCGATACTGCCCTCCGAACTCACTGAGCACCGATGACCGCCGAATCCTTCGACACTGTTCTCGTCGTCGACTTCGGCGCCCAGTACGCCCAGCTCATCGCTCGCCGGGTCCGTGAGGCCCACGTCCACTCCGAGATCGTGCCGAGCACGATCAGCGCCGCCGAGGTGGCCGAGCTCGGACCCACGGCGCTGATCTTCAGCGGTGGACCGAAGTCAGTGCACGTCGACGGCGCCCCTGGCATCGACCCGGCCATCTACGACCTCGACATCCCGGTCCTGGGCATCTGTTACGGCGCCCAGCTCATCGCCCGCGATCGCGGTGGCGAGGTGTCGCGCACCGGGCGCGGCGAGTACGGAGGTACCGACCTCGAAGTGCTCGAACCCGGCGTCCTTCTCGGCCACGGCCTGCCGTCGCGCCAGCCGGTGTGGATGAGCCACTTCGATTCGATCACCACCCCGCCTCCGGGTTCGCTGGTCACGGCCTCATCGGCCGAAGCCCCGGTCGCGGCCTTCGAAGACACCGACGGAGGCTTCTACGGTGTGCAGTTCCATCCCGAGGTCGCGCACACTCCCCACGGCCAAGAGGTGCTCCAGCACTTCCTGTACGACGCGGCGGGCGCCCGCCCCAGCTGGACCATGACGTCGATCATCGACAGCCAGGTGGAGGCCATCCGGGCCCAGGTCGGCTCCGACGATGTCATCTGCGGCCTCTCCGGCGGCGTCGACTCTTCGGTGGCCGCCGCGCTGGTCCACCGCGCTGTCGGTGATCAGCTCACGTGCGTCTTCGTCGACCACGGGCTGCTGCGAGAGGGTGAGGCGGAACAGGTCGTCGATACCTTCGAGCGACATCAGGGCATCCGGCTGATCCATGTCGACGCCGCCGACCGATTCGCTGAGCGGCTGGCCGGCATCACCGATCCCGAGGAGAAGCGGAAGATCATCGGTGAGCTGTTCATCCGCACCTTCGAACAGGCGGCGGCTGACGCCGGCGACGCCACCTACCTCGTCCAAGGGACTCTCTACCCCGACGTGATCGAGAGCGGCACCGCCGACGCGGCAAAGATCAAAAGCCACCACAACGTCGGTGGCCTCCCCGACGACATGGAGTTCGAGCTCTGCGAACCGCTGCGGGATCTCTTCAAGGACGAGGTCCGGCGAGTGGGTGAGGAGCTCGGGCTGCCGGCCGAGATCGTGTGGCGCCAGCCCTTCCCGGGGCCAGGACTGGCCGTGCGCATCATCGGTGAGGTCACACCCACCAAGCTTGCCGTTCTGCGCCGAGCCGACGCCATCGTCCGTGAGGAGCTGCGGGCGGCCGGCCTCGAGCGGGAGATCTGGCAGGCGTTCGCCGTGCTCCCCGACATCCGGTCCGTCGGGGTGATGGGCGACGAGCGGACGTACGCGTACCCCGTCGTCATCCGCGCCGTCACCTCCGACGATGCCATGACCGCCGACTGGGCCCGGCTGCCTCACGAGCTGCTGGCCAAGCTCTCGACTCGCATCATCAACGAGGTCGACAGCGTCAACCGCGTGGCGTACGACATCACGTCGAAACCGCCCGGCACCATCGAATGGGAGTGACGGGAACCTCGCTGAGGCTCGTCGATCGCCACCCACGCCACGACGTTGCGACCCTGGTGGAGTCACTGGTGCCACCCCGGCGGTTCTCCGACGTTCGCTTCGACACCTTCCTGCCCGACGCCTCGCACCCCTCGCAGGCGGCTGCCCGAGATGGTCTGGTCGCCTTCATCGCCGATCTCGTCGGCCAGCAGGCCGGCCGTCCGGTGCGCCCGTCGCCGTTGAGCCGACTCGCCCGGCGTCGCCACCGCCCGGCGCCGACGGGCGATGCCACCCGTGGCCGCTACCTCGACGGAGGTTACGGGGTGGGCAAGACCCACTTGCTCGCCGCCGCGTGGTACGAGGCGACCTTCAACCTCGTTCCCTCGGCCTACCTCACCTTCGCCGAGCTCACGGCGATCGTCGGGTTCCTGGGGATGCCGGCCGCCATCGAGGCCTTCGCCCACTTCCGGCTCCTGTGCATCGACGAGTTCGAGCTCGACGACGTGGGCAACACGCTCCTGGCTGTCACCTTCCTCCGGGCTGCGGTGGCCAAGGGTGGAGCGCGGGTGGTCACCACGTCGAACTCGTTGCCCGACCGGCTGGGCGAGGGACGATTCGCCGCCGACGACTTCCGCCGTGAGATCACGGCCATCGCCGACCACTTCGACGTCGTGCGGATCGATGGTCCCGACTATCGGGCCAGAACCCGTCACGAAGCGGATTGTGTCGCGCCCGACGTTGCCGCCCGGGTGGCGGGTGCGGCGCTCGAAGGCGGGGCGGCGGTCGCCGTGGACGACGCCGTCGATGTGATCGGACATCTCCGTTCGATCCACCCGGTCCAGTACCACGCCCTGGTCGACGGCCTCGACCTGGTGGTGATGGAGAACCTGCGCCCGCTTCCCAACCAGGGCGACGCCCTGCTGTTCGTGCACCTCGTCGACGAGCTCTACGACGCCGGGGTGCCGGTTGTGCTCGAGGGGCGGCCCATCGGTGACCTCTTCCCCGAGACCTACCGCCACGGCGGCTACCGGAAGAAGTACGGGCGATGCGAGTCCCGCCTCGCCGCTCTCTGCGCCGAAGCGGCCGACTCGTTCTGCGGTCCTCCCGCCTGATCGCTGGGGGACCCGTGGCGTCATAGGGTGAGCGGATGCCTGGACCCCTCGACGGATTCACACCGGAGCCATTCACTCACGGTGGGGCCACACGCGACGTGTGGGTCGGAGGAGAGGGCCCCGCCGTGGTCGTCGTCCACGAGATCCCCGGGGTCACGCCCAAGGTCGCCGACTTCGGCCGCCGGGTGATCGACCGAGGCATGTCGGTGTTCATGCCCGACCTTGTGGGCACGGTGGGCAAGGAGCCGGCGATGCCCTACATCCTGTCGTCGATGGCCAGGGTGTGCGTGGCCCGGGAGTTCACCATGCTGGCGACGGGGAAGACGTCGCCGATCATCGAGTGGCTCAAGGCGCTGTCGCGCACCGCCCACCAGCGTGGTGGCGGCCCGGGCGTCGGTGCGGTGGGCATGTGCTTCTCGGGGGGGTTCGCTCTGGGGATGATGGTCGATCCCGTCGTCGTGGCGCCGGTGCTGTCCCAGCCCTCGAGCCCGTTTCCACTCACCCGTTCGCACCGCAGAGACCTCGGTGTCTCGCCTTCGGACCTCGAGGTGGTGAAGGAGCGCGCCGCCGATGGGTGCCAGGTTCTGGGTCTCCGGTTCACCAACGACCGGATGGCGCCCGGCGACCGATTCGACGCGCTCCGACGCCAGCTCGGCGAGGCGTTCATCGGCGTGGAGATCGACTCGTCGAAGGGCAATCCGTGGGGCAACAAGTCCATCGCCCACTCTGTGCTCACCGAGGACCTCCAGGACGTAGAGGGCCATCCCACTCGCGACGCCTTGCACCAGGTTCTCGACTTCTTCGCCGACCGCCTGCTCTGAGCGCTCCGGTGGGCTCACACGCGTGTGGTTTGGCGCGATGGCGGCACCGGTAGGGTGGTTCGGTGACCGACGCTCCGGAGCAGGCCGACCGGCTTCTCGATGACCTGAACCCGGCCCAGTACGACGCCGTCACCCACCCCGAGGGCCCGCTCCAGGTGATCGCCGGCGCCGGTTCGGGCAAGACCCGCGTGCTCACGCACCGCATCGCCCACCTCATCCGCGATCGCAATGTCTCGCCGTTCGACATCCTGGCCATCACCTTCACCAACAAGGCAGCCGACGAGATGAAGTCGCGCGTCGCTCGGTTGGTGGGCCCCGTCGCCTCGAAGATGTGGGTCTCCACGTTCCACTCTGCGTGCGTGCGGATCCTCCGACGCGAGGCCGAGCTCGGCGGCTACCAGTCGGGGTTCACCATCTACGACCAGGCCGACGCCGTGCGGCTGGCCACCTACGTGCTTCGCGACCTCGGGGCCGACCCCAAGCGCCTTCCGCCCCGCAAGGTGCACGCGGCCATCTCGGCCGCCAAGAACGAGGGAATGTCGGTGGCATCGCTCGGCGAGAGTGCTCGCACCATCTTCGAGCGGAAGGTGGCCGAGGTCTACGAGCAGTACCAAGCCCGTCTGCGCCGGGCGAACGCCATGGACTTCGACGACCTGTTGTTGGTCACCGTGCAGATCATGCGCGACCACCCCGACGTCCTGATGCACTACCAGGAGCGCTTCGGTCACATCCTCGTCGACGAGTACCAGGACACCAACGCCACCCAGAACGAGCTTGTCGTGCGCCTGGGCCAGGGCCACGGCAACGTCTGCGTGGTGGGCGACAGCGACCAGTCGGTGTACAGCTTTCGAGGTGCTGATCACCGGAACTTCTTGGGGTTCTCCGAGGCGTTCCCCGAGGCCACCACCGTGGTGCTCGACCAGAACTACCGCTCGACCAGCCGCATCCTGAACGCGGCGAACGCGGTGATCTCCAACAACCAGTACCGCCAGCCCAAGGACCTGTGGACCGACGCCGGCGAGGGCGAACCGATCCGGCGCTACGAGGCCACCGACGAGCACGACGAAGCCCGCTTCGTGGCGCACGAGGTTGCTCGCCTGCGCGACACCGGCGAGGTGGGATGGGGAGAGATGGCGGTCTTCTACCGAACCAATGCTCAGAGCCGTGCCGTCGAGGAGGAGCTCGTCCGCACCGGTGTGCCCTACAAGGTGATCGGCGGCACCCGCTTCTACGACCGCCGTGAGATCAAAGACGTTCTCGCCTACGTGAAGGCGGCCACCAACCCGTTCGACGAGGTGTCGCTCAAGCGGGTGCTGAACGTGCCCAAGCGGGGGGTCGGGGATACCACGGTCGGCACGCTCGAGCAGTGGGCGGCGGCCCACGGCGTCACCTTCAACGAGGCGCTCGAACGAAGCCACGAGGCCGGCGTCGGCCCCCGCCCCGGCCAAGGCATCGGCCGCTTCCTGGTCGCCCTGGCCCAGGTGCGGGAGGCGGCAAAGGAGTCAGCGGCCGCCGCAATCGAGGTCGCCATCGAGCGCACCGGCTACCAGGCCGAGCTGCGAGCCGAGGGCACCATCGAATCCGAGGGGCGGCTCGAGAACATCGAAGAGCTTCTCAACGTCGCCGCGGAAGCGGGCGGGATCGACGAGTTCCTGGAACAGGTCAGCCTCGTGGCCGACACCGATGCCCTCGAGGCCGAGCGCGGCGACGAGACCTCAGTCGTGCTCATGACCCTGCACTCAGCCAAGGGCCTCGAGTACCCGGTGGTGTTCCTCCTGGGTCTCGAGGACGGTGTGTTCCCTCACATGAACAGCCTCGGTGATCCCCACCAGCTCGAGGAGGAGCGTCGCCTCTGCTACGTCGGCATCACCCGGGCGCAGCGGCGGTTGTACCTGTGCAACGCCGAGGTGCGGATGCTGCACGGTTCGAGCCAGTACAACCCGCCCAGCCGCTTCCTCAAGGAGCTCCCCGCCGAGCTGCTCGACGACGTCACGCCACCGCGCCGCCACGGCCGACGTAGTGGCGGCGGGTGGTCGCGCCACGGCCGCGGCCTGGGCCGGCGACGCTCCCGGGACAGCGATGACGGAGGCGGTTGGGGCGATCCTGATGACCAGCCGGCGGGTCGGACGTTCGGAGGAGGGCGGGGCCACCAGGCGCTCGTCGACTCGGCAGTCGCCGCGGGCCATCGCAATTCAATCGACACAGGCGGGCAGGACCTGGGTCTCCAACCGGGCGATCGCGTGCGCCATGGCACATGGGGCGTGGGCACCGTCGTCGAGACCGAAGGATCCGGCGACAAGGCCGAGGCCCTGGTCCGCTTCCCCTCGGTCGGCGACAAGCGCCTTCTCCTCTCGTGGGCACCCCTCGACAAGGTCGAGTGACCAACCGCTCGCGGAAGTTGGCACCCACCGGTGCCAGCGCGGCAGGCTGAGGGTCATCTGCTCTCAGCACCCACCACCGCCAACCGGGGCCGAATCGACCCAGAGGTGATCTTCATGCGGACCCTCGAACGCGCCGACCTGGCCATCCGCCGCCACGTCACGCTGGGCGATCTCATGGAACGGCTGGCGCGTGTCCACGAGGATCGGATCCTCGTCACCCAGTCCGATCCCGAGCTGAGCCTCACCTACCGGCAGGCGGCCAAGCGGGTGTCCCGCTGGGCGGGAGGCATCTCCAAGCGGATCGCTCCTGGTGATCGAGTGGTCATCGCCACTCCCAACACGTACGAGTTCTTCCTGCTCTGCTGCGCCGCCAGCCGCGCCGGCGGGACCATCGTGCCGGTCAACCCGCTGATGCGGCCAGAGGAGTGCGACCACGTCGTCGCTGATTGCGAGGCGACGCTTGTGATCCACAGTGCTCACGATGTCGACGACGCCGCCTGTCTCGAGGAGCCCGTAGGAGCCGAACCAGACGACGTGGCTGCCCTCTTCTACACGTCCGGAACGACTGGCCTGCCCAAGGGCGCCCGGCTCACGCACCGTGCCCTCATCGGGTCGGCCACCCCTCTGGCACTGTGGCCGTCGGGACTTCGCCGCGACGAGGCGGTCGCATCACTCCCGCTCGCCCACATCATGGGATTCGCGGTCGTCACCATGCTGGCCACCGCCGGCATCCCCGTGCATCACCTCCCGCGGTTCCGCCCGCTCGACGTGCTCGACGCCCTCGAGCGCCGGCGTTCGTCGATCTTCGTCGGGGTCCCCGCCATGTACCGCATGCTCCTCGAGGCCGGTGCGGCCGACCGTGACCTGTCGGGCGTCCGCCTCTGGGCGTCGGGCGCCGATGCCATGCCCGAGGACCTGGCCCTCCAGTTCAAGCAGTTCGGCGCCACCCTCACCCTGCCGCTGGTGCACACCAGTCTGGGTCAGGCTGCCTTTGCCGAGGGGTACGGAATGGTCGAGGTGGGAGGCGGGGTGGCGGCCAAGATCAGCCCCCCGTTCCTGCACCTGCCCACCGACCAGTTCCTGGGAATCTCGCTGCCCGGCTACCAGATGCGGGTCGTCGACGACGACGGTGAGGTGGTCGACCGGGGTGAGATCGGCGAGCTGTGGGTCAAGGGACCTGGTGTGCTGCGGGGATATCACGGCGACGACGAGCGGAGCGCCGAGACCGTCACCATCGACGGCTGGTTGCGCACCGGCGACCTCGCCCGCCGAGGGCCACTGGGGATGGTCTCCTTCGCCGGCCGGCAGAAGGACGTGATCCTTCACGGTGGGTACACGATCGTGGCCGTCGAGGTGGAGCACAAGCTCGAGGAGCACCCCGACATCATTGAAGCCTGCGTCGTCGGGCTTCCCGACGACCGGCTCGGCGAGGTGCCGGCGGCCGCGGTGCGCTTCGCCGAGGGTGCGACCACCACCACGGGCGACGTCATCGCCTGGGCCGCTGACCATCTCGCCGAGTACAAGCGCCCTACCAAGGTGATCGTTGTCGACGATCTCCCGCGCACCGGTACCCGCAAGGTGCACAAGCGCGAGGTGCGCTCCCTGTTCAGCTCCTGACCCACCGCACCGCACGCAGGTCGACGATGACCTCGCCGCCCACCACGTCGACCCGATAGCGGGTGAGTCCCACCCCCCGAGCCCCGAACACGGCACCGGAGCAGGGATCGGCGAACTCGCCACCGTCGGCGTCGTCCGGCGCGCTGCGCCACTCGGTGACGCAGCGGCCATCGGCACCGGGTGCGATGGCGTCGAAGGCGAACCAGTCGCGGGTCGGATCCTCGCCGAGGTGCTGGAGCCAGATCGGTCGGTCACGGCCCAACAGATCGGGATAGAGGACAGGGCCGTCACGGGCGATCACGTCGGTCATCACGTCGGCTCGTCCGGCGCCGAACGTTTCGTCACCGAGCTGGAGCTCGATGGTTCCTGATTCCCCGAGGACCACGACGGCCACCACCATGGCGATGCCGGCGGCGACACCAGCGGCAGCGATGAGGAGGTGACGGGTCTGACGCTTCATGGATCTCCGGCGGTTGGGGTCGGGCCGAGTGGGACGGGCTGGGAGGCGGGTCGTAGTATCGCCGTTCCGTGGAGACCCCTCATCGCGTCGTCGTCGCCAAGCCCGGCCTCGACGGTCACGATCGTGGCGCAAAGGTCGTGGCCCGGGCCCTTCGCGATGCCGGGTTCGAGGTCATCTACACCGGTCTTCACCAGACACCCGAGCAGGTGGCGGAGACGGCGCTCCAAGAGGACGCGGTGGCCGTCGGCCTCTCGTTGCTGTCGGGCGCGCACATGACGCTGTTCCCCCGCGTCATCGACGAGCTCGCCCTGCGTGGGCGCGACGACGTCGTGGTGTTCGGGGGCGGCATCATCCCCGACGCCGACATCGCCGCCCTCAAAGAGCAGGGTGTGGCCGAGGTGTTCACACCCGGCACCCCCATGGCCACCATTGCCTCGTGGCTGCGAGCCACGCTCGACGCCAAGGCGGCCAACGCCGGCTGACCCGATGTCCGATCCTCCCGCCCCATCGGCGGCGGCGCGCCGGCTCAGGCGGCACCTACAACCATCGAACCGATCGATCACCAACCACAACCAAGGAGCCCGCTCGTGGATCTGATGGAGTACCAGGGCAAGCAGTACTTCGCCCGCTATGGCATCCCGGTGTCGGCCGGCCAGGCCGTGACCACGGTCGATGACGCCGTCGCCGCCGCGGAGGAGGTCGGGTATCCCGTCGTGGTAAAGGCGCAGGTGCACGTGGGCGGTCGCGGCAAGGCCGGCGGCGTGAAGCTGGCCGCCGATGCCGCGGAGTGCCGCCAGCACGCCACCGACATCTTGGGCCTCGACATCGGTGGGCACATCGTGAAGATCCTCTGGGTGGAGCGCGCCTCGGACATCGCCGAGGAGTACTACGCATCGTTCACCCTCGATCGATCGGCCAAGAAGCACCTGGGCATGCTGTCGGCCGAGGGTGGTGTCGAGATCGAGTCGGTGGCCGAGTCCAACCCCGACGCCATCGCCAAGATCTGGATCGATCCGGTCGACGGTCTCACTCCCGATGCCGCTCGCGACTGGGTGCGGGCGGCCACGCTCAACCCGGCTGCCACCGACGGCGCGGTCGACATCCTGCTCCAGCTCTACAAGTGCTACGTGAACGGTGACGCCGACCTCGTCGAGGTCAACCCGCTGATCCTCACCACCGAGGGCAAGGTACACGCCCTTGACGCCAAGGTCAGCCTCGACGCCAACGCCGCCTACCGCCACCCCAACGAGGGGTGGGACGAGATCGAGGCCACCCAGCCCCGGGACGAGCGGGAGGAGTCAGCCAAGGAGAAGGGCCTCCAGTACGTCGGGCTCCAGGGGTCGGTGGGCGTCATCGCCAACGGGGCCGGATTGGCCATGTCCACCGTCGACATCGTCAACCAGGTGGGGGGCGGGGCGGCCAACTTCTTGGACATCGGTGGCGGGGCGTCGGCCGACGTCATGGCCGGTGCCATGGAGGTCATCACCGGCGACCCCGAGGTCCGCTCCATCTTCATCAACATCTTCGGCGGCATCACCAAAGGTGAAGAGGTAGCCAACGGGATCGTCGCCGCCCTGGAGCGGGTGCAGATCGACCTGCCCGTCGTCATCCGCCTCGACGGCACCAACGCTGAGGAGGGCCGAGCCATCCTCGAACCCCACCTCTCCGACAAGCTCCAGATCCAACCAACCATGCTCGAGGCCGCCCGCAGCGCAGTGGCCCTCGCCACCGCCTGAGGGGAGGGCGCACCGATGGCAATCTTCGTCGACGAGACCACAAGGGTCGTCTACCAGGGCCTCACCGGGAACCAGGGCCGGTTCTATGGCCTGTTGAACCGCGACTACGGCACCAAGGTGGTGGCGGGTACCAACCCGAACAAGGCCGGAACCGACGTGGATGGCATCCCGGTCTTCGCCACGGTGGGCGAGGCCGTGGCCGAGACCGGCGCCAACGCGTCGTGCATCTTCATTCCCGCCCCAGGCGTGCTATCGGCGGTCATCGAGGCGGCCGAGGGTGGCGTCGAGCTCATCGTCGCCATCACCGAAGGTGTGCCCGCCAAGGACGAAGCCTGGTTCTACAACAAGCTCCAGCGCGACTTCCCCAACGTGGCTCTGCTCGGCCCCAACTGTCCCGGCATCATCAGCCCCGGCAAGGCCAACATCGGCATCACCGCCGGCCACATCGCCAAGGCGCCGGTGCCGGGTGATGCGACGGTGGGCATCGTGTCCCGCTCGGGCACCCTCACCTACCAGGCGCTGTATGAGCTCAAGCTCAACGACATCGGTGTGTCCTCCTGTGTGGGCATCGGCGGCGACCCGGTGCCGGGTACGACCTTCATCGACTGCCTCGAGCGCTTCGAGGCCGATCCCGAGACCGACGCCGTCATGATGATCGGCGAGATCGGCGGCTCGGCGGAGGAGGAGGCAGCCGAGTTCATCAAGGACAAGATGAGCAAGCCGGTCGTCTCCTACATCGCCGGAGTCACCGCCCCGGCGGGCAAGAAGATGGGGCACGCCGGTGCCATCGTTTCGGGGGGCAAGGGCACGGCCCAGGCCAAGATGGAGGCGCTCGCCGACGCCGGTGTGGCCGTTGGCCACAGCCCCACCGAAGCGGGGGAGCTGATGGTCGAGGTCGTGAAGCACCTCTGACGTCCACGCAGCGTCGTGCACCGGTCCGTACCTCGCCTCGCCGTCGCCATCGGGGTGCTGCTGTTGGCGGGGGTGGCGGCGGCCGTCGTCGTCGACGCGCCGTCGCCTCTTGACGCGAACCACGGTCGGGTCGGGTCCAACCCGACCGTGACGTCCACGACATCGCCCCTGAGGTCGACCACCTCGGCAGGTACCGACCTCGTCGCCGCTGGTGCCGTGGCCCCGATCCCGGTCGGACCGGTGCGAGCGCTCACCTTGGACGGGTTCGTGGCCCCGATCGTCGGTGGCGGCCCGGGGGCCTGGTCGGTCCGCACCCCGTGTGGTGCGACGGCGACCGTCACCGGCGGCGATCCGCTGAACGGCGCCCACGTGGTGCTCGACCCCGGTCACGGTGGCGACGAGACCGGCGCCGTCGGTGCTGCCGGCGTGCTCGAGAAGGATCTGAACCTGGCCGTGGCCCAGGCCGCCGCCGCGTCGCTGCGGGCCCGTGGCCTCACCGTGGTCCTCACCCGAGATCGCGACCTGCGCATGACTCTGGAGACGCGAGCGCAGATCGCCACGACCGTCGATGCCCGGGCCTTCGTATCGATCCATCACAACGCAGATCCCGACGGTCCTTCGTCGCGGCCGGGGACCGAGACGTTCTTCCAGATCGCGTCGGTGGAGTCGCGCCGGTTGGCCGGCATCCTCTGGGAGGAGGTCACGGCCGCGCTGGCCCCGTTCGACGTGGCCTGGGTGGCCGACACCGACGCGGGCGCCAAGTACCGCTCGAACAGCCGGGGCGGCGACTACTACGGCGTGCTCCGCCACACCGCCGGTGTCCCCTCCGTGTTGGCGGAGCTCGCGTACCTGTCGAATCCGGCGGAGGAGGCGCTGGTGGCCCGGCCCGACGTCCACCAGCGCTTGGGTGGCGCAGTGGCTGACGCCATCGTCACCTGGCTCACCACCGACGAACCCGGAGGTGGCTACACCGAGCCCTATCCCCGCACCCAGCCCGCCGGACCGGGTGGCGGTCAAGCGGGTTGCGTTGATCCACCCCTGCAGTAAGGACTCGAGCGGAAAGGGAAACCCTTTCCGCTCGGCTTCTGCACGAGTCGACCTTCGGTCGACGCTGCCTGCCAGCCGATCGGCTGGCAGAGCCAGACCGATCGACAGCCGGGGGGCTCCGCCAGGAGGCTCTGCCCCCCGGACCCCCCGCCAATCCGTGCAGGTCCTAATAGGGCAATGCGGAATTACCGCATTGAGTTTGAGGTCAAGAGCACGGCCTCATCGGGAGCGAGGGCTCCGGTGAACGGGGTGTTGGGGGCCGGACCGTTGGTCCCGATCTCGATGCTCCAGCGGCCGGCGAGCGAGACGGTGAGGTCGTCCTCGCTCATGTTGATCATGATCACCCGCTCGTCACCCTGGACGTGGCGGCGGTAGGAGAGGACCCGTTCGTCGTCGACATCGAGCAGATCGAGGTCGCCCTCGCGAAGCGCCGGCGACACCTTTCGCGCCGCGATGAGGGACCGGTAGAGGTTGAGGATCGAGCTCGGATCGCCGGCCTGGGACGCCGACGAGCGGGTGGTGGCATCGGGTGGCCACGGCAGCCAGGTTTCGGCCGTCGCCCAGCCGTGAGCTTCGGAGGCATCCCACGGGATCGGAGCCCGGCACCCGTCGCGAAATCCAGCGGGGTCCTGGCGCCAGTGCTCGGGCACGTCGGCGTCCTCGAGGCCCAGCTCCTCGCCGGCATACAGGAAGGGGGTGCCGCGCAGGGTCAGCAGCAGCAGGGCGGCGGCCTTGGCTCGAGCATCTCCACCACCGGTACGCGTCGGGAAGCGCGGGATGTCGTGGTTGTTGAGCACCCACACCGGCCACGCACCTCGTGGATCGAAATGGTGCGCCACTTCGGAGATCTGCGCGCGCCAGTCGGGAGCGCGAAACGGCGTGAACTGCGGGGTGAAGTAGAAGGCCAGGTGGAGCTCGTCGTCGTGGCCGTAGAACCGGGCAACGGTCTCGGGGTTCAGGATGAACACCTCACCGATGGCCACTCGGTCGCCGCCGTAGCCGTCGAGGACGGTTCGGATGCCGCGCAGCAGCTCGTGGGTGAGGGGTTCGTCGCCCACGCCTTCGAGCTCGCCCGAGCGAGGTTCGCGACCGGGGCCGTCGGGGTCCTTGCCGATCATGTGAATGACGTCCATCCGGAACCCGTCGACGGCTCGGTCGAGCCAGAAGCGCAGGGTGTCGTGCATGGCCTCGACGACGTCGGGGTTGCGCCAGTCGAGATCGGGTTGCTCGGGGGTGAACAGGTGGAGGTACCACTGGCCGCTGGCGTCGTCGCGGGACCATGCCGGGCCGGGCGGGAAGGTCGCCGTCCAATCGTTGGGCGGCTCGGAGCCATCGACCCCCCGGCCATCCCTCCACACGTACCAGTTGCGTTTCGAGTCGCCCACCGACGAGCGAGATGCCAAGAACCATGGATGCTGGTCGCTGGTGTGGTTGGGCACCCAGTCCAGCAGCACCTTCAGCCCACGGTCGTGGGCCTCGGCCACCAACCGATCGATGTCCTCGAGCGAGCCGAAGAGCGGGTCGACATCGCAGTAGTCGGCTACGTCGTAGCCGTGGTCGGCCATCGGTGACCGGAACATCGGTGACAGCCACAGCGCGTCGACGCCCAGGTCGACGATGTGGTCGAGGCGGCGACGGATGCCTTCGAGGTCGCCCACCCCGTTGCCCGTCGTGTCGCAGAACGACCGCGGGTAGATCTGGTAGACGACCGCGTCGTTCCACCACGGGCGTCGTGCGCTGGCACCTATCACGGTTGCTCAGTCCGGTCGGTAGGCGTCGCGGCCGGCATCGATGATCGCAGCGGCGCGGGTGGCGTCGGCCCACTCGCCGACCTCGGTGTCCTTGTTCGGCTCCAGAGCCTTGTACACCTCGAAGAAGTGGTGGATCTCAGCCCGCAGGTGGGCCGAGATGTCGTCGAGGTCCTGGAGGTGGTCCCACCGCGGGTCGTCGGATGGAACACACAACAGCTTGGCGTCGGGACCCGCCTCGTCGGCCATGAGGAACACGGCCACCGGCCGAGCCCGAATGTGACAGCCGGGAAACGTCGGCTCGTCCCCGAGGACCATGGCGTCGAGGGGGTCGCCATCCTCGGCCAGTGTGTGCGGCACGAAGCCGTAGTCCGCGGGGTAGCGGGTGGCCGTGAAGAGCAGCCGATCGAGCCACACCTCACCGGAGTCGTGGTCGATCTCGTACTTGTTGCGCGACCCGCGGGGGACCTCGACGATCACCTCGACCCAGTCCCGCGCCACAGCACCCGACGTCGTCACGGTGGCGACTGTAGGTCGACGGGAGGACTCCGCCGGTGTCCCTCGAAGCGTCAGGCCTCGTTGACCATCATCACCGCACCGACCAGGAGGCCGATGGCGGCGAGGAACGAAAGGTAGGCGCCGATGGCCTGTTGGTCGGCGCCGATGACGAAGGCCAACGTCTCCAGGACGGCGATGAGCCCACACACCACCAGTCCTTGGACCCACGTGAAGCCGAAGGGCAGGTCGGGAAGGTTCAGCCCTTTGGCCACGGTGATGGACAGCACATAGAGCCCGGCGATCAGCCCGAAGATCATCGGCCACACGAACAGCGGGAAGCTCTCCCAGGCGTTCTGGCTGACGGAGCGGTCACCGGAACCGAACTCCCACCACGGGAGGAACGAACAGAAGACGAGGAGTACCGCCGAGGCCAGGATCACGATCTGGGGCGTCGAGAAGTCGGGATCGCCCGTTTCTCCTGATGGAGATGGGGAAGGGGACGGGCTGGGCGGCTCGTTCATGTCGCCTCTCCAATCACGGGTCAGACGTCGATCAGAGCGTAGATGGACAGTGGGGGAGCGATGGCGGACGGTCGGCGTCGGCCACCTACGACGACGCCCAGGCGCCGTAGCCCCCAAGGAGGTCGCTCACGTCCGTCCACCCGCGCCGACGCAGCAGGCTGGCACCGATGGACGATCGGTAACCCCCGGCGCAGTGAATGACGACGGGCCTCTCTGTGCGGATCTCGTCGAGCCGGTGACGCAGCTCGCGCAACGGGATGTGGATCGCCCCAGGGATGGCGCCCTCGGTCCGCTCGCCGGCTTCACGAATGTCGACTACGTCTACATCGTGTTCGGCCATCCGTGCGCGGAGCACGGCCGCGGTGAGTCGGGATGCGGTAGCTGCCAGCTCGGGTCGCTGGGCCAGGACCCGAGCGACGTCGGGTAGATGACCGCTCACCCGGTCGAAGCCGATTCGGCCCAGCCGGACGCGGGCCTCGGCCTCCATGCCCTCCTCCCCGACGATGACGATGTCGTCGTCAGGATCGACCACGGACCCGACGTACTCCGCGAACCGACCCTCGAGACCCACGTTGATGGAACCTCGCAGGTGGCCACGGGCGAACGAGGCCGCGTCGCGGGTGTCGATGACGACGGCGCCGCCCTGCTGGCGGTCCACGACATCGTCGACCGCCAGCCGATCAGGCGCGTGCTGGTCGAGCAGGGGATGGGTGTGCCGGTTTCGGTCGGCATCGAAGGAGAAGTAGTCGGGCGCTCGGCTCTGGCCTTCGGTGACGACGGAGATGAACTCCTCAGTGGTCATCGGTCTGAGCGCGTAGTTGGTGGATCGCTGTTCGCCGATGGTGGACGACGTCTCGGTGCTCAGCTGCTTGCCGCACGCCGACCCCGCTCCATGGGCCGGGAAGACGCGGGTGGTGTCGGGCAACGTCAGGAGCTTGGTGCGAAGGCTTTCGTGGAGCATCCGGCCCAGCTCGTCGGCGGTGACACCGCTCGAGGCCAGAAGGTCGGGACGCCCTACGTCGCCGATGAAGAGCGTGTCCCCGGTGAGCACTCCGAACGGGGCCGAGTCGTCGGCGTGCTCCCAGATCACGATCGAGATGCTCTCGGGCGTGTGGCCCGGAGTCGCCCTGAACTCCAACACCACCTCACCGAGCGCCAGCTGTTCACCGTCAGCCACCTTGCGGTGAGCGAAGTCGGGATCGGCCGCCTCGCCGTAGATGATCTCGGCACCGGTGCGGTCGGCGAGCTCGAGGTGGCCCGACACGAAGTCGGCGTGGAAGTGGGTCTCGGCCACGGCGACGATGGTGAGTCCGTGCCCCTTGGCGTCGTCGATGTACTCATCGACATCGCGCCTCGGATCGACCACGACTGCTTGTCCGGTCGTGTCGTCACCCACTAGGTAGGAGGCCTGCGACAAGCAGTCGAGGTAGTACTGTTCGAAGATCACGTTGCGACCTCCTCGGCTGGGTGATCTGGCTCCATCGTCGATTCGAACGGTTGCGATCGTGACCAGCGTGACACGAAGGCGTAGCGGTCGCCGCGCACGACGGTGTGGCGCCACTCCACGGGCCGATCGTCGGTCCGCGTGAGCCGCTCGATCGAGAACACGCCCTGCCCGCCGCGCATCCCCAGGAGGTCGCGTTGGTCACGGGTGGCGACGGCCGGCCGGATCCATTCGGTGCCCGACGTCAGGACCACGGCGCATATCCGAGCCAGCTCGTCGTACAGGGCGGTGTGGGTGAAGTCGACGCCCAGGAGGGGGCGGGCGCGCTGGGCCGGGAGCCAGGCGACGTCGTGGGCCAGTGGATCGTCACCGGCGAATCGGATTCGTTCCAGGCGGACGAGCGGCGCGTCGCCGGGCAGCTCGAGGCGGGTCGCCACCGACGGGTCGATCGTCTCGTCGAGCGCCAGCACCCGGCTTCGTTGTTCGAAGCCCTGCGCTTCCACCGACCGGAACAGGCTGTACAGCGATCCCCATGCCTGTTCGATCACCGGAGCGGTCACGAACGTGCCCCGTCCGCGTTCACGCTGGATGAGCCCGGCGTCGGTCAGGCGCCGCACCGCCTCGCGCACGGTGTGGCGAGAGACGCCGTAGGTCGACGACAGCTCAGCATCGGTGGGGAACCGCTCGCCGAACTCGCCGCCGTCGAGTCGACGTCGGAGGTCGTCGAGCACCTGCGCCCACAGCGGAAGGGGATGGGACCGGTCGATTGCTGTCACTCATCTGATTGTACGGACTTTTGAGGATCGGGTAGCGGGTGGGGTTGGGGGTGGGGATGGGAGCACGGGGTTGGGTAGGTTCAGCCGCGTGCGCATCGCCGTGTTGGCCAGTGGGACCGGAACGCTGCTCGAGGCGATGCTGGAGGCGGGCATCGACGTGGCGCTGGTCGTGGTCGATCGGTCATGTCGCGCCACCGAGGTGGCGGAGGCCGCCGGTGTGAGCACCGAGCACGTCGAGCGCACCGACTTCACGCCTGGGTTCGATAGGGCCGCCTTCACCAAGGACGTGATGGCGGTGTTGGCCGGCCACGAGATCGATCTCGTGGCCATGGCGGGGTGGGGAACGGTGTTCGCCGAGCCGATCTTCGATGCCTATCCGCATCGCATCCTCAACACCCACCCCGCGCTCCTTCCGTCGTTTCCTGGATGGCAGGCCGTTCGTGACGCGATCACCGCCGGCGTGAGGGTCACGGGCTGCACCGTGCACGTGGCCACTCTCGAGGTCGATGCCGGGCCGATCCTGGCCCAAGAGGCCGTCCCCGTCCTTCCAGACGACGACGAGTCGGCTCTCCACGAGCGCATCAAGGCCGTTGAGCGCCGGCTGTACCCCGACACCATCAAGGCCGTGCTGGCCGACCCCACCATCCTCGAAGGGACCACCACCACATGAGGGCTCTGCTGTCCGTCTACGACAAGACCGGCGTGGTCGATCTGGCCAAAGGCCTGGCCGACCTGGGTTGGGACCTCGTCTCGAGTGGAGGGACGGCGGCGGTCATCCGTGACGCCGGAATCGAGGTCGCCGAGACGGCCGAAGTCACCGGGTTCCCCGCCATCCTCGGGCACCGGGTCGTCACCCTCCATCCGAAGATCCACGGGGGCATCCTCGCTGACCCGACCGATCCCCACCACCGCGCCGATATGGCCCGACACGGCATCGAACCGTTCGACCTCGTGGTGGCCAACCTCTACCCCTTCGGGGCCGATCCCGCCGTCGCCGTCGGCGATGCCGGTGGGCGGGTGCTGGAGCCCGGCGTGGAGCTGATCGACATCGGTGGCCCTGCCATGGTGCGTGCCGCGGCGAAGAACCACGCCACCGTCGGGGTGGTGGTGTCGCCCGCTCGCTACGGCGCCGTCCTCGACGAGCTGCGCTCGGCAGGTTCGCTCTCGGCGTCAACCCGTCGACGCCTCGCCCGCGATGGGTTTGCCCACACGGCGGCGTACGACGCGGCGATCGTGTCGTGGTTCGACGACCAGGGCGCGGCCGGCGAGGGCGACGAGGTTCCGGCCTCGTTGCCGCCCACCCTCCACCTCGCGCTGGAACGGGCCGAGGTGCTGCGCTACGGCGAGAACCCCCATCAAGCCGGAGCGCGCTACCGGGTGAGCGGCCAGGGCAGCTTCTGGGACGACGTGATGCAGCACGGTGGCTTGACCCTCTCGTATCTGAACCTCTACGACGCCGCCGCCGGGTGGGTGCTGGCTCACGACCTGGGCTCGCTGTCCGATGAGCCCGCCGTCGCCATCATCAAGCACGCCAACCCGTGTGGGGCTGCGGTGTCGTCCTCCCTGGCGACCGCCTATCAGCGGGCGTTCGAGTGCGACGAGCGCTCGGCCTTCGGCGGCATCGTGGCCCTCAACCGCCCCGTCGACGCGGCCACGGTCGAGGCCATGGTCGATGCCGCCCAGGCCGATGTGGTGATCGCGCCGGGATACGAGGGGGACGCCATCGAGCGGCTCCAGCAGAAGCGGAAGAACACCCGGTTGCTCACCGCCCCCCCGCCTACCACGCCCGTCCTCGACCTGCGCCAGATCCCCGGCGGATGGTTGGTGCAGGACGCCCATCGCTTCGCCGCCACCCCAGCCTCCTGGGAGGTCGTGACCGAGCGGCAGCCAACCGACGCCGAGCTCAACGATGCCGCCTTCGCCTGGCGGGTGTGTGGCCACGTGAAGTCGAACAGCATCGTGCTGGCTAAAGACGGCGCCGCCTGGGGCATCGGTGCCGGTCAGCAGAACCGGGTGGAGGCCGGTGAGATCGCGGCCAGGAAGGCCGGTGGGCGCGCGGTGGGCGGAGCGTGCGCGTCCGACGCGTTCTATCCGTTCGCCGACGGCATCGAGGCCGCCGCTGATGCCGGAGTAGCGGTGATCATCCAGCCCGGTGGCTCGGTCCGCGACGCCGACACGATCGCCGCCGCCAACGAGCGCAACGTCGCCATGGTCTTCACCGGCGAGCGCCACTTCCTCCACTGACCCGCCCATCCAGGTCGCCCCACGCATCCAAGCTCCACTCCAATCCACCCAACCTCCAGCGTCGAGGGCCGAGGGCCCCCCGGGGCCGAGGACTGAGCAGTCGATCTCGCGTTGCCGAGGACTCACCAGTCGGAATCCGACTGGTGAGTCCTCGGCGCTCCGCGAACGACAGGTCAGTCCTCGACCCAGATCGGGTGGGCTGCCGGGTAGCTCTACGCGTACTGTCGGCACCGTGAACTGCCCGAACGCTGCGAGCCGCCGATGACCGCCATCGAGCTGTCGGGCGTTGCCCTGGCCGAGGCGGTCGAGGCCGAGCTCATCGGGCGGGTCGAGGCACTGATGTCCGGCGACGGCCCCCGCCCCGGACTCGGCACGATCCTGGTCGGTGACGATGGCCCCTCGGCGTCCTATGTGCGCAAGAAGCATGAGGCATGCCAGCGGGTGGGCATCGTCAGCCACCACACCCACCTGCCCGAGACGGCGACGCCGGACGACGTGATGGCCGCCATCGCCGAGTTCAACGCCGCCGACGACGTCGACGCCTTCATCGTCCAGCTCCCACTCCCCAGCGGGTGTGACGAGACCGTGGCGCTGCTGGCCGTCGATCCCGACAAGGATGCCGACGGGCTCCACCCGGTCAACCTCGGTCGCCTTGTCATCCCCGATGGTCACGGGCCGGTGCCGTGCACCCCCGCCGGCATCCAAGCGCTGCTCGCGCACAACGACGTCCCGATCGAGGGACGCCACGTGGTCATCGTTGGTCGCGGCCTCACCATCGGTCGACCGCTGGCGTTGCTGCTCAGCCGCAAGGCACCGAACGCCAATGCCGCTGTCACCGTCGTGCACACCGGGATCGGCGATCTGACGTCGTACACCACCCAGGCCGACATCCTGGTGGCGGCGGCCGGGCGCCCGTCGATCATCACGCCCGACATGGTGAAGCCGGGGGCGGCGGTCGTGAGTGCCGGCATCTCGTGGGACGGCAAGCGGTTGATCCCCGACGTCGACGAGGCTTGCGCCGGCGTGGCGGGATGGATCACCCCACGGTTGGGTGGCGTCGGTCCGACAACGGTCGCGCTCTTGCTGCGCAACACAGTCGACGCCGCCGAGCGGCGTCACGGCGCCCGATGACGGGACTCACACGATGACTCACATCGCCGACCTGCTCGCCGGCGCGGCCGCCGACAGCCGGCCCACGGTCAGCTTCGAGTTCTTCCCGCCGAAGTCCGAGGAGGCCGCGGCCGCTCTCGACCGCACCCTGACCGAGCTATCGGCGCTCGGTCCCGACTTCATCTCGGTCACCTACGGCGCTCTGGGATCCACCCGCGACACCACCCGCGATCTGGTCATCAGGGCCAACGCACGGTTCGACTTCCCGGCCATGGCCCACCTCACCTGCGTGGGTCACACCACGAACCAGATCGATGAGCTGCTCGCCGCCTACCGGGCCGGAGGTGTCGACAACATCCTGGCGCTCGGCGGTGACCCACCGGCCGACGGGTCCAACCCGGGCGGGGATTTCGAGCACGCATCGGATCTCGTGGCCGCGGTCCGGGCGGCTGGCCACTTCGGCGTGGGTGTCGCCGCCCACCCCGAGCTGCACCCGCGCTCCAACGGAGACCGCCAGGCCGACCGCAAGAACCTGGCGGCCAAGCTCGAGGTGGCCGACTTCGCCATCACCCAGTTCTTCTTCGACGTCGACCACTTCCTCCGCATGCGGGATGAGCTGGCGAGCCTCGGCGCTGACAAGCCGGTGATCCCCGGCATCATGCCGTTCATCTCGGTGCCCGGCGTTCGTCGGATGGCGGCAATGAACGGCACCGCGATCCCCGCCCGCCTCGACGACGAGCTCGAGTCCGTCGACGGCGACTCCGACGCCACCAAGGCCCTCGGCGTCGAGGTGGCCGTCGAGCAGGCGGAGCGTCTCGTTCGGGAGGGTGTGGCCGGCATACATCTCTACGCCCTGAACAAGGCGGAGTCGGTCCGGGCCATCGTCGCCGCCCTCGGCCTGCGGCCCACGCCCGCCAGCCATCGGCCGCGACGCTAGCCAGTCGACCATCTGATCCGCCGTTCAGACGGATGGGCGCGTCGATCTTGGGGGCCGGTAGTCTCGCTCGACGTGGCAGACAAGATCACCCCCAACGACGACGGCACCCTCGGCGTCTCGGACAACCCGATCATTCCCTTCATCGAGGGGGACGGGACCGGCGTCGACATCTGGCCGGCAGCCCAGCTGGTGCTGGATGCGGCGGCCAAGAAGTACGGCCGCACCATCGAGTGGAAGGAGGTGCTGGCCGGCGAGAAGGCGTACAACGAGACCGGCGAGTGGCTTCCCCAAGTCACCGTTGACGTGTTCCGCGACTACCTCATCGGCATCAAGGGTCCACTCACCACGCCCGTTGGTGGGGGCATCCGTTCGCTCAACGTCGCTCTGCGTCAGATCCTCGACCTCTACGTCTGCCTGAGGCCGGTGCGCTGGTTCCAGGGTGTCCCCTCGCCGGTCAAGGCTCCCGAGAAGATCGACATGGTCATCTTCCGTGAGAACACCGAGGACGTGTACTCCGGCAAGGAGGTGCAGGCCGGGACACCCGAGGCGGCCAAGCTCATCGAGCTGCTGAAGGACAACTTCGGTTGGGACATCGGCGCGGACTCCGGCATCGGCATCAAGCCGATCTCCAAGACGGGGAGCCAGCGCCTCCAGCGCGCCGCGATCGACTACGCCCTCAAGAACGGCCGTAGGAGCGTCACCTGGGTGCACAAGGGCAACATCATGAAGTACACCGAGGGCGCCTTTCGCGACTGGGGCTATGATCTCGTCCGCGAGGAGTACTCCGAGCGCGCCGTGAGCTGGGACGACTGCGGAGGGGATCCTGGCGACAAGCTCCTGGTGAAGGACTCGATCGCCGACGCCTTCCTCCAGCAGATCCTCACCCGGGCCGACGAGTACGACGTGATCGGCACCATGAACCTCAACGGCGACTACATCTCCGACGCCCTCGCCGCTCAGGTTGGTGGGATCGGCATCGCCCCCGGCGCCAACATCAACTACGCCACCGGTCACGGCATCTTCGAGGCCACCCACGGCACCGCGCCCAAGTACGCCGGGCAGGACAAGGTCAACCCGGGTTCGCTGCTGCTGTCGGGTGTGCTCATGTTCGAGCACCTCGGCTGGAACGACGCCGCCGCCGATATCGTCACCGCGCTTGAGAAGTGCATCGCCGACAAGGTCGTCACCTACGACTTCGCCCGCATGATGGACGGTGCCACCCTGGTGAAGTGCTCGGAGTTCGCCTCCGCCATCGTCGACCGCCTGTAGGAAGACCTAGCCCAGCAGGCCCATCTCGGCCACGGCGTCGCGCTCCTCGCCGAGCTCGGCCACTGACGCTTCGATCTTGCCGCGCGAGAAGTCGTCGAGGTCGAGGCCACCCACGATCGAGTAGGTGCCGTCGCCGGCGCAGGTGCAGGGGTACGAACAGATGATGCCGGGCTCGATGCCGTAGGACCCGTCGGCCGGCACCGCCATCGACACCCAGTCACCGTCGGGGGTGCCGAGTGCCCAGCTGCGCATGTGGTCCACGGCGGCGTTGGCCGCCGAGGCAGCCGACGACGCGCCCCGGGCCTCGATGACTGCCGCGCCCCGCTTCTGCACGGTGGGGATGAACGTGTTCTCGATCCAGTCCTGGTCGCCCACGGCCTCGGCCGCGTTCTCGCCGTTGGCCTCGCAGTGGAAGAGGTCGGGGTACTGCGTGACCGAGTGGTTGCCCCAGATCGTCATCTTGGTGATGTCGTTGACGGTGAGCTCGAGCTTGGCGGCCAGCTGAGCCTTGGCCCGGTTGTGATCCAGGCGGGTCATGGCCGTGAACCGCTCGGAGGGGATTCCCGCCGCGCTCTCTTTGGCGATGAGGCAGTTGGTGTTGGCCGGGTTGCCGACCACCAGCACCCTGATGTCGTCGGCGGCCCCCGCCGCGAGGGCCCGACCCTGACCGGTGAAGATGGCGCCGTTGGCCTCCAGGAGGTCCTTGCGCTCCATACCCTTGGTTCGGGGCCGGGAGCCGACCAGTAGGGCGTAGCTCGCGCCATCGAACGCGGCGTTGGCGTCGTCGGTCTGGGTGATGCCGGCCAGCAGCGGGAAGGCGCAGTCATCGAGCTCCATGGCCACTCCCCGCAGCCCGTCGAGAGCCGGAGTGATCTCCACCAAGCTGAGGTGCACCGGCTGATCGGGGCCGAGCATCGAGCCGGAGGCGATGCGGAAGACGAGGCTGTAGCCGATCTGGCCGGCGGCTCCGGTGACGGCGACGCGGACGGGATCCTTCACGGTGATCTGCTCCGGGGAAGAGGGGTCGAGGGGTCGAATCCGACCCTAGGTCGCGGGGTGAACGAGAGCGAATAGGGCAGCCGAGGTACCGGCGGGTATCGTGTCCTCCGCCGGGAGCGACGACCGCAGGGAGGATCCCGACTCATGAAGACCTACGACACCATCTACGCCGACGGAGCATTCATCCCATCGGAGAGCACCGGAACGATCGAGGTCCGCAACCCCGTCACCGAACAGGTGATCGGATCGGTTCCCGAGGGTTCGTCGGCCGACGTCGACAAGGCCGTCGCCGCCGCCCGCAAGGCCTTCGAGACGTGGGGACAGAGCAACGTCGAGGACCGGGTGAAGTACCTGACCCTGCTCAACGAGCAGCTGATGGGACGCATGAACGAGCTGGCGTCGCTCATCACCGAGGAGCTCGGCATGCCCGAGAACCTCAGCCAGATGATCCAGGTCGGCCTCCCGATGGGGATGATCAGCAACTACGTGGAGATCGCCGACAGGTTCGAGTGGGAGGCGGACCTCAACGGTTCGCTGGTGGTCAAGGAGCCCATCGGCGTGGTGGGGGCCATCACCCCATGGAACTTCCCGCTCCACCAGATCACCTGCAAGATCATCCCCGGCCTGCTCGCCGGCTGCACCTTCGTGGTGAAGCCCTCGGAGGTCACCCCCCTCACCGCCTACTTCCTGGCCGAGGTGTTGAACGACATCGGCCTGCCGCCCGGCGTGTTCAACCTGGTGTCGGGCACCGGCCCCGTGGTGGGTGAGGCGCTCGCCGCCCATCCCGACGTGGACATGATCAGCTTCACCGGCTCCACTGCTGCCGGCCGTCGTGTCAGCGAGGTGGCCAGCAAGACGGTCAAGCGCGTCGCCCTCGAGCTGGGAGGCAAGTCGCCCTACGTCATCCTCGACGACGCACCGATCGACGAGGCGGTCACCGCCGGCATCGGTCAGTGCTACCTGAACTCGGGCCAGGCCTGTGTGGCCTGGAGTCGCATGCTGGTGCCCCAGGACAAGGTCGATGAGGTGGCCGCGAAGGCCAAGGAGATCGCCGAGGGCTATGGCGCCATGCTGGGCCCTCTCGTCTCTCAGACCCAGTGGGATCGCGTGCAGGGCTATCTCAACCTGGGCATCGAGGAAGGCGCTGAGGTGGTCACCGGTGGTCCGGGCAAGCCCGAGGGCCACGAGACCGGCTACTTCGTGAAGCCGACGATCTTCAAGGGCGTCACCAACGACATGACCATCGCCCAGGAGGAGATCTTCGGGCCGGTCATCTCGATCATCGGCTACGACGACGACGACGACGCCATCCGCATCGCCAATGACACCATCTACGGCCTACACGCCGGTGTCTACGGCGGCGACGTCGAGCGGGCCAAGAAGGTGGCGCGCCGGATCCGCGCCGGGAACGTCGACATCAACGGCCAGAAGGCCAACCTGAGTGCTCCCTTCGGCGGCTACAAGCAGTCGGGCAACGGGCGCGAGTGGGGCACCTACGGTCTCGAGGAGTACCTCGAGGTGAAAGCGCTCAACCTGTAGGGACGTCGTTGGAGAGCGCCTCGAGCACCCGCCGGTGATCTCGAAGGCTACGAGCCGACCCCGACACCTTCACCCGACCCTCGGCGAGGGCGGTCTGCAGCTCGAGCGATCCATCGGCCAGGGCATTCACCACGCCCCGTGTGTAGGTGATGACGACATCGGGCGACGGGGCGGGGCCCGATCCGGCCACGACCTCTCCCTGGCGCACACCAACGTGCCACACCACCTCTGACCGCTCGCCCTCCTCAGGGGGCCGGCGGTGCTCGACGACGATGTCGTCCTTCTGCTGCTCCTCCTCGTCCTCCTCCGCCTCGTCGACTGGCGGTGCCGGGGCACCGACATGCGGGAGCAGCACCGCCGCCACCCACTCCTCCGATCCGATCAGCACCGTCGTTGCCTACCATCTCCACCGTGACCGACGCCGCCTCGCCCCCGCCGCCTGTGGATCCCACCGACGAGTGGCTGCACCCCGATGGCGGTGACCGTTGGTGGAACGAGTCGTGGTACTTCGACTTCGCCTCCCCCGACGGCAGCATCGGGGGCTACGCCCGCATCGGCCGCTACCCCAACCAGGGCGTGGTCTGGTACTGGGCGGCCATCGCTCGACCTGATGAGCCGCTGGTGCTGGTGCGAGAGCACGAGGTCGTCCATCCCCGCCATGGCGGTCTCGAGATCCGCCACGAGGGACTCTGGGCCGATCATCACATCGAGGAGCCGCTCGACCGGTGGAGCCTCGGTCTGGAGGCGTTCGCGGTGACCCTCGACCAGCCGGCCGACGCCTTCCACGGTGAGCTCGGCCACAGAACGGCGCTCGGCTTCGATCTCGAGTGGGAGACCACCGGCGCGCCCTACCCCTATCCCGGCGTCGATCGTTACGAAATCCCGTGTCGTGTTCACGGTGAGGTGCTGGTGGGTGACGAGACGATCACCATCGACGCGCCGGGTGAGCGGGATCACTCGTGGGGCAGTCGCGACTGGTGGACCTTCGGCTGGTGGTGGACCACCTTCCACACCCCGACCCACGCCCGGCACGGGATGCGTCTCGACCACGCCGGCGTCGACTTCCATGCCGGGTTCGTCACGCCGACCGGCACCCGCGCCACGGCATCGGAACAGGAGACGATGGGCTTCACCGCCACCGAGGTGCTCGACGACGAGCAGCTCTTGGAACAAGCGACGATGACCTATGGCGACGAGGAGTGGACGGTGGAGCCGATCGCCCACGCGCCGGTGATCCTCGTCGACGACCAGGAAGGCCGGGTGTCGAGGTTCAGCCGTTGCTACGCCCGCTGGACCTCACCGGATGGTGACACCGGCACCGGTTGGTACGAGCGCAACCTGCCGCAGCGCTGATCCCGCCGTCCTTGGTTTGCCCAGCCGCCGTCGGCGAACGGCTGGGCAAACCAAGGGATCTCTGCTGGCCGCTCGGGGCGGTCAGCCGCCTGGCCGACGCGAGCGGCTCGAGGAGCCGATGTAGGGAACCCAGCGCCCGCGTCCCGCGACCAGCAGGACGACCGACACGACAAGGAGGGCGACGCTGACCACGACGGCAGCGTTGGGGTCGGATTCGAGGGCTAGAAGGACGAGCAGCGGGCCGGTCTGGGTGCGGCCGGGGAGATTGCCGGCCAGCGTGAGGGTGGCGCCGAGCTCGCCCATGGCCCGGGCCCAGCTCAGCACGACACCCGATCCGATGGCGCCACCGAGGCGAGGCAGGGTGATCGACCGCAGCCGGCGGGCGGGGCCGGCTCCGAGCGTGGCGGCGATCTCCTCAGGCTCCGGTGGAAGAGCCCGATCAGCCGCCTCCACCGTCACGACCACGAAGGGCATGGCGACGAACAGCTGGGCGACCACGACCGCGGCAATGGTGAAGGGAATCTCGATGCCAACACCCGCCAGTGGGCCTCCGAGCAGCCCGCGCCGACCGACGGTGAGGAGCAGGGCCACGCCTCCGGCGACGGGTGGCAGGACCAGAGGCAGAACGACGAGCCGTCGAAGCATCCCGGCCCACGGTCGCTGAGAACGCGCCAACACCAGAGCCAGCGGCACTCCCAGCACCGCGCTCAACGCGGCCACGCCAACAGCCACGCCGACCGATCGGGCCAGGGCTCCCCGAACACTGGCGTCGCCCAGGACATCGCCAAACGACGACCACGGCGTCTCGATGAGAAGCGCCGCCACCGGAGTGACGACCACCAGCGCACCCAGCGCCGCGAGCACCCAGACGACGCGCGGGAACTGACGAACCGGGTGGGTCACGACGGTGAGATCCCCCCGGCCTCCAGTACCGAATCGGCCGCGTCGTTGAGCAGCTCAGCCAGCAGCCGCTCGGCTTCAGCTCGCCGACCGTCCACCACTACGGCGGCCAGGTACTCCACGGGGTGGTCGATCTCGAAGCCGTCGAACCCGCCCGTTCGGTGGACGCCGAGGTCGGAGGCGTAGCCGATTCCGACGTCGGCCTCACCGAGGCGGAGCTGGATGGTCACGCCGGCGGCGCTGGTCACGGTGACTCGTGGTTGCACGGCGACGCCGGCCGCCTCGAGGGCGTCATGGCTGTACCGGCCGAGGGGTACCTCGGGCGCTGCCAGCACCACGTCGAGATCGCCTCGGGTCAGAGCATCGATCGACCTGATCCCACGATCGGAGGCCTGGGGGGCGATGAGCACGGCCAGCGAACCCTCTCCGAGCTCGACCGGCGTCCCCACCAGCCCCTCGCTGACCAGCCGCTGCATCGATGCCGCATCGGCGGTGATGACGAGATCGAGAGGTGCTCCCGCCTGGACCTGCGCCACGAGGGTCTGACTCCCGGCGAAGGACCAGCTCACGTCGCCCACCCCCGCCGCACTGGCCATGGCTGGCAGCAGGTCGCTCAGCGAGGAGGCAGCACCAACGGTCAGGCCCGACGGGCCCGACGTGCAGGCGAGGGGCGTGGCGAGGGCGACCGTGGTGAGCAACGAGGGGCCCACCCAGGCCGGCCGGAGTGGCGTCATGCCCATTGCCGCATCGTAGAAGCCGACGTTCCACCCGAGTCGGGTGGAACCCACCTCTCGGCCCTCGGGCTCCCCAGCCATCCACGGCCTACCGACACCGGTCGAGGACTCAGCAATCGCTTTCCGAGCGCCGAGGACTCACCTATCGGATTCCGACGGCTCAGTCCTCGGCCGCCAAGAAACGATCGCTGAGTCCTCGGGTTGGGCGGGACTCGCGCCGAGTCCGATCGCTGAGTCCTCGGGTTGGGCGGGACTTGACGGCCGAGCCTCGACGGGGGTCAGACGCGGTCGAAGAGGATGGCCCGCTTCACGTCCTGGATGGCTTCGGTGATCTTGATGTCACGCGGGCAGGCCTGGGTGCAGCTGAAGGCGGTGCGGCACCTCCAGACGCCCGACTTCTCGTTGAGGATGTCGAGGCGTTGGGCGGCGCCGTGGTCGCGGGTGTCGAAGATGAAGCGGTGGGCGTTCACGATGGCGGCCGGACCCACGTAGGAGCCGTTGCCCCAGAACACCGGACAGCTGGTGGTGCATGCCGCGCAGAGGATGCACTTGGTTGTGTCATCGAACCGCTGTTGGTCCTCGGCCGATTGGTAGCGCTCCTTGTAGCCGGGGTCGTCATCGTTGATGAGGAACGGCATCACCGAGCGGTACTGCGCGAAGAACGGCTCCATGTCGACCACGAGGTCCTTGATCACAGTGAGACCGCGGATGGGCTCGACGGTGATGTTGGAGCCGGCGTCGCGCATGAGCAACCCGCAGGCCAGGGCGTTCCGGCCGTTGATGACCATGGCGTCGGAACCACACACGCCGTGAGCACAGGAGCGGCGGAAGGTGAGCGTGCCGTCGTGCCGCCACTTCGCTTCGTGCAGTGCGTCGAGCACGCGGTCGGTCTCCTCGACCTCGACCTGGAACTCCTGCCAGTGCGGCTTGGTGTCGGTCTCGGGGTTGTATCGCTTGATCTTGAGGTTGACCTGCATCAGTACTTGCGCTCCATGGGTTCGTACTTGCCGCCGATCACCGGTTTGTAGCTCAGCGCGATGGACCCGTCGTCCTGGCGGGTGGCCAGCGTGTGCTTCATCCAGCTCTCGTCGTCGCGGACGGGGTGGTCGTCTCGGAAGTGGGCACCGCGGCTCTCGGTGCGGGCCTGCGCTCCCACCACCAGCGACTCAGCGAGATCGATGAGATACTCCATCTCCAACGCCTCTGTGAGGTCGTAGTTGAAGGTGTGGCCCTTGTCGTCGATCGTGATGTTCTTGTAGCGCTCGCGCACGTCGTCGATTGTGGACTGGGCCGAGGTCAGCGACGCTTCAGTGCGGAACACCGACGCGTGTTCCATCATCGAGTCCTGGAGCTGCTCGCGCAGCGGTGCCAGCTTCTCGTCACCATCGCGCCTCTTCATCTCGTCGATCCGTCGAACGACGTCACCCGCGACGTCCCCGACGGTGCCAGGGAGGTCGGGCATGTCGGAGGTGACGCTGAAGTCGGCCATGGCGCGCCCACCGCGGCGGCCGAACACGATGATGTCGAGCAGCGAGTTGGTTCCCAGTCGGTTGGCGCCGTGCACCGACACGCACGCGCACTCGCCGGCGGCGTAGAGACCGGGGAACACCGTGTTGTCAGCATCGACCACCACCTCGCCGTCGACGTTGGTGGGGATCCCACCCATGGCGTAGTGGGCGGTGGGTTGGATGGGGATGGGATCGGTCTTCGGTTCGAGGCCCTGGTATGTCCGCACGAACTCGGTGATGTCGGGCAGCTTCTCGTCGAGCTGCTCGGGCGGCAGGTGGGTGAGGTCGAGGTGGACGTAGTCCTTCCTGGTCCCGATTCCGCGACCTTCGCGGATCTCGGTGAGGATGGCCCGGGACACCATGTCGCGGGGGGCGAGGTCCTTCACCGTGGGGGCGTAGCGTTCCATGAACCGCTCGCCGTCAGCGTTTCGCAGGATGCCACCCTCGCCCCGTGCGCCCTCGGTGAGCAGGATGCCGAGCTTGTAGATGCCAGTGGGGTGGAACTGGAAGAACTCCATGTCCTGCATCGGGATGCCACGGCGGTAGAGCAGCCCGGGTCCGTCGCCGGTGAGGCTGTGCGCGTTCGAGGAGACCTTGAACATCTTCCCGAAGCCGCCGCTGGCGAACAGGGCGCCCTTGGTCTGGAACACGTGCATGTCGCCCGTGGCCAGCTCGTAGGCGATGACGGCGGCGAGCCGGCCGTCGCTGAAGGCCACGTCGAGCACCTGGAACTCGTTGAAGAAGTTGACCTCGCGCTTGACGCACTGCTGGTAGAGGGTCTGGAGGATCATGTGGCCGGTGCGGTCGGCGGAGTAGCAGGCCCGGCGCACCGGCGCTTCGCCATGAGCCCGGGTGTGGCCTCCGAAGCGACGCTGGTCGATCTTGCCCTCTGGGGTTCGGTTGAACGGCAGGCCGAACTGCTCGAGCTCGATCACCGCATCGATGGCCTCGTGGCACATGACGTCGATGGCCGGCTGGTCACCGAGGTAGTCGGATCCCTTCACCGTGTCGAAGGCGTGCCACTCGGCGCTGTCCTCCTCGACGTTGGCGAGCGCCGCACATACGCCTCCCTGTGCCGCGCCGGTGTGGGATCGGGTGGGGTACAGCTTCGTGAGCACCGCGACCCTGCACTTGCCGGCCACCTCGATGGCGGCCCGCAGCCCGGCGCCCCCTGCACCCACGATCACCGCGTCATAGCTGTGGTGATGGATCTTCACGCCGAGCATCCTGACATTCAGCCACCAGCAGGGGCGAACACGGTGCGACCAAGCCCGGAGCATCTAGTCGCCGAGGTGCGAAGAAGGCGGCCGTGGACAACGAGTCGTGAGATGGAAGTTAGATAGATGTGAGATGGATGGATGATGGATCGAGAATGGGATCTGAATGGTAGTGTGATGGCATGAAGACGGGGATCGACAAGGCGGGCCGGTTGGTGATCCCCAAGGCGTTACGAGATGCCATCGGGCTCGAGGAGGGCCTCGTCGAGGTGACGCTCGACGGCAGTGGTGTGCGCATCGAGCCCATCGCCGGACACGGACTCGCCGATCGAGGCGGCCGGCTCGTGATCCCGAGCAGCGGCGAACCGATCGACGACGACCTGGTGCGATCGTTGCGGGACGCCGACCGGCGATGATCTTGCTCGACACCAGTGCGGCTGTGGCCCTCGTAGTTGCCGACCACTCCGGCCACGACGCGGTGTCGCGGCGGGTTGGGCGGCGGCGCCTCGGTCTGGCCGGTCACGCCTGGTTCGAGACCATGTCAGTTCTGACCCGCCTGCCCGGTGCCGCCCGTCGTCCGGTCACCGAGGTCCATCGGTTGCTGGAGCATGACTTTCCCGAGACCGAGTTCCTCGGCGCGCGTGAAGCGCGCCGGCTGGCCGATCTCCTGCCCCACCTTGGCATCGCGGGTGGATCGGTCTACGACGCGCTCGTCGGCTACGCCGCCGCCGTACACGGTCGCCCGCTTCTCACCCGGGACCGCCGGGCCCTCGACACCGACCGGGCCCTCGACGTCGAGCTGATCGTGGTCGACGAGTGATCTGGTCGAGGACCGGAGCGATCGCTCCGAGGATCCCAGCCGACAGGCGTAGGCGACCAGAACCCACCTCGTCGCAGCCGCTCAGCCGGCGACGATGCGGGTGGTGTCGCGGTTGGAGGCGGTGATCTCGCCGGCGTCGAACGTGAGATCGAGCTGCAGGGTGCCCGATACGTCGGGTACCACCGCCTCGACTCGCCCGACGTGGCACACCGAGTCAATGTCGACGTCGCCTTCCCAGCCCCACGTGTGCTCGCCCCCGTCCCATGACAGGCGCGCCGTGCAGCGCCCACCGCTCAGCGGGGTCCGTAGATCCGACACCACATGGACATCGGCCACCAGTGTGTCGCCGGGCCGCACCAGCTCGGGTAGGCGGTCACACACCACGATCACCGGGCGGCACGCTTCGATCAGCGCCTCGTAGCCCGGCTTCGGTGCCCGCAGGTGATCAAGGACCGACCACGTCACCGACGGGTAGGCGTCGTTGAAGGAGAACTGGCAGAACCCGCCGGTGGGGCGGTACTTCAGCTTGCGCAGCGCCTCGATGTGATGGCGGATCACCGTGGCCTGGTACTCGCCAGTGGCGGCCTTCCACTCGGCGTAGGTGGCGAAGTCTCCGGGCGGCACCACGCGTTCGAACACGTTCTTCTGGAGGTTCCGCTTGTGTCGCAGCTGGTCCCAGTCGAGCTCGGGCCACGACGCCACATCGATGAAGTCGTCGTTGGGTGGGATGGCCTGCGCCCCGAACTCGGTGACGAAGCGCGCCATCCGTGGCGCGGCACGGAGGAAGGCGGGGAACTCCCGCTCGTGGCCGTGATACCAGCCGAAGTAAACGTGGGTGTCGGTGCCGTCGAACTGGGGGGCGTGAGGCCACACGCCCGAGTGGGCGATGACGGGCCGGGTGCCGTCGCCCTTCTCGAACGCCCGTTTGATCGATCGGTCGAGCACGCTCTTGTTCCAGGTGGGGAACAGCTGGTGGCGGGCCACCTTCACCGCCAGCTTGGCCATGTCGATCGTGCGCTCGGGGATCTCGGTCTCGCTGATCGCCATCGGCTCGTTGTGACCGCACCACATGGCGATGGAGGGATGTTGGGCCAGCAGGTCGATCGCCGCGTCCACCTGTCGGACGGCCTGGGGCCGCAGCCCCCGTGCGTATCCCCACTGGAGCGGGAAGTCCTGCCAGATCACCAAGCCGGCCTCGTCGGCCGCGTCGTACAGCTCGGGGCGTGAGATGTGGGCGTGGACCCGCAACAGGTCGAGCCCGGCGTCGACGGCCAGACCCACGTCGCGACGCATGTCCTCGACCGAGGCATCGCCCAGGTCTTGGCGCACCGGCGCCGCATTGGAGCCCTTGAGGAACATGCGCTCGCCGTTGACCCGGAACACCCAGTTGCGCATCTCGACGCTGCGCAAACCCATCCGAAGCGAGCGGTGGTCACTGGCGTCGGCGTCAGCGTCAGCCGCGGTCACGCTGACCTCGACGTCGTAGAGCGGCTGACCACCGAGCGAGCGCGGCCACCACAGGTCAGGATCAGCGACCGCCACCGTCCACTCGACTCGGTTGGTTCCCGCCGCCAGGGTCACGTCCTGGGTGTGATCGACGTCGCCGACGGTGGTGAGGATGTGGGCGCCGCGCCCCACCTCGGTGTCGAGCTCGGCCTGCAGCGACACGATCGCCCGCTCCGTGCTTGCCTCGGTGCAGGAGGCCCGGAGCCGGGCGATGCGCACCGGTCCAGTCTCGTTCAGCATGACCGGTCGCCAGATGCCACCGGGGTTCCAGTCGGGGTCGATGCAGTCCCAGTGCTGGAACACCCCGGTGATGTTCCGTTTGGCTGCCCGGTCGTTCTGGGGCGCGCAGGTGAGCTCGACCGCCAGCACGTGATGGTCTCGCTCGCGTAGCAGATCGGTGACCTCGAAGTGGTGGGGGAAGAAGTAGCCCTCGGTGTCACCGAGGTAGGCGCCGTCCAACCACACATCGCCCTGGTAGAAGCACCCCTCGAGGGTCAGCCACCAACGCCGGTCGCTGGCGGGGGCAGGGGCGGTGAAGGTTCGGCGGTAGAGGACGGGGCCGTCGCAGTTGGCAAACGCCGGATCGTTGCGCCAGTGCCCGGGGACGGGAAGCTCATGCCACGAGCGGTCGTCGAAGTCGGGGTCAGCGAACTCACGGCGCAGCGCGTCATCACCTCGTGTGGCCCGCCACTTTCCCCCGAGGTCCATGGGCGAGGAAGGGTAGTGGTCGATCCGCGCCGACCTCGGAGCGAGGTCAGAGCGCGCCAACCTGCCGGACGAGGTGTAGACGAGGTGTAGTGGACGGCCGGGCAACGGGGGTGGGTCGACGCGCCGACAGGGTGGGAGCCGCGGGGAGGGTTAGCGTTGGGGCGATGTCGCAACCAACCACCCTCGCAGAGCTCCGGGCGTCCGGCTGGCAGTCGGTCCCGGTCAAAGAAGAGCTGCGGCTCAACGCAGCCAACCGCATCGCCGCCGGCGAGCCGCTCGTCGAGGGGGTGATGGGGTTCGACGACACCGTCCTCCCGCAGCTCGAGCACGCGCTGCTCGCCGGCCACGACATCGTGATGCTGGGCGAGCGCGGCCAGGCCAAGACCCGGATGATCCGCTCCCTCGTGCACCTGCTCGACGAGTGGATGCCGATCGTCGAGGGTTCGGAGATCAACGACGACCCCTACGCTCCGGTCAGCCGGTACGCCCGCGAGCTGGTGCAGAACAAGGGTGATGACACGCCGATCGACTGGGTGCACCGCGACCACCGCTTCGGTGAGAAGCTCGCAACCCCCGACACGTCGATCGCCGACCTCATCGGTGAGGTCGATCCCATCAAGGTGGCCGAGGGCCGCTACCTCTCCGACGAGCTCACGCTCCACTACGGCCTGGTGCCCCGCACCAACCGCGGCATCTTCGCCATCAACGAGCTGCCAGACCTGGCTGAGCGCATCCAGGTGGGCCTGCTCAACGTGCTGGAGGAGCGCGACATCCAGATCCGCGGTCACAAGATCCGGCTCCCGCTCGATCTGGTTCTGGTGGCCACCGCCAATCCCGAGGACTACACCAATCGGGGTCGCATCATCACTCCACTCAAGGACCGCTTCGGCGCCCAGATCCGCACCCACTACCCCCTCGAGACCGAGCTGGAGATGGACGTCGTCGACCAGGAGGCGGTCACCTACGATGAACCCGTCGCTGTGCGCGTCCCGCCGTTCATGTCGGAGATCGTCTCCGAGCTGAGCCAGCTCGCGCGCGAGTCGCCGCACGTGAACCAGCACAGCGGTGTGTCGGTGCGGCTGTCGATCACCAACCATGAGTCGATGGTGGCGTCGGCGGTCCGACGCGCTCTCCAGCGAGGCGAAGACGTGGCCGTGCCCCGCATCACCGACCTGGACGCCTTGGTGGCCTCCACCGCCGGCAAGCTCGAGCTCGAGGTCATGGAGGAGGGACGCGAGGAGCACGTCGTGGCGGCGATCATGGCCACGGCCGTGCGCGACGTCTTCACCCGGCGGTGCGATCCCCAACAGCTCGGCCCCGTCGTCACCGCCTTCGACGAGGAGCGCGTGGTGCACACCGGCGACGACGTCGCCAACGACGAGCTCGCCCACCTCGCCGCTGAGATCGAGTCGCTGGGTAGCCTCGCCGCCGAGCTCGGAGCCGGGGAGTCCCCGGCGGAGACCGCGGCCGCGATCGAGTTCGTGCTGGAGGGGCTCCACCTGACCAAGCGGCTCAACAAGGACAGTCGCGGTCGCCGGGCCACCTACCGGGGTCGTTGAGCACCGTGTTGCACCGCCGACCATCGAGTTCCGCAGAAGGTGCGCGCATCCGTCGAGACTGGGTGGGGTTGCCGTGACCCGGGCGTGGCGCTACTCGCGGTGGGACGGGAGCCAGAAGGTGGCTGCTCTCGATGCCGACGCGCTGCTGGGTGACCTCGCCGACGACCTGCTCTACCACGGCGACCTCAACGCCGCCCTGCGCCGGCTCATGCAGTCCGGCCTGCGCACCCCCGACGGCGAGCGGATGGCCGGCCTGAGGGAGATGATGCAGCGGCTGCGCTCGGCGAAGCGGCAGCGCCTGGAGGACGCCGATCTCGGCGGGCCGTTCGCCGAGATGGCCAAAGAGCTGCGCGAGATCGTCGATCAGGAGCGTCGGGCGCTCGACGACATGGTCGAGCGGGCGCGCCAGTCGGGAGACCAACGCCGGCTCGACAACGCAGACAGCACGGCCACCGAGCATCACCTCGACCTCGACATGCTGCCGCCCGACCTGGCCGGGCAGATGCGCACGCTGGACAGCTACGACTTCGTCTCGCCCGAGGCCGAGCAGCGCTACCGCGAGCTCAGCGAGCAACTGCGCCAGGAGATGGCCGACCAGTTCTTCCGCCAGGTCACCGGGGCCATGAGCAACCCCGACCCCGAGCAGATGGCGGCGATGAAGGACATGCTGGCCGACCTCAACCAGATGCTCGACGACCGAGCCAACGGCCGTGAACCCGACTTCGAGGGCTTCATGGCCCGCCACGGCCAGCTCTTCCCCGAGAACCCCCAGACCCTCGACGAGCTGCTGGAGGCGCTGGCCCGGCGCATGGCCGCGGCTCAGGCCATGCTCAACTCGATGTCGGCCGAGCAGCGGGCCCAGCTCCACCAGCTCAGCCAGCAGTTCCTCGACGCCGACATGGATCTGCGCTGGCAGATGGACCAGCTCGGATCGAACCTGCGCCAGATGTTCCCCGAGGCCGGGTGGGACCGGTCTTACCAGGGGCACGGCCGCGACCCCCTCGGGTTCGCCCAGGCCATGGACCTCATGGAGGAGCTCGGTGATCTCGACGCGCTCGAACAGCTGCTCGAGAGCGCGGCGGGCGATCCGCGCCTGCTCGACGAGGTGGACCTCGACCGGGTGCGGGACCTGTTGGGTGGCGACGCCGCCCATCAGCTCGATCAGCTCAGCCGGTTGGCCGAGGCATTGCGGGAAGCGGGCTACATCGATGAGCACGAGGGGCGGGTGGAGCTCACACCTCGCGGTCTACGCCGGCTCGGCCAGCACGCGCTGAAGGATCTCTTCCAGCACCTGACGGCCGGCCGGGCGGGCCGCCACGAAGCGGCGTTCGCGGGCGCCGGCCACGAGCGGGAGTACAGCACCAAGCCCTACGAGTGGGGCGATCCGTTCAACCTCCACATCGAGCGCACCCTGCGAAATGCCGTGCGCCGCACCGGCAGCGGCACGCCGGTGCGCATCACCCCTGACGACTTCGAGATCGAGCGCACCGAGGTGCTGACCCGCTCGGCCACCGTCTTGTGCCTCGACCTGTCGTTGTCGATGCCGATGCAGGGCAACTGGCTCCCGGCCAAGAAGCTGGCCATGGCCCTGTCCACGCTGGTGAAGATGCAGTACCCGCGGGATTTCTTCGGGATGGTGGGGTTCGGCTTCGTCGCCCGCCCGCTCGCCTACGAGACGCTGCCCGAGGTGAGCTGGGACTTCGCCTACGGGACCAACATCCAGCACGCCCTCCAGCTCGCCCGCCGCCAGCTCGACCACGAGCACGGTCACAAGCAGATCCTCCTCGTCACCGACGGCGAGCCCACCGCCCACACCCCCAGCGGTGGGGTCGAGCCGATATTCCACTACCCGCCGCTTCCGGAGACGCTCGACGAGACGATGCGGGAGGTCATCCGCACCACTCGGGCCGGCATCACCATCAACACCTTCGCCCTCATGGGCGAGGGAGGCGGCATGTGGTTCCAGCCCTTCGTCGAGCAGATGGCCGAGGTGAACAAGGGTCGCGCCTTCTTCTGCTCACCCGAGCGCCTCGGCGACTACGTGATGGTCGACTTCCTCGAGCACAAGCGCAAGCTGCACCGGGGCGGAAGGGGACGTTCCGCCACCCGGCTCTGATCGGCCTGCAGCTAGCCCTTGAGCCCCGCCCCCGCCGGTGCCGGGGCTCAAGCGCGCTCAGCGACATGCCGATCCCCTAGGAGTGGACCCATGTCCCCATGCCGCTCTCGGCGGGTCCGCCTCTCGCCGATTCGACGCGCGCCCGACCAGCTCGGGCGGCGGCACGCCCCGCGCCGCCGGGGAGGAAGGGTTCACCCTCGTCGAGCTGCTGGTGACGCTCGCCGTCATCGCCACCGGAGTGGTGGGAACCCTGAGCGTCTTCCTGGCCACCATGGATGCCACTGCCGTGGCCGACGCCCGCTCCCACGCCACCGCGCTGGCCAGCCGCGAGGTCGAGAAGCTCGAGGCCATCCCCTGGGACCAGCTCGGCTTCAGCACCGGCCAGCCCGGGTTCCGGTCCACCTACGACGGCGGGGACACCGTCGTGGTGGCCAGCCCTCAGAGCACTCCCCTCGGGGGAACGGAGGCTGTCGACGGCCTCGACTACACCATCGTGCGCGACATCGTGTGGCACGACACGTCGGCTGGCGACGTCGACGCCTTCAAGCGGTTGATCGCCACCATCTCGTGGACCGACGGTTCGGGGAGCCATGAGGTCGTGGCCCACGGCGGTGTCTACGCGTTAGGCAACGCCGGTGCTCCCTCCCCCTCGACCACCACCACCCTGGCTCCCACGCCGGGCACCCCGACCGGGCTCACCGCCACCAAGAGCGTGTCGAACCCGACTACCCAGGTGGATCTGACCTGGGTCACGGGAAGCCCCATCCCCGGCAGCTGGGAAGTCCAGTTCAGCTCTGACGGCCAGCTCACGTGGGTCGCGATCACCGATTCCCACCCCGGTGACGACACGACCTACAGCGCAACGGGCCTGGCGGACGGAACGGAGTTCGCGTTCCGGGTCCGGGGCGTCACCAGCGGCGTGGTCGGCGCCTGGTCCAACATCGCCACGGCCGTGACCGATTGGGACGCGCCCGAGTGCCAGACGCAGGCGGCCACCGCTGACCCCGGATCGGTCAAGAAGAAGAACAACCCCAACACACTCTTGAGAAACGTGGTCCTCGAGGTGTCGATCACCGGCGACTGCGGCGACTTCCAGGCGCTCATCACCACGTCGCCGGGAACCACCTACACCGAGGCGATGGACAACAGCTTCGGCAACGGCGGCGTGTACCGCTACACCATCTGGAAGAACCAGTGGTCCACCTGGTCGACCGGCAACAAGTCGATCACCGTGAAGCAGGTCTCCACCGGCGACGTCGTCACCGTGATCTCCTTGGTGGTGACCAACTGATGTTCGCACGACTCGAGCGTCTGCGGACACGCGTGGTCCGGCTGGTCGACGATCGGCGGGGCCCCGACGGGAGCGAGGAGGCCGGCTTCACCATCGTGGAGCTGGCCGTCACCATGCTCGTCATGAGCCTTGTGATGGTGGGGGCCATGGCCATGTTCGCATCGATGCTCACCAACGACCGCTACCAGCAGGCGCTGGTCAACAACCAGGAGAAGGTGCGGTTCGCCCTCCTCGAGCTCGGACGCGACATCCGCAACGCCAACCCCATCAACCCTCACGACGACGTCAACGCATACGCCACCGCCATCGAGATGTCGACCGGACCCGGCGGCGGTACCCAGACCCACATCCGGTGGCAGCTCACCGGGTCGACGCTCACCCGGAGCGTCCTCAGCGCGCCGGGCGGCGCCGCCACGTCGACCCGCGTCGTGCTCGACGGGGTCGACAACGATCCCTCGAGCCCGTTCCTCCGCTACTTCGACGACCAGGGCGCCGAGATCACCACCATCCAGACCTCGGGCGACTACGCCAACTGCGCGATCCGCGTCGAGATGACGGTGTTCGCGGCCGATGACCCCGTCGGCAGCCAGTTCGTCGAGCAGACCTCGGCGGAGATCCGCAACCGGCTACCGGGAGGCATCGGATGCTGACACTGCTTGGACATCTTCTTCGCCGCCGGGCGAGGAACCGTCATCACCAGGAGAGCGAAGCGGGCAACCTCATCGTCGGGCTCGGGATCATGACCGTCGTCGGCATGTTGTCGGTGGCGCTCGTCGCCCGCAGCACGTCGACGCTGAGCAGCGTGCGGCGCACCCAGGACTTCTCCGGCGCCCTGGTGGTCGCCGATGGCGGGCTCAGCGACGCCAAGTACCGCATCGACGCCGGAGCGGGGGCAACGTTCTCGGTGAGCGATGTCGACTTCGGCGACGGGACGTTCGACTACACCGCCACGAAGATCTCGGACTTCGAGTGGCGGGTCCGGTCGGCTGGTCTCCTCAACGGCGTGACCCACACTTTGGAGGCGACGGTGAGCCAGGAGTCTCTGTACCCCTACGCAATCTTCACCCAGCAAGCCTTGGTCTTCAACGGCGACGGCAACTTCAACGTGGAGTCGTACGACTCGGCGACGGGCGCCACCGATACCGGCAACGCGGTGGTGGGCTCGAACTCATCGATCGTGGTGAACGGAGGCGGAGGCGGTGATGCCCAGCACTACTTCACGCCAAACGGCAGCTGCTCGGGATGCGACAACGGCGTTCAGCGCGACGGGCCCAAGTCGTGGGACGCTCCCACCGATCCGGGCAGCGGCGACAGCCAGGCCTGTCCGCTGGGAGGCATCTTCCCGTCGACCATCGACGGCCAAGGCGGCACCCCGTTCCGTTGCCTCCAGGACATCTCGTTCACGGCGGGTGCCACGACGATCTCCAACCCGCCGGCCATCATCTACGTGGGCGACGGCTACGAGGTCAACCTGTCGGGTGCTGAGATCAACCTGGGTGGGGCCGGCGCCGACTTCCGCATCTTGAAGGAGGGTTCGGCGGCCATGACGGTGGGCTCCGGAGCGTTGGCCGGCAAGGTGAATGGCGTCATCTACGCACCGGACACCGACCTGACGGTCGACGGCGGGCAGATGCACCTCGACGGCTCGTTGGTGCTGAACTCGCTCACGATCAACGGCAACCCCACCTTCACGTTGCGCTACGACGACTCCATCTCCGACATCGTGAGCGAGAATTGGAAGGTAGCCGACTGGGAAGAGGTTTCGTCCGGCTCGCTGTGACGTTGCTCGCCGGCTTCGTCCGAAGTCCTGACGGTGCCGGCGCTGCGGGTTGTCGGCTGGTTCAACCACCTCATCCGGGTGACTCCTACCCCTCGGGTGGCGCGAGCGGGTGGATTTCTTTGGCGCGTTGACCAGGGGTTTTCCAGATTCTTCTTGCGGATCGCTACTGGAGGGGCCAGAATCACAGCAACGTAATTACACCAGTGCGGTCCGGAAGGAGTCGTGGGGGGCCCTGCCGTGGTCGTGAGTGCGAGGGAGGCACACAACGATGCGGACGACGAAGCCGGAACAGGATCTTTCGTGGCAGCAGTACAGCAACTGCCTGGGCGTCGACCCTGATCTCTTCTTTCCCGAGCGCGGCGCCAGCACCCGGGAGGCCAAGGCGGTCTGCCAGGGGTGCGTGGTGCGCGACGAGTGCCTTGACTTCGCCATCACCAACGGCGAGAAGTTCGGCATCTGGGGCGGTCGGAGCGAGCGCGAGCGACGCAAGATCCGTCGCCAGCGCGCCGTCGAGCGTCGCACCGCCGAAGAGGGCACCAGCATCCAGATCGCCTGAACAGATCGCCTGAACAGATCGCCGGAATCCGTCAGGTGGCGCCGCGACGTGAGCGGGCGGCCAGACGGGCCTCGATGGTGCAGCTCCACCCCAGGTCGAGCCGGCTCCACCGGTGCGGCGGCACTGCGGTGAGCACGGTGGCGGGCACCAGCCCCACCAGCTCGTAGCGGGCCACCGGTGCTGCCCGCTCAGCGGCATCGGCGGCGTCGGCGGGACCGAACACCTCGGGTTTGATGAGGTTCATCGACAGCTGGGCTCTGCCTCCCACCGACATTCCCAGCGTCCGCACGACCTGGTGACCGAATCGTTCGGTGGTCTCGGCTCGCACCCGAGCGGCGGCGCGGCGTGCCGAAGCGGGGTCGGGGCTGGTCAGCCAGGCATTGAAAGCGACCAGCACCCCACGGTCCCCGACAGCGCAGGCGCCGGCGGTGGAGTGAGGCGAGCCCGGCCCGGTGTCGGGACCGCGCCCGTGGAAGGCGTTGCGGCGCACCTCGGGAAGCGACGGGCTGCGAGCGTGGTAGCGGAAGCACGGCACGCCGTGCTCATCGCTCATCCACCGGGCGAACTCGTCGGCGGCCAGCGCGGCGTCGGCGGGAGTCGATCCATCGAGCGCCACGAACGGAACCACGTCGATCGCCCCGAGGCGGGGGTGGGCGCCACGGTGGCGACCTAGATCGATGTGGTCGACGGCGGCCGTGGCCACCCGCCGCGGGCTGTCGGTGCCCACCAGCGTGAGCACGCTGCGATGGTGGTGGGGATCCACGTGGCAGTCCAACAGGTCAGCGCCGGCGGCCGACGACAGCAGTCGGATCACCTGTGGGTCGAGGCCCTCGCTGACGTTGACGACGCACTCCAGCACCGGGGGAATGGTGGCACCCGCGTTGCCTCCGCCGCCGACTTGGCTACGCTGGGCTCGTGGCTGGCCTTGGAGCAGGAGAACTCGTCGTCATCCTGGTGATCTTGTTGGTGCTCTTCGGCGGGGCCAAGCTGCCGAAGCTGGCCAAATCGATCGGGCAGGCTCAACGGGAGTTCAGGAAGGGCATCGACGAAGGTGCCTCCGACTCCGATTCCTCCGGCGGGTCCGACGCTGCGGCAGAGACGGATTCCGGCGATACCACGTCAGGCTGACAACGTGAGCAGCCTCAGCGGCTTCAGCTAGGCGTGGCCGACGGCTGCGTCGGTCCGTCGGGCGACCGTCCGCCGACCTCCGCGTCGGAAGTAGCCGCCTCACGACGTGCCTTCTGGAGGCGTCGGCGCTGACGCTCGGAGGTTCCACCCCACACGCCGTGATCGATCCGCTCGGCCAGTGCGTAGTCCAGGCACCGGGTGCAAACCGGGCACTCTGCGCAGATCTGACGGGCTCGCTCCACTCCCACGCCATCGCTGGGAAAGAAGTCAGCCGCCGGGCGGCCCCGACACAAGCCCCGGGCCATCCAATCGAGCTCCATGGAACTCCTCCGTTCGGCACGCACGTCTGACATCTGTTGTACGAGTCGAACCACCCGAACAGATCCCAAGATTCCGCAAAGAATTCGCCCACCCGGGGTGCAGGCCCCCTCAGGTCACGAACGGTGATGATTCCAGCGCCTATCGGAGGGGGCTCGGGCCGGCGTGAGGAGACCGGCGGCAGCCGAGGTGAGGAGATGACGGTCGGACCACTATCCTCGGGCGCCCAACCCCGCCCACCAGGAGCGATCGTGGCCCACTACCCCACCGAGGTCGTCGAGAATCTCCCCCCCGTGGCGCATGCCCGCATCGTCTACGTCGGCCCCACCGCGCCGCACTGGGAGGTGCACTCCGACTTTGGCGATGGGCGCCTCATCGACGAGTTCCGCACCCGTGCCATGGCCCGCCTGCTGCTGCTGCCGCCATTCGATCCTCAATTCCGGCGCAACCGGGAGCGCTGCGTGCGCGACGCCGAGCGCGAGCGCATCCTGCTCGAATGGGATCTCGGCTACCCAGAGGAAGGCGAGCCGGCTGCCGCGCCGCCGCCGGTCACGGTGGCGCCGGCCCCCGTCGCCAGCGGCACCGCCGCCGACCAGACCGGTGACGACACTGCCGCCGATCAGACCGCCAGCAGCGCTGCCGCCGACCAGACGGCTGACGGCACTGCCGACGTGGCGCCGGCACCACCCAGCGCCGAGTCGCCCGAAGACGACGCTCCTGCCGGCTGAGGCCCTCTGGGCCCGCGGCCGCGGCGCCCGAGCCTCGCCCGCCCCGAGCTCGCGGCCGCTGAGCTCTTGGATCGGTGCCTGCCGCTCCCCGACAGGCACGGAGTACCTTCGGTGGGGTGCCTGCTCCCGATGTAGCCGAGTTCCTCGGGCGGCCCCGCGTCGAACCCGACGACCAGCGGCACCTGCTCGACCGTGAGCTGAGCTGGCTCGACTTCAACGCTCGGGTGCTCCACCTGGCGCGCCAGGATCACCAGCCGTTGTTGGAGCGGGCGAAGTTCCTGGCCATCTTCGGCACCAACCTCGACGAGTTCTTCCAGGTACGGGTGGCCGGCCTCAAGGACCTCGTCGCCGCCGGGGTGTCGTCGTCGGAGTCCGACGGCGTGTCGCCGAGCGGCCAGCTGTCGGCCATCCGGGCCGCGGTGGCCGAGATGGTCGAGCTCGAGGACCGGATATTCGTCGACGAGGTTGCGCCCGCGCTCGCGGGGGCCGGGATCGTCTTCTCCACCTGGGATGAGCTCGACGGTGGCGACCGGAAGCACCTCGTCGAGGTCTTCCACGACCGGCTGTTCCCGGTGCTCACCCCGCTGGCCGTCGATCCCAGCCACCCATTCCCCTACATCTCCAACCTGTCGCTCAACCTGGCGGTGTCGGTGGCCGAGCCGGGGGCTTCGGGACACCTGTTCGCCCGGGTGAAGGTGCCGCCGTCGCTCCCTCGCTTCGTCGTGCTCCCTGACAACGAGACCTACATCGCTCTCGAGGACGTCATCTCCCACCACCTCGACGCGCTCTTTCCGGGCATGGAGATCGTGGCCCACTTCCCGTTCCGGGTCGTCCGCAACGCCGACCTCACTCTCGAGGAGGAGGAGGCCGATGATCTGCTCAGCGCGGTGGAGGTCGAGCTCCGTCGCCGGAGGTTCGGTCGGGCCGTCCGGCTCGACGTTCCCACCGACATCGACTCCGAGATCCGCGACCTTCTGGTTCGCGAGCTCGATCTCGACGAGGACGACGTCTACGAGCGCCTCGCCCCGCTCGACCTCGCTGGCCTGTGGGCGCTTCACCACCTCGACCGCCCCGACCTCAAGGATCCGGTGTGGAAGGCCACCACCCAGCCGCGTCTCGCCCCCCGAGAGGACGACCACAAGGACCTGTTCGCCGAGATCCGCTCCGGCGATGTCCTGGTGCACCACCCGTACGGATCGTTCAGCTCATCAGTCGGGGAGTTCGTCCGTCAGGCCGCTCTCGACCCCAAGGTGTTGGCCATCAAGCAGACCCTCTACCGCACCAGCGGTGACAGCTCCATCGTGAAGTCACTGGTGCTGGCCGCCGAGCAGGGCAAGCAGGTGGCGGTGCTCGTGGAGGTGCAGGCCCGGTTCGACGAGCAGGCCAACATCGCCTGGGCCCGTCAGCTCGAGCAGGCCGGCGTGCATGTCGTGTACGGCGTCGTCGGGCTGAAGACCCACACCAAGACCTGTCTCGTCGTGCGCCAGGAAGCCGACGGCATCCGCCGCTACTGCCACATCGGTACCGGTAACTACAACCCCACCACCGCTCGGTTCTATGAGGACCTCGGGCTGTTCACCTGCGACGACGACATCGGTGCCGACCTCACCCAGCTGTTCAACTACCTCACCGGATTCGGCCGCAAGGTTCCCTACCGCCGGCTCATCACCGCACCGCACGATCTCCGCGGGCGGCTGCTGGAGCTGATCGCCGGCGAAGCGGCACGCGGACCGGCCGGTCGCATCGTCATGAAGACCAACGGTGTGGTCGACGCCAAGATCATCGAGGCGCTGTACGACGCGTCGAGCCACGGCGTGCGGATCGATCTGATCGTGCGCGGCATGTGCTGCCTGCGCCCGGGCCTGAGCGGGTTGAGCGAGAACATCTCGGTGCGATCCATCGTGGGCCGCTACCTCGAGCACAGCCGCATCTTCCTGTTCGCCAACGGGGGCGGGGAGGGAGTGCCCACCTACCTCGTAGGGTCGGCCGACCTCATGCCCCGCAACCTCGACCGCCGGGTGGAAGCGGTCGTGCCCATCGACGGTGTCGAGCTCCAAGCCCGTCTCGACCAGATCCTCGACGTGAACCTTGCCGACGATCTGCTCTCCTGGGAGATGGCTCCCGACGGATCCTGGCACCGAACCCCTGAGGTGGCCCGGATCAGCACCCACGACCGGCTCGAAGAGCTGGCCATCGAGCGCGCGACCCCGAGCGGCTGATCATCCACGACTGGGCGCCCATCTGATCGCAGCCCAACGTTGGCAGGCCGTTCACCGCCCGTTCACCCGCTGGCCGGAGGCGCGTCACCATGCCTTCCTAACGTGCACCGTCGACAGCAACGTCCCCCGCCACCGATCCAGGAGGATCACCCGTGTCCCACCGTGTTCGCCGGCCCCGCGGCCTCGTCGCCCTTCTCGTGGCGCTGACCCTGATCGCAGCCGCGTGCGGCTCCGACGACGGTCCCGGGATCGACGCCGGCGGCGACACCGGCGGCGACTCATCCACCCTCTCCGGGGAGGTCGTCGTCTCCGGCTCCTCGACCGTCGAGCCGATCTCGGCCCGCAACGCCGAGAAGTTCGCGGCCGCCAACCCCAGCGTCGCCATCTCCGTCGACGGTCCCGGCACCGGCGACGGCTTCGAGATCTTCTGCAGCGGCGAGTCCGACGTCTCCGACGCCTCCCGCGCCATCAAGGACGAGGAGATCGAGAAGTGCACGGCGAACGGAATCGAGTTCATCGAGCTCAAGATCGCCATCGATGGGCTCTCCGTGATCACCTCCACCGCCAACGACCAGATCGACTGCCTGAGCTTCCTGGACCTCTACGCGCTTCTGGGCGCCGAGTCGATCGGCTTCGGGAGCTGGACCGAGGCCAACGACCTGGCCGCTGAGCTCGCGAGCGAGCTCGGCGAGGAGTTCGGAGCCGGCCACGCCCCCTACCCCGACGCGCCGCTGGTGGTGTCGGCACCCGGCGAGGAATCCGGCACGTTCGACAGCTTCGTCGAGATCGCCCTCGAAGGGGTGGCCGAGGCCCGCGACCAGGACCCCAACCCACGGCCCGACTACCAGGCCTCACCCAACGACAACGTGATCGTCGAGGCCATCTCGGGGACCCCGACCTCCCTTGGTTGGGTCGGCTTCGCCTTCGTGGCTGCCAACCCCGACGCGGTCAAGGCCATCGCCGTCGACGGCGGGGGCGGATGCGTGGAGCCGACACCCGAGACGATCGCCAGCGGCGAGTTCCCCATCGCCCGGCCGCTGTTCATCTACGTGAACAAGGCCAAGGCAGAGGCCAACCCATCGCTTCAGGCCTACATCGACTTCTACATGAGCGAGGCGGGGTTGGCGTCCGTGTCCGAGGTCGGATACGTCGATCTGGAGGCGTCCGTCATCGAGGCGACCCGCTCGGCCTGGGATGGGCGTGTGACCGGGACCCGGGAGTAGAACGCCATGGTGGGCACCACCCCCCTCACCGTGGCCGATCTCCAGGGCACGGCGCGCCGGATGCGACGCGACAAGACGATGCGGGTGGTGTTCGGGGCCACGGCGTCGGTGTCGATCATCGTGAGCCTGCTGATCATCGTCTCGCTCACGCGGGAGGCGGCCAGCTTCATCACGAAGGTCGAGCTGGGATCGCTGTGGGACATCGGCTGGTTCCCTCGCCGCGGGTCCTTTGACCTCCTCACCCTGTTCGCCGGCAGCCTCCTCGTCACCGGTGTGGCCATGGTCGTCGCCGCTCCGTTGGGGCTCGGTGCCGCCTTCTACCTCTCCGAGTACGCCTCGCCCCGTCTTCGACGGACGCTCAAACCGATCATCGAGGTGCTCGCCGGGATCCCGAGCGTGGTCATCGGGTTCTTCGCCATCAGCTTCATCACCCCCGACCTGCTGAGCCGGTTCCTCGACGACGTGTCGTTCTTCAACCTGGCCGCGGCGGGGATCGGCGTCGGGATCCTCACCTTGCCCCTCATCGCCTCGGTCTCCGAAGACGCCATGCGAGCAGTGCCGGCGTCGCTGCGCGAAGCGGCCTACGGGCTGGGCAGCCGCAAGGCCACCACGTGCGTGCGTGTGGTGTTCCCTGCGGCCGTGTCGGGCATCGTCGCCGCCTTCATCATCGGGATCTCGCGGGCCATCGGCGAGACGATGGTGGTGGCGATCGCCGCGGGCGCCACGGGCGGCTCGCTCCGGAACTTCACCCAGATCTTCGACCCGGGCCAGACGCTGACGGCCGCCATGGCCGCCCTCGGGGCGGGGACCGACCAGGTCAAGGGTGACGACGCCGCCTTCCAGAGCCTGTACTTCCTCGGCCTGCTGCTCTTCGGGGTCACCTTGCTGCTCAACGTGATCAGCGCCCGGTTCGTGCGCCGGATCCGGGAGCGGTACTGATGGCCGTCACCACCGTTGCCGGCGTGGGTGACGTTTCATTGGCGCGGCGCGGTCACGATGTGAAGGGCCGGCTCTTCCACCTCCTCGTGGTGCTGTCGGTGGTGCTGGCGTTCGTGATCCTCGCCGCCTTGGTGTGGGACATGATCGCCGGCGGCGAGTCGGTCCTCACCGAACGTCTCTGGTCGTTCCTGACCTCGGGACTGAACTCCGACCCGGAGCTCGCTGGTGTGTGGCAGGGCGTCAAGGGAACGCTCCAGCTCTCGATCATCGTCGTCGCCGTGGCGTTCCCGCTGGGGATCGGGTCGGCCATCTACATCGAGGAGTACGCCAGCGACTCCCGCCTCACCCGGTTCATCTCTGTCAACATCCGCAACCTCGCCGGCGTCCCGTCCATCGTGTTCGGGCTGCTGGGTCTGGCCATCTTCGTCCAGGCACTCGGCGGCGTGACCGGTGGCCGGACGGTGATCGCCGGCGGGCTGACGCTGTCTGCTCTGGTGCTCCCCATCGTGATCATCACGTCCCAGGAGGCCCTCCGGGCGGTTCCGAGCGGGATCCGTGTGGGTGCCCTCGCTCTCGGCGCCACCCGCTGGGAGACCACCCGGCATCATGTGCTTCCCGCCGCGCTCCCGGGGATCCTCACCGGCAACGTCTTGGCGCTGGCACGTGCCGCGGGCGAAGCGGCCCCGCTCCTCCTCGTCGGTGCGGTGAGCGGTGTGTTCTTCGTCGGCGCTCAGGGGACGCTCGAGCAGATCCTCCACGGCCGGTTCACGGCCATGCCGATGGTGATCTTCTCCTGGGCTCGCCTGCCCGCGGGCCAGGGTTGGAACGTGCTGGCCGCGGCTGCGAGTCTGGTGCTGCTCGTGCTCATCTTCGTCATGAACGGGTTCGCCATCTGGCTCCGGAACCGCTACGAACAACGATGGTGATGAGATTGAGCCCTGACCCGTCCATCACGACCGCGGCGTTGCCGGCGAGGCGCCAGGTGAACTTCGGCATGATGCACCCAGAGACGAGAACAAAGCCGGAGGGCGGAGCACCGCCGTCCGCCGATGAGGTCATCTTCGATGTCGTCGACCTGTCGGTCCGCTACGGCGGGTTCACCGCCGTCCGCGACGTGGCCTTGCAGATCAACCGCCGGCAGATCACGGCCATGATCGGACCATCGGGCTGTGGCAAGAGCACCGTGCTGCGGTGCTTCAATCGGATGAACGACCTCATCGAGATCGCCCGGGTCGACGGCCGGATCCTCTTCCATGGCGTCGATCTCTACGATCCCGCCGTGGATCCCGTGGAGGTCCGCCGCCGCATCGGGATGGTGTTCCAGAAGCCGAACCCCTTCCCGAAGTCGATCTATGACAACGTCGCCTTCGGCCCCAAGGTGGCGGGGACGAGAGACAAGGCCGAGCTCGATGACATCGTCGAGCAGTCGCTCCAGAAGGCTGCGCTGTGGGACGAGGTGAAGGATCGCATCGACGACAACGCCTACGGCCTGTCGGGAGGCCAGCAGCAGCGGCTGTGCATCGCCCGGGCGCTCGCCGTCGACCCCGAGGTGCTGTTGATGGACGAGCCGTGCTCGGCGCTCGACCCGATCGCCACCGCCCGCATCGAGGACCTGATGCAGCAGATCAAGGACGAGTACACGATCGTGATCGTCACCCACAACATGCAGCAGGCGGCACGGGTCAGCGACCGCACCGCGTTCTTCGTGACCGAGGTCAACGAGGAGAGCGACCGCCGCACCGGGGTGCTCGTCGAGTACGACCACACTGACGTGATCTTCTCCAACCCTTCCGACGAGCGCACCGAGCAGTACGTCACCGGGCGGTTCGGCTGATGAGCGTGTTCAACGCCCCCGAGCCCGAGGATCGGCCTCGCACCGAGGCCCGCAAGACCTTCCACGACAACCTCGACCAGCTCAGCCATGACCTGGTGGCGATGGGCTCGATGGTGGTGGAGCTCATCCCCCGCGGCACCCAGATCCTGCTCGCGGGCGACCTGGTCGGAGCCGAGGAGCTCATCATCGGCGACGACGAGCTCGATCTGGCCTCCACCGATGCCGAGGAGCGCTGTGCCCAGATCATCGCCCTCCAGGCCCCCGTCGCCGGCGATCTGCGTCGGGTCATCACCTGCATGCACCTCATCTCCGAGATCGAGCGCAGCGGCGATCTCGTCACCAACATCGCCAAGGGGACCCGCCGCCTCCACGGCCAGGCGATCGACCCCAAGCTGCGGGGGTACATCACACGGATGGGGGAGGAGGCCCAGAGGCTGTTCCGGGCCGCGGTGGACTCCTTCGCCGACGAGGACGAGGCACTGGCCTCTGCCCTCGACGACATGGACGACAACATGGACACCCTCCACGGCGACTACATCCAGGCCCTGTTCGAGAGCCGGCACTCCCAAGGCGCCGAACTCCAATCCGCCGTACAGCTCGCCCTCATCGGGCGGTACTACGAACGCATCGGTGACCACGCCGTCAACATCGCCGAGCGGGTCCAGTACATGACAGCCGGGTGGCTTCCGGAGCACACGGGCGCAGCCCGGGCCCGGGCCCGCCACGCCGGCGAGACCAACGCCGATCCAGCCGGTCCCCGCTCCGGCGCCGATGAGGCATGACGATGCCGCGCCAGCCCGGTCCACCCTCGTAGTCTGACGGCCGTGGACACCGTGGAGATCCCCATCGTCGCACTGGCGGTGGGTGGCGGCATCACCGCGCTCCTGCTGCTCGGGCTGTTCGTGAGCTTCCGCTCCCGCCGGGCACACGCCCGACGGCTCGGCCAGGCGCTGCTCCGGCTCGAGGAATCCCCCGAGATCAGCGGCCGCAACCGGTTCGACCGGCTCCTCACCCGTCTCGAAGACGGCATCGACCGCGCCATCCTGAGCCGGGGTGATGCCGCCTCCACCGCCGAACGGCTCACCCAGGCGCTGGACTCGGTGCCCCAAGGCGTGGTCGTGTGCGACGACACCGCCACCATCACCTACCGCAACACGGCAGCCAGCCGTCTCGCCACCGGCCGCCACGGCGACACGGTGGTCGATCGGGCCGTCGGTGACCTGCTCACACGCGCCCTTCATGGCGGCCCGTGCCAGCGCACGCTCGAGATCTACGGGCCCCCACGGCGAGTGATCGAGATCGCCGCCGTCCGGCTGGAGGCGGGCTGGCGCACAGGCGGCGCGGTGGCGGTCATCTCCGATGTCTCCGAGCGTCACCGCGTCGAGGCCATGCGCCGCGACTTCGTGGCCAACATCTCCCATGAGCTCAAGACGCCCGTCGGTGCCCTGGCCCTGCTGGCCGAGACCATGGCCGGTGAGGACGATCCCGACGTCGCCCGCCGCTTGGCCACCCGCATGCAGCGCGAGTCGGTTCGGGTCGATCGCATCATCAACGACCTTCTGTCCCTCAGCAGCATCGAAGCCGAGGAAGCACCGAGCCGTGACGCGGTCCCCATCACCGTCATCTTGGGGGAGGCCAGCGACCGGGTGTCGGCCCTGGCTGCTCGCAAGAACGTCGTCATCGACGTGGATGAGTCCGATCACGAGGTGATGGTGGTATGTGACCGGCGCCAGCTGGTGTCGGCCGTGTTCAACCTGCTCGAGAACGCGGTGAAGTACTCGGGCAACGGGTCGCGCATCGAGGTCAGGGCGACGAGCCAGCAGGGCATCGCCGCCATCTCGGTGCGCGACGAGGGCATCGGCATCCCCTCCGTCGATCTCGAACGCATCTTCGAGCGCTTCTACCGGGTCGACCGTGGTCGATCACGGGACACGGGCGGCACCGGCCTGGGACTCGCCATCGTCCGTCATGTGGTCGCCAACCACTCGGGTGAGGTCCGAGTGGAGTCACGGGAAGGGGAGGGCTCGGTCTTCACACTCCGCTTCCCCTCCGGCGTTCCGGCCGAGGTCCCGTCGCGCGAGCACGACACCTCGGCTGCCTGATCGGAGCACCTCGCCATGGCAGACGGCCCCAGCGTCTTGGTGGTCGAAGACGAGGAGAGCTTCCTCGAGGCGCTCCAGATCGGTCTCCGCCGGGAAGGGTTCCGCATCCACATCGCCCGTGACGGCTCCGAAGCCCTCACCATGTTCGACGCCCTCCGTCCCGACCTCGTTCTCCTCGATGTCATGCTGCCCAACGTGAGCGGCATCGACGTGTGCCGCGAGATCCGCAAGTCGTCGAAGGTCCCCATCATCATGGTCACTGCCCGAGGCTCCGAGGTCGACACCGTGGTGGGGCTCGAGGTGGGTGCCGACGACTACGTCACCAAGCCCTACCGCCTGCGCGAGCTGGTGGCCCGCATGCGAGCGGTCCTCCGGCGGGCTCCGTCCGAGCGCGCCGCTCCGTCGGTCGACGTGGTGGCCGTCGGCGACGTCCGGGTCGACGTCGAACGACACGAGGTCACCATCCGCGGTGAAGAAGTGCAGCTGCCGCTCAAGGAGTTCGAGCTGCTCACACTGCTCCTCGACCACGCCGGCCGGGTCCTCACCCGCGACACGCTCATCGACCGCGTCTGGGGCAGCGACTACGTGGGCGACACCAAGACGCTCGACGTGCACATCAAGCGACTTCGGGCCAAGGTCGAACGCGATCCGTCACATCCCGAGCGGATCGTGACGATCCGCGGCCTCGGCTACAAGTACCAGGTCCCGTCCGCCTGAGTGGTTCAGCGACCTGGTTCAGCGACCTGGTTCAGCGACCCAGCAGCCGGGCCAAGATCCCGCCCACGCCGCCGTGGGGGATGATGTCGTCGTCGGATCGCTGCCACTTCGTCGCCGGCACGGTCGGCTCGGGGGCTGTCGACGCCGCCGGCTCGGACGGCTCGTCGTAGGGAAGCGACCCTACGCCGGCCACGGTGACCGCATCATCGGGTGAGGCACCAGCGTCAGGAGCCGAACGGTCGATAGTGAGTGCTTCGCCGATCTCCACCGCGGGGGGAGACGGCGCGGTTGTGGGATCACCCGACACGCCTGATCCGGCGGCGGCCGCCGCATCGGACGCGGCTTCGATCCCGGTTACCGCCCGTGGTTCGTCTTCGATGTCCGACGTCAGCTCCTCGCGCTCGTCGCGGGTGTGCCCGGGCAGCGATCCTGGAGCCCATTCGTCGAAGGCGGCGTCGAGGCGGTCGTCGCTGGCCCACGCCGGTCCGTCGCTCGCCGGTGACGTCGCTGAGTCGCCGGGGCCTGAGTCGCCGGGGTCGGGGACTGGGTCGGACGGCGAGGCCTCAGATGAGGGTTGCTCGGGGGCGTCGGGGGGTACGGCGGCTTCTTCGGGATCCCCGGCGTCGGGGGGAGTGGAGGTGGTCGGCGTGTCATCGCCGGCGTTGGCGTTGTCGTTGGTGTCGTCATCGCCGTCGTCGCCGTAGACACCACCGAGAAGATCCGAGAGGTTGGACATGGCCTCAGTTTCGTCGTTCGGGGGCCGGTTCTTGACCTCCAGCCTCACCTACGATGACCGGGTGCGTCCAGAGGCAGGTGCCGGGTGGCAGCCGCTCCGCTCTCCTCGCCGAGCGGGAGGCCTGTCGGCGTTCACCCGCCTGATGCGGGCCCATGCGCTGTCGATCATGGGCGACACGCTGGTCACCTTGGCCCTGGCCAACTCGGTGTTCTTCGATGTGTCCCCCGAAGCGGCCCGCGAGAAGGTGCTGTTGTACCTGGTGTTGACCATGGCGCCGTTCGCGTTGGTGTCGCCGCTGCTCGGGCCGTGGATCGATGCCACCCGCGGTGGGCGGCGGCTCATGATCATCCTCGCCGCCTTCGGTCGCTCGATCGTTTGCCTGCTGCTCATCGATGACCTCGATGGTCTCCTGCTCTACCCCGAGGCCTTCGCGGCGCTGGTGCTGGCCAAGAGTCATGCTGTGGCGCGCTCCGCCCTGGTGCCCACCGTGGTCCGAAGCCACGACGAGCTCGTCGAGGCCAACTCCAAGCTCACCGTGACCAGCGGGGTGGTCGGCTTCGCCATCGGGATCCCCGGCATCGCCATCCTCCGGCTTGGCGGCGCCACGTGGATCTTGGCCCTCGCCATGGTGGCCTTCGCCGCCGCGGCCGTGGCCGCATTGAAGATCCCCAAGGTGGTGGTGGCTGCCAAGCCCACAGATGAGCTGGAGCGAGCCGAGCTGCGGGGAGCCGGTGTCCTGCTGGCGGCGTCGGCCATGGCCCTGATGCGCGGCATCGTCGGCTTCCTCACCTTCTTCGTCGCCTTCTTCCTGCGCGCCGACGGAGCCCCGGCGTGGTGGTTCGGGGTGGTCATCGCCCTCAGTGCCCTCGGCGGCATGGGCGGCGCCGCGCTGGCCGCTCCGCTGCGTCGGAGCCTGCGCGAGGAGCGGATCCTCGTCGGTGCCCTGTTGCTGGTGTCGGTCATGGGTGGCCTGGCTGCCTTCAACGGCGGCCGGCTGTGGGTGGCGCTGCTCGCTGCCTCGGTGGGGGTGGCCGCGGCCAGCGGTAAGACGGCGTTCGACGCCATCGTGCAGCGCGACGCGCCCGACGCCAACCAGGGCCGCTCGTTCGCCCGCTTCGAGACGCGCTTTCAGATGGCCTGGGTGATCGGCGCGGTGCCGCCGGTGCTCATCTCACTGCCGGCGCGGGCCGGGTTCGTGGTAGTGGCCGGCGCCGCCACCTTTGCCGTGCTCTCCTACCTGGTGGGTGGCCACGACAGACTCTTCGCCAAGGTGCGACGACGTCCCCTGCCCCCCTCCACCGCCCCCTGACATCGAGGTCGATGCCCTGGACCGGGACGACGGGTCAGTCGTCGGCGGGTAGATCGATGCGGGCCAGCCAGAGGCCGGGCGCCTCGATCTCCGCCGGCGTGGGTAGCAGGTCCGCCGCCTCCCACAGCCGAGAGAGGGCGCCGGCCCCCGACCGTTCCACCACACCGGCGATGAACTGCTCGCCCCGCTCGTAGGTGGCTTGGTTCATCTCGAGGCCGAGCAGGCGCTCGACGAACCGATCGCCCGACGCCGTCTCGACCCGGCGACGGCGCAGCGCCTCGGTCAGCGCTTCGTATGACGAGATCAAGCCCGGACCGACCTCATCGAGGACCCAGTCGACATAGCCGACGATGGCCGAGATCACCGCGCCGAGCTGCGGGAGGAGCGCCCGCTGGTGGTCGCTCTGGATGGCGCCGAGGAGCACCTCGGGATCACCCACAGCGTCCTGGAGCGCCTTCTGCACGGCAGCAGGATCGTCGCCCGCGCCTCCGAGCAGCTCGGGGCCGAGACCGGCCAGACGGTCATCGAGCGCGTTGGCATCGGGGTCGAAGCTCGATACGTACTCGCCCACCAGCTCTTCGATGCGGTCGCGAACCCCGGGACGACCGAGCACCGCGTGATGGGTGAGCTCGTGGATGCAGATCCACAGGCGAACCTCGTCGAGCGGGAGGCTCCAGTCGGTGGCGAAGCCATCCAATGCGTCGGTGAGCAGCAGGAGCTCACCACGCCGGGCCCGGGGGAGGGGCAGGTCGTACTGGCCGAAGGAGCGCCGAGCAAGGTGGCCCACCATCATCCCCGACTGCATCCCCAGCATCATCGGACCGATCATCTGGAACAACCCGCCCATCAGCGCGGCGCTGGGGTTGCCGGCGGTGTCGCCGGGCCGATCGATGGACAGCCCTTGGGCGAGCCGTTCCAGCAACGGTCTCCAGTCCTCGAGGGTCTGGGACGCCCACTGCCCGGCCCGTACCGGTTGCATCTCGACGGGGTGCCCACTCGTCGATGTGGACAGGCCGGTGGCGCCCTCGACCCGCATCTCGGCCACGCGCACCAGGTCGGCCACCGCCATGCGAACGGTGGGATCGACATTGGCTTCGGCCTGCCCTTCGGTGGCGATCATCTGGGCCATCTGCCGGGCCAGGTCCCAGTTGACCGGACCCTGACCCGAGAACATCTTGGCCAGGTCGCCGAAGAAGGGAACCCCATGGAACGGCTGGTCGTCGTCGTTGCCGAAGGGGTCCTCGGGCGGCTGGTCGTCACTCATCGAATCGACCTGGGCGGGGCGGGCATTGGACCAGGGAACGACACAAGGGCATCGTAGGTGCATGACGCGGATCCTCCTCACGGGCGCTCGAGGCGAGCTCGGCCGGCTGGTCGCTCAGCGATGGGCGGACGGCGAGCACCCGCCTGAGGTTGTCGGGCTCGACCGCCAACGAGGCCCAGTGCCGGCCGGGTGCACCCGCCTGGTCCACGCGGATCTGGCCACCGCGCCGCTCGAGGAGCTGATGGCCGACATCGACTGCGTCGTCCACCTCGCGTTCGTTCCCGGCTCGGTTCCTGACGACGATGAGGGGCATCGAAGCGTCGAGGCGGCGGCGCGGCTCCTGGACGCGGCGGCCAAGGAGCAGGTGAGCCACATCGTGATCCGGTCGAGCGCGGTGGTCTATGGCGCTCGCCCCGACAACCGCGTGCCGCTGACCGAGGACACGCCGCTCCGCCCTAACAACGAGCTCGCCTATGCCACGCACATGGCCGAGGTCGAACGGCTGGTCGCCGAGTGGCGCGACGCTCATCCGAGTGTGACCGCCACCGTGCTGCGGCCGGCCGTGACCGTCGGCAGCCACGACCGGTCGTGGCTGGCCGAGGCCATGCGCACCGCAGCCGCCCTGCGCCCCAAGAGCGAAGCGCCGGCCGCGCAGTTCCTGCACCGGGAGGACCTGGCCGCGGCCGTGGTCCTGGCCGTTCGGGACCGGCTCGATGGGGTGTTCAACGTGGCGCCCGACGGCTGGATCGATGGGGAGGAGGTGCTGGCCCTCGCCGGGGTCTCGCCGCGCCTACCGCTTTCGGAGCGAGCGGCACGGCGACTCACCCGTGCCGGCCGCCGGCTCGGGATCACCAACGTGCCCGACGGCCTCGAGCCCTATCTCCGTCACCCGTGGGTGGTTGCCAACGATCGGTTGCGGTCAGCGGGTTGGCAGCCTGCCCACACCAACCAGCAGGCGTTCGTCGAGGCCCACGAAGGCTCGTCGTGGACCGAGATGTCGCCGCACAAGCGTCAGAACCTGGCCCTTGGGGTGTCTGGCGTCATGCTGGCGGGCGCGGCGGCCGGAGTCGTTGCCGTCCTACGCCGTCGCCGGTAGGCGATCGAACCCACCGGCGGGGCACCCCTCCGAGGCGACCCGGCCCATCTGACTAGAACTCGGTAGGGCGTTCGCTGAGGACGACGTCGATCTCCACCTCATCGCCCGACCGGTGCACCGCCAGGCGAACCCGGTCGCCGGGGCTGAGCGTCCGCAGCACCACCACGAGCTCCGACATCGAGTCGATCTCGTGGTCGTCGAGCCCGACGATCACGTCGTCGACAGCGAGGCCGGCCTCGTCGGCTGGACTGTCGGCTACCACGCTGCGAACGAGGGCGCCCCCCGAGACGCCCAGCGTGTCGGCGTCAGCGCCGGCCAGGTCGATCCCCTCGATCCCCAACCACACGCGGTTGACCTTGCCCTCCGAGATCAGATCCTGGGCGACGGCTCGTGCGATGTCGATAGGGGTGGCGAACCCCAAGCCCTCGGCTCCAACCTCGCTCACGGCGATGGCGGTGGTGATGCCGACGACGGCACCGGTGCTGTCGAGCAGCGCTCCGCCCGACGAGCCCGGCGCGATCGGTGCGTCGGTCTGGATCATGTCGAGGAGAGGCGGCCCGGTGGCGCCGTCCACCCGACGACCGAGGGCGCTGATCACCCCGACGGTCACGCTCGGCCCGCCCCGCAACCCGAGCGGTGACCCGATGGCTACCGCCGGCTCGCCGACCTGGAGGCTGGTGGCGGTCCCGAGGACGGCCACCGGAAAGCCCTCGCCCTCGATCTTGAGCACGGCGATGTCGGTCTCCTCATCGCCGCCGACCAGCGTGGCGTCGTGCTGGGCACCATCGGACAGCACGACGGTGATGCGGTCGGCGCCGTCGACGACGTGGTTGTTGGTGAGGACGTACCCGTTGTCACGGAACAGCACGCCGGAGCCGGAACCGGAACCGCCGAACCCCTCCACCTCGATGCGGGTGATGGACGGCCGGACCGCCTCGGCAATGGCTACCACGCTGGTCATGGCGTCGTCACCAGCGGGGAGGCGGGCCCCGATGGCGGGGGTCGCCTGGCGCTCGACCACCTCGATCACTCGATCACCCAGCCCGCCGGTGACCGCCACCAGGCCCCACGTCAGCAGCGCCCCGGCCAAGCCGGCCACGAGCCCGACGGCTGCCGCGCCGGGCGAGCGGCGCCCTCGGGTCACCAGCGCGGTGCTCGGCCCCGGTGGGGAGACCCCTTGATGGGCGCCAGGAGCCCAGGGGTCGTCGAGCTCTGAGGGGTGGCGCCACAGCCGATCGTCGGGTGCGGGGGGCGGTCGCCAGATGTCGTCGTCGCCGGCCTCGTCGGGCAGATCGGGGGGTCCGGCTTCGGATGACGGCATCGCTTCGCACAGTACCGATTGGTGCCACCAGACGGTCGTCGCGGCACCGGAGAGGGGGTCCGGCAGCCACCGGTAGCATGACGCGGTGCTCGGCTCCGTCCCCCCCTCCCCTCCGTCGGAGGGCCGCGCGTGGACCGGGCTGGTCGACGGTCCGCTTCCAGTGGGGCCAGCCATGGAGTGGGCCACAGCACCCCAGTGCGGGGCGGTCGTCGTGTTCTGCGGCACCGTGCGCGACCACGCGCCCGGCCGCCCCGGTGTGACCGGTCTCATGTATGAGGCCTACCGCCAGCAGGCGTCACCCCGGCTCGTCTCCATCGCCGATTCGGCGCTCGACCGGTGGGCCGACCTGGGCCGCCTGGTCCTTCTGCACCGAACCGGCGATCTCGTCGTGGGCGAGGTGGCCGTGGTGGTGGTCGCCGCCGCGCCCCATCGCTCTGAGGCCTTCGCCGCGGCCCGATGGTCGATCGATGCCGTGAAGGCCACCGTGCCGATCTGGAAGCGCGAGCAATGGTCGGGCGGCGACGACTGGGGCACCTGCACCCACGATCTCGTCGACGTGGCCGACCTGCCCCAACCGTCGGCCACCGGTGCGCTGCACCTCGAGGGATCAGACTCGAGCGAAGGGCCGCGATGAGCGCGCTGGTGTTCCTCGGTCTGGCCGTGATCGCCAGCCTCGTGGGGTCGGTCATCGTCAGCCTGCGAGCCCGAGAACCCACCACCCTCGAGTCAGGCATCGAGGAGTTCGAGCGCGGGCTGGCAGCACTTCGGCCACGGGTCCCGCCCCCGATGTCGGAACCGGTGTGGCCCCGAGCCGACGTCCACGTGTTCCCCGCGCCCGTCGCCGCCGATGGCGGCCCCGACGGCGAACTCCGCCAACCGCACCGCGGTGGCCGGGAGCCCGAAGCCATTGGCTAGGGGCCTGGCCATCGATCTCGGGACGGCCAACACCCTCGTCTACGCCGAGGGTCGGGGCATCGTGCTCGACGAGCCGTCGGTGATCGCCGTCAACACGAGGACCGGCGACGTGCTGGCCATGGGCCACGATGCCCGCCAGATGATCGGCCGTACTCCCGGCCACATCGTTGCCGTCCGCCCCCTCCGCCACGGTGCCATCACCGACTTCAACATCACCCAACGGATGATCCGCCTTGTCCTAGAGCGAGCGGGAGTCAGCCGGTTCAACCGGGCCACCGTCGTGGTCTGCGTTCCGTCGGCCATCACCGAAGTCGAGCGTCGAGCGGTCGTCGAGGCCGCCCGCCGCGCCGGTGCCGGCGAGGCCCACCTCATCGATCAACCGGTGGCGGCGGCGGTGGGAGCCGGCCTGCCGATCCACGAACCGCTCGGCAACATGGTGGTCGATGTCGGCGGCGGAACCTCCGAGTCGGTGGTCATCAGCCTCGGCGGTGTCGTTGCCCTCCAAGCGCTTCGCATCGGATCGTTCGACTTCGATGCGGCTATCCAGTCCTATGTACGCCGTGAGCATGGCCTGGCCCTGGGCGAGCGTACGGCCGAGGAGATCAAGATAGCCCTTGGGTCGGCAACCGATCTCGATGACCACCGCAAGGTCGAGGTCCGTGGCCGCGAGCTCGCCACCGGCATGCCGGCCACCGCCGTGCTCTCTCCCGACGATGTGCGAGAAGCCATGTCCGAGCCGGTCAGCGCCATCGTCGGTTCGGTGCTGTCGTGCTTGGGTCATGCCCCGCCCGACCTGGCTCACGACCTGATCGACCAGGGGATCCACCTCGTTGGCGGCGGTGCTCTGCTCGGCGGTCTCGACCAGCGGCTCGCCGACGAATGTGGGCTCCCGGTCCGGCTGGTCGACGCCCCGCTCGAGAGCGTGGTGTTGGGCGCGGGGCGCTGTCTCGAGAACGCCGACACGCTCGACGCGCTGTTCGGCATGTCCTGGGTGGATCATCGCCGGCTGTCTGCGCTCCGCCGCCACTGATGATCCGCCGCGTGCGTCAGCGGTCGCGGCCGAGCACGTCCTCCGCCGCCTGACGCACCTGCCAATCTCGGTCGTCCATCGCCGATTCGAGAGCGGCGACCACTTCGGGTCCCTCGAACGCTGCGAGGGCAACGATCGCTCGGCGCCGGACGGCCGGCTTGTCGCCGAGGAGGGCCAAGACGTGGGCCAGTCCTCCGGGATGGCCGATGGCGCCGAGCGCCGCCACCGAGGCCTCGCGACAGCGCGGGTCATCGTGGGAACCCAGGGCTCCGAGCGCCGCCACCACCGCGTTGGCCTCCTCTGTCGCCGCTTCGGCCCCGGCTCTGCCCCCCGCGTCGTGGCGCTCACCAAGAGCCCAGCAGGCGGCCTCGATCACCAGGGGGTCGCAGTCACCGAGCATGGCGACAAGGTCGGGCGCCGCGTTCGTGGCTCCGAGCTCGGCCGACCTCCGGCGAACGACGGGGTCGTCGTCGGCGGCGGCGGTGTCGAGGTCGTCGCTGGTAAGAGCTCCCATCCGACCGAGCGCCCCGAGGGCCGCGGCCCTCACGGTGCCGGCAGGGTCCTCACGCAGCGAACGAGCCGTGGGCTCGTCACCGCAGTGGCCCGCGACCGACGCCAGCTTGCGTCGCTCGGCCGCCGGTGGGTGGTGGTGCCCCGGGCCCGGTTCGCTTTGAGAAGGATCGCTGCCCGGTGGGGTCACGATCAGGACGCGGCGCGTAGCACCACGGCGATCGCCATCGCGACCGCGGCAACGCCCGCGGCGAGCGCCACTGCCATCAGCAGCACCAGGCCGGCGAGCGACGCGGCGGCGGTCCGTCGGTTCGGGGTCGGGAGCTGTTGGATGGCGATGGTGGGCCCGCTGGTGGCCCCAGGAGAGGGCCGAGCGGCTGTGGTGCGGCCTGAGCTCGCTGGGCGCTCGGGGGGGATCGGCTCGATCCCGTCGAACAAGGCGGTCAGCCTCTCGCGCCGCTCCTCGGGCTCGATGTCGGCGTCGGCCGGTGGAGGAGCAGCGTCACCACCCGGTGGTTGCTCGCGGTCTTCGGGGCTGGCCCCGCTGTAGTCGCCCGGCCCGATCGATGGCTCATCGCCGTGATCGCCTGGTGGCCGCTCTGGCTGGTTGAGGGGCGGGGACGGGTTCCAGATCGGATGGGGGCGCACGGTGATCACCGGCTTGCGTTCGCTCGGTGACTCGACGGCGGGCGCGGCAGGGGGATCATCGGGCTCGCTGCCGATGTCATCGGGTTCGTCGCCCGTGGCAGGCTGGGAGTTGGCGTCGTCGGTCATCGGCGATCGCTTGAGTTCCGGAACGGAAAGGACCAGGCCGCGACATGACCGCGACCCCGCAGCGAAGCGTAGCGACCGGGTCTCTGGCATGGGAGCCGCCGCTGGCTGATCGTCCCCGACGGGTTCTCAACGGTTGGCGGTGGATCCTCCTCGGAGTGGTGCTGGTGCTGGTCGCCATCGGCGCCACCGTGAAGCTGCCGTACTACTCGCTCAGCCCGGGCAAGGCGTTGGCCATCGGTGACCTGATCGAGGTGAGCGAGGGTTCGCCGGCGTTCCCACCCGACGGCGAACTCCTCCTCACCACTGTGAGCCTTCGACAGGTGACGGCGTTCGGAGCAGTGGCCGGGTGGCTTCGATCCGATGTGGAGGTCGTTCACGAGGACTTCTTGTTCCCGCCGTCGGTGGAGGACACCCGAGCCTTCAACCTGGCACTCATGAGCGACAGCAAGGCCACCGCGGCGCTCGTGGCCCTGAAGCACCTGGGTTATGACATCACCGAGTCCGGTCAAGGCGCACTGGTGCTGGCGGTCGAGGAAGGGTTCCCCGCCCACCGCGTCCTCGAGACTGGCGATGTCATAGTGAAGGTCGACGGCGCCAAGGTGACCACCAGCGCCGAGGCGGTCACCGCCATCGGATCGAAGCAGGCAGGAGACCGGCTCGATCTCACCGTGCTCTCCCTTCTCACCGACGAGTTCCGCCCGGTGTCGGTGAATCTCGCTGCCCGCGACGACGGATCCCCGATCCTGGGTGTGCAGCTCCAGACCTACCAGGCTGACTTCGGCTTCCCCTTCGAGGTCACCATCGACTCGGGATCGATCGGGGGGCCGTCGGCGGGGCTGGCGTTCACCCTTGCCGTCCTCGATTACGTCACGCCCGGCGAGCTCACGGGCGGCAGGGTCATCGCCGTGACGGGAACCATCAGCCCCGACGGGATGGTCGGGCCGGTTGGAGGTGTCGCCCAGAAGGCGGTCGCCGTGCGACGCTCAGGTGCCGCGCTTTTCCTGGTGCCGTCCCTAGAGCTCGAGACCGCACGTCGGTTTGCCGGCGACGGGGTCCGGGTCGAGGCCGTCGATACCCTTTCCCAGGCGCTCGCTGTTCTGGCTGAGTTCGGCGGGAACGCTCTCGACCTCGCCTCGGCCGCTCCCGCCGCCTAGACATCGGCCCGCTCGGGGCCGGTGCCGTAACCTGTTGAATCGGAATCCACCCCGGCGGAACGTGTGGCCACGGGCCCGCGTGGTCCAGTCCTCGCCGAGAGGAGTTGTGTGAGCACAGAGCTGGCAGAGCTGGCGTTCGCCGCCGACATCGCCCTCGCGCTCGTGGCCGCAATGGCCCTCGGTGTGGTGCTCCCCGGCGTCCGTTCGGTTCTCGTGGCCCCCGTCCATCGGTGGGTGTCCGCCGCTGGGTTCGCCGCCGTCGGTACCGGGGCCGTCATCACCGGATCGCATCTCCTCGACCACGACAACGCCCTGTCGATCGTGCTCGGCGTCGGGGGCGCGTCAGCCCTGGTCGTCGCGGCCCGCTGGTGGGGCTCGCGGCCGGTGCGCCGGGTGCTGGTCGCCGGCAGCGCGCTCGCTCTCGCCGCGTCGGTGGCCCTGGGCGTCTCGGTCGATCCGCTGGGGTTGTGGCTGCGGGTGGCTGGGTCGGTCACGCTCGGCGTTGCCGTGCTCATCGCCACCCAACGGTCGATCCCGGGCCGGGTCACCGCAGCGGCGTCGCTGATCCTCCTGGCCGCGGTGCTCGGTGTCGCCGTCGTGCTGTCGAACGTGCTCGCCGACGAGGTGACCGACGAGGCATTCCAGCGCACGAGTGCTCGTGCCACCACCGAGGCCTCCTTCATGGAGCAGGTCGCCGCCGATGCCGTGGTGAGCGCCCGCATCGTCGCTGGATCTGTGGGCGGAGCCAGCGACGCCGACCTGGTGGCGGTGGCCGACGACCCCACTGGGGACGACGCACGGATCCTGGAGGCGGAGCTGGAGACGCTGGCCGACCTGCTGTTCGCCCGCGGGCCCCTGGTGTATCTGGCCCGCTCGGGCGCGGTGGTGGCGGTAGTCGGCGACCTCGACAGCGTCGAGCTCATCGAGCTGGCCGGCGGTGCCGTCGCCACCGAGGCGCTGGCCAATCGCACAGCGGCGCAGTCGGTGCTCACGGTGGGATCGACGGCGCTGGCGGCGGGCGCCCATCCGGTGAATGTGACCACCTTGGATGGCCCGCAGTTCGTCGGCGTCGTCATCGCCACCGACGAGCTCGACTCCGGCTACCTGGAAGCTCGGCATTTCGGTGACCCTTCGGAGGATCTGGCCCTGGTCATCGGCGATGTTGTCGCTGGCCGAGCGGGCGGTGGCCCTGACGATGCTGCTCTGGTCACCGCGGCGCGGGCCGCCATCGGTGCCGGCGAGACGGCCCAGGCGACCACCGCCGATCACCTGTCGGTGGCCGAGCCGGTCCGCCGGAGCGATGGCTCGCCGGTCATGGCCCTCGTGGCATCGGTGCCGTCGAGTGACGTGTTCGCCGCTCGCGATGATCTGCTCGGCGACCTGGCGTTGGTGGCCGTACTCGTCGCCGCGTTCGGGATCGTCGGCGTCTCGCGCGTGGGTGCGGGAATCGGCGGTCGCGTTGGGTCCCTCGCGTTCGTCGCCCGGCGGATGGAGAGGGGCAGCCTCGATGCCCGAGCACCCGAGCTGGGTGTCGACGAGGTCGGTGTGCTCGCCGGAGCGTTCAACAGCATGGCCGGCTCCATCGAGGTCATGACCGATGATCTGCGTCGGGCCGCTCGCCAGCAGGCAGAGCTGCGCGGCCGGCTCGAAGCGGTCGTCGACAGCATGGGCGAGGCACTGGTCGCCACCGACGACGAGGGCATCATCACCGACCTGAACGCTGAAGCCGAGCGCCTGGTCGGATGGTCGGCGAGCGACGCCCGTGGTCGCACCATCGCCGATGTCGTCAACCTCGTCGATGACACCGGAACCGCGGTGCCCCTCGAGGTGGGCGGCACCTCCCAGCGCGTCGAGATCGTCGGCACACTGATAGGCGCCGACGACGAGGAGATCCCTGTCGTGGCCGTGGCCTCATCGATCTCTGGTGTCGACGGCCGCCCGGAGGGAACCACCATCGTCCTGCGTGATGTACGGCGCGAGCGGGAGATCGAGCGGATGAAGACGGAGTTCCTGTCCAACACGGGCCACGAGCTGCGCACCCCTCTCACCACCATCAAGGGCTGGTCGGCGGTGCTCAACCGCCAGATGGTCGCTGGCCATGAGATCGGCGCCGATATCCTCCGCGAGGCGGTCGAGACGATCGCCGACAGCTCCGAGGATCTCGAGCGCCGCGTCGATCAGCTAGTCCGCTTCGCGGAGCTCAACGCGGGTCGGCTGACGCTGCGCACGGGGCCGGTCGACGTCCGTGAGATGCTCGATGACGCCGTTGAGCGCTGGCGCCGCCGCCCCCATGTGTCCGGCACCTTCCGGCGCACCGTGGCTCGGGACGTGCGGAAGGTCGACATCGATCGGGCCCGGATCGACTCCTGCCTGGACGAGCTCATCGACAACGCCGTGAAGTTCTCGGCGGCCGACAGCACGATCCGCCTCGAGGCGTCGGTGGTCCACGACACCGACAGACCCATGGTCGCGATCCACGTCATCGACCGTGGGATCGGCATCCCTAAATCCCAATTGTCGGAAGTAACCAGAGAGTTCGGCCAAGTCGACGGCTCAGCCACCCGCTCCTATGGCGGTCTTGGCATCGGAATTCCCACCGTTGATCGCATCGCACGCGCCCACGGCGGCAGACTGTCCTTCACATCGGTCGAAGGGAAGGGCTCAAGGTTCTCCATCGTCGTGCCGATGCCACAACTGGACAAGAAACGCACTCGACGACCGGCCGGGGGCCGGGGGTCGTCGAAGGGCGTGGCCCGGCGACGCCGTCGCAGGGGCGCGTCACACTGAGCACCGGCCCCCTGAGGCCAAGTGACGACACTCTCTCCCCCATCAGCACAAGAGGCATCGATCGACTCGGCGCCCGCCGGCTTCGATGACCTCACCATGCCGGCACTGTTGCCGTCGTGGAAGGCGCGCGTCACCCTGCTGGCTGTTGCCATCGCGGTTGCCCTCATCGCCGCGCTGGTGGCCGCCGTCTCCACACCCACCACTCCCGGATCCGGCCCGCTCACGTTGGTCGCCACTGGTCGAGCGGTCGTCGAGTCACCGGCGGGGGACTCGGTGTTCATCGAGCACGGGGATCGGCGAATCCAGTGGGGTTCCACCATCGAGATCCTGGAAGGGTCGGCGACCGTCGACCTTGCCGGTGCTGGTGTGCTCGAGCTGCGCGCCGGATTCGCCTCTGCCGCCGACAGTCGCGTCACCCTCGCCGACGACCTGATCGACGTCGTGGCCGGGGAGGTGCTCGCCCTGGGAGCGGTCCCCACCATCGGTGCTGGTCCCGCGACCGTCGAGATGATCGATCTCACGGACGCGGCCACCGCCGCTCGGGTTGGCCGAGGCCTGGCCGCCCGCGTCGGCGTATACCAGGGCCACGCGCGCGTCAGCTCGGCGAATCGCCTAGTCGAGGTCGGGACCCTCGAGGAGGTCACGATCGCGTCGGCCCGTCTCGTGCCGGTCTCGGCGGTACCGATCCAGGTCGATGGCGGCGATCCATGGGACCGCCGATTCCTCGGCGAGGCGATCGACCTCGATGCCGTCCTCGGAGCGCAGTCGCTCGGCATCACCGCGCAGCTCGGCTCACGGCTGGCGTCTGGCGACCTCGTCGCCAAGGCCCTCCCTCTGGTGACCTCGCAACCGGGTTACTCGGCAGGTCTCATCGCGCCCACCCGCACACCCGGTGAGGCCGTCGTCGGGGCGGTGATCGCCATCCACGCCCAGGAAGGGACGTTCATCGAACGCTGGGAACGCACCTTCTCGTTCCGCGACGCCGGAGCCGGTTGGGGTGTCGTGGTCGCCCATGGCCGAGCCGATCCCGCCACAGTGCTCGCTGACGTGGCGGCAGCCATCGACCGCGCGGGCCTCCAACCGATCGCCGACGCCCCCGGGACGGGACCTACCGGTCCCGTTCCGACCAGCCCCCCGGTGTTGAACCCTCCCTCAGAGCCGACCGAACCCACCGAGCCCATCGAACCAACGGAGCCGACCGAGCCCCCTCCACCGGAGGAGGATCCCATCGACAGCCTGCTCGACGGCCTCATCGACCCATTGATGCCCGATGGTGACGATGGGGGGACGGCGCCTCTACCTGAGGACCCCGACGAAGATGGTGGCGGTCTCGGCAGCGTCGTCGACGGCGTGGTCGAGACAACCTTCGACATCTTGGGCGGACTCCTGGGTGGCTGACGCCACCAGGTTCGGGCTCCGAGGAGCCATCACGCCGAGCGATTCGCCATTTCGGACGTGGCCACGCAGCCACCTACGATGCGAGTCATGTCAACACCCGCCGCGGGTCCCGACGCTCTGGCCGCCGCTGCCCTGGCCGCCGCCCGGGAACTCGATGACATCGAGTTCCGGACCGTCCGGCGGGGCGTCGATCCGACCGAGGTGCGGGCCCAGCTGAACCGGGCCAGCGAACGCATCCGCTCGCTGGTGGCCGAGCTCTCCCGCGCCGACCGCCGCATCGCCGATGCCGAGGAGAGGGCGGCGTCGCTCGAGAACCTCGACGACGATACCCTCACCGCCTTGCTCGGTGAGGAGACGGCGAGAGTGCTCCAGAGCGCACGGTCGGCGGCGGCGGAGATCCGCGAGCGTGCCGAGGCGAAGTCGGCCGAGCTGCTGAAGCGGGCTGAGGTGAAGGCTCGCGAGCTCACCGACGAGGCCGAGCACGTACTCGACCAAGAGGTCGAGGCGGCGCGGGTGAGCGCTGGGGAGATCATCGACCAAGCCAAGGCCGCCGGGCGAGCCGAGTTGGAGCGAGCGCACACCGAGGCGCGGGGATTGGTCGAGCAGGCACGCGGCCTGCGCGCCAAGGTGCTGGCGGACCTGGCCGACCGGCGCCGCGTCGCCGAGGTGCACGTCGAGCAGCTACGCGTCGCCCGGGCGACGCTGTTCGAGTCGCTCGACGGCGCCGGGGCCCTGCTCGACGAGGCCCGGGCCGGCCTCTCCGATGCCGAGCTCCGCGCTCGCTCCAACGCTCTCGGCGTGGAGGCTCCCGAGGTCGATGATGAAGTCCTCGCTACCGAAGAGGCCGAGCTCGAGGCCTTGGCCGCGTCGGTACCGGTCGGGTCCGATGCTTCCCTCCACGAAGTTGATCAACCCGATGGCATCGACAGCGATCCGTCTCCGGTTGGTACCGACGCTGACGCTTCGGGGAGCGACGGTGACGACGACGACCGCTCCCACCGGCCAGCACCGATCCGCCTGGACGCTCCCGGTGACGGATCCGACCATTCATCGGGGCTCCGGATCATCGGCGGGGCACCACCGGCACAGCCGACCGAGGATTCTCGAACCGATGACGCTGGCGCGGCACACGACATCGACCTTCCAGAAGAGGAGCTCATCGCCGCTACGACGCGCGACGAGGACAGCGATGAGCCCACGGTACGAGTGGTGGCCGACGACCAAGCACCCGAACCCGATCCCGCAGTTGAGGACGAACCGCCGGCCGATCTCACCGGTGACACTGGGCCGGTCGAGACCGAGGCCGCAGCCGTTGCGTCCAGTGCGTCCACTGACGCCACTGACTCCATCGAGACCACCGAGGTCACTAAGACCACTGACGTCACTGAGGCCACGGCGCCCGTCGACGAGCGCGGGATGTTTGCTCGGCGCGACGAGCTCGTCGCTGCCGCCGTCGACGAGATGACGAAAGGTCTTCGCCGGGTGCTGGCCGATGAGCAGAACGCGGCGATGGCTGCGATCGGGCTAGCCAACGGCTGGCCCGAGACCGACGACGTCCTCCCCCCGCTCGACGACCACCCCCACCGGTGGGCCCTCGCCGCTGCTCCCGCGCTGGTGACGGTCGTGACGGGGGGCGTGGCCGAGGTCGACCCAGACGACGGGCCCAGCGACGAGGTGCTCGATGCCGCGGTGGCCCGCGTCTCGGGGGCGTTCGCGGCGTCAGTGGTCGAACCCCTCCGCCACCGCGTGACCCGGGCGCTCGATGAGGCCCGCACCGATCTGGGCGACGATCGCCGCAACATCGATCACCGCGACATCGCCGAGCGGATCTCGGCTGTGTACCGCGAATGGAAGCGTCAGCGGCTGCGTCCGGCGGCCGACGAGGCAGGACGTGCCGCCTTCGCTGCGGCGGTGGTCGAGGCGGCGGCTAGCGACGGGCGGAAGGTCGTGTGGCGGCTCGACCCGTCCGTCGAGACGTGCAGCCCCGACTGCGAGGATGACTCCCTGAGTGGTCCCGTCGCGGCCGGTGCGTCGTTCCCGACCGGTCGCACCCACCCGCCGTCGCATTCGGGGTGCCGGTGTCTCGCCATCCCCGAGTAGCCTCCGCGCCCGACCGCGCCCGCTCACCCAGGTCGGGCCTCTAGGATGCCGGCCAGATGAAGAACCCCTCTGACCTGCCCCCGCGCCCACCCCGATCGCCGCGAACCCGCTCGACAAGAGGTCTCACCCGACGCCGCGTCGCTCTTCTGGTGGGCGGCGTCGCGCTGTTCGTCTTGCTCACGTCGCTGCGCGGCATCGCCTCCTTCTACACCGACTACCTCTGGTTCGACGCCCTCGGGTTGACCGAAGTCTGGTCGGGAGTGCTGGGCGCCAAGATCGCCTTGGCCGTCATCTTCACTGCCGTCTTCTTCGTCGCCATGTGGGGCAACCTCGTGCTTGCCGACCGGCTGGCTCCCCGGTTCCCGCCCCCGGGCCCCGAGGAGGACGCCATCCGCCAATACCGGGAGGCCATCGGCGGTCGCATCGGCCTCGTGCGCATCGGCGTGTCCCTGGCCTTCGCCATGATTGCCGGGATCGGTGTGTCGGGCCAGTGGAACCAGTGGATCCTGTTCCGCAACAGCGTCGACTTCGGCACCGTCGATCCGCTGCACGGGCGCGACATCGGCTTCTACGTGTTCCGGCTCCCGTTCCTGTCGTTCGTGGTCGACTGGGCGTTCGCGGGGCTCATCATCGTGCTGCTAGCCACCACCGTCGCTCACTACCTCAACGGCGGCATCCGCTTTCAGACCACCCGTGAGCGCGTCACCCCCCAGGTCAAGGTCCACCTTTCGGTGCTGCTGGGCGTGCTGGCCCTGCTGCGCACTGCCGACTATTGGCTGCAGCGCTTCGAGCTGAACTTCTCCAGTCGAGGCTTCGTGCACGGTGCGTCCTACACCGATGTCGAAGCTCAGCTCCCGGCACTGAACCTGTTGGTGTGGATCTCGGTCGCGGCCGCCTTGCTGTTCCTGGTCAACATCCGCCTGCGCGGTTGGGTCATGCCGGTGATCGCCGTGGGCCTGTGGGCCTTCGTGTCGCTGGTGGTCGCCACCATCTACCCGGCGTTCATCCAGCGGTTCCGGGTCGAGCCGGCCGAATCCGACCGTGAGGCGCCCTACATAGCCCGCAACATCGACGCCACCCGAGCCGGGTTCGACCTCGCTGACGTCGACGTCCGCGACTTTGATTTCAACGAGGACCTCACGGCTGAGGATCTCGAGCAGAACGAAGGGACCATCCGCAACATCCGTCTGTGGGAGCCCGCCATCCTGGCGCGCACCTACCAACGGCTTCAGGAGGTGCGCGGCTTCTACCGCTTCAACGATGTCGATGTCGATCGTTACATCATCGACGGCCAGCCCACCCAGGTGGTGCTGTCGGCGCGCGAGCTCAAGCCGGAAGGTCTTCCCACGCAGTCATGGGAGAACGAGGTGCTGGCCTACACCCACGGCTACGGCCTGGTGCTGTCGCCCGCCAACTCTGTCACCAGGGACGGCCAGCCCGACTTCCTGGTCAAGGACGTTCCCCCCAGCGGCGAGCCCGTGGTCGACCAGCCCGCCATCTACTACGGCGAGAAGCTGCCCTCCTATGCCGTCGTCGGCACCAGTCGCGACGAGATCGACTTCCCGGCCGAGGGCGGGCTCCAGCAGAGCCGGTACGACGGGTCCGGGGGCGTGTCGATGAGCTCGTTCGTACGCCGGGCTGCCTTCGCCTTGCGCTTCGGTGACATCAATCCCCTCATCTCCAACTTCGTGTCGAACGACTCGCGCATCTTGTTCCACCGCGACATCCTCACCCGGGTCGAGAACGCGGCACCGTTCCTGTCCTATGACGCTGACCCCTATCCGGTCATCATCGACGGTCGGATCATGTGGATCATCGATGCCTACACAACCACCAACGAGTACCCCTACAGCCAAGAGGCCGACACCAGCCGTCTCGAAGCCGAGAGCGGTTTGCGCCACGGGTTCAACTACGTCCGGAACTCGGTGAAGGTGGTGATCGACGCCTATCACGGCTCGATGCGGTTCTACGTGATCGATCCCACCGATCCGATCGTGATGGCCTACCGCAAGGCGTTTCCGGAGCTGTTCACAAGCGGCGACGAGGTATCCGACGAGCTGCGGGCGCACTTCCGCTATCCCGAAGATCTCTTCCGGGTTCAGACCAACATGTGGGGCCGCTACCACATCGGCGATCCCATCGAATTCTTCAGCCAGTCCGACGGCTGGAACGTCGCTCAGGATCCGGGTTCGGGTCGCATCACCGGCGGGGTCGCCACGTCGGAGCAGATCGTCGAAAACGGTGTGGTCGTGGGCAGCCGCGAGGCGCGGATGGACCCCTACTACCTGCTGATGAAGCTGCCCGGTGAGCGCGCCGAGGAGTTCCTCGCCCTCCAACCGTTCGTGCCCACATCCGAGGACGACACCCGCAAGGAGCTGTCCGCCTTCATGGTGGCCAGGAGCGACCCGGAGCACTTCGGCAAGCTCGTGGTGTTCGTCATGCCACGCAACCGCCAGATCGATGGTCCGTCCATCGTCGACGGCCGCATCCAGCAGGCGCCAGACGTGTCCCAGCTCGTCACCCTGCTCAACGAGTCGGGTTCGCGGGTGCTCCAGGGCAACCTGCTGGTGATCCCCATCGAGGGCTCGCTGCTGTACATCCGTCCCCTCTACGTCGAGGCCCAGGCCACCCAGGTGCCGGAGCTGAAGAAGGTCGTGGTGGTGTTCGGCGACGCCGTCGTCATGCGCAACACGTTCGAGGAGGCCCTGACCGACTTGTTTGCCGGTCGCACGACGCCCGACCCCTCTCTCCTTGACCCGTTGACCGGCGAGGTCCCCGACGTCAGCGTCGGGCCCGACCTCTCAGGCACGGTCCTCGAGCTCCTCCAGCAGGCCGACGCGCTCTTCGCCGAGGCCGACGCCGCCCTCGCCCGTGGCGATCTGGGCACCTACCAAAGCAAGAACGACGAAGCCGCGGCCCTGGTGGCGGAGGCCCTCCGTCAGAGCGGTTCGGCCGGATCGGACTCTGGAGGCGACGGGTCGGGCACGACCACGTCCACCAGCGAGCCAGCCGACAGCGCCTGAGCTGACCGTCAGGCCGAACGTTCGGTGAGCTCGTCGCTCTCGGCTCGCTGGTCCTGCGGGGCGTGCTGGCCGCTGTCGGCGGCATCGCAGGTCAGCTCGACCGTCCGATCGCTCCCGGCGGCGTCGCCGGTGAGCACGACCGTCTGATCCACTGTCTGATCGCCGGGGAGCGACGTTTCGGGATCGGCGGGGACGTCGTCGCCGTACATCCGGTCCGAGAGGTCGACGATGGATTCGGCCAGCATCTCCGACCGGTCCCGCCGCCGCTCCGACGCCCGCTGCTCATCGGCTAGACGTTGGAGTCCGGCGCGGAGCTCGATGTTGATGCGGGCGACCTCACCGGCGAGCTTGGCCGTGCCGATGCGGGCATCGATCACGTCCTCCAGGGTTGCCACCGCCATCTGCTCGTCGATGAGGTGGCTGAGCTTTGCCTCGATGGTGGTGAGGCGCTGGTCGAGCCGCCCGGCGTGCACGGTGAGTGCCAAGATGGCCTCGTCGACCTGGGTGGCGGGCAGATGACGGGGTTCATCGATGTCGGTGGGATGGTCGATGGCCATCGCCGTGCCACTGGTCGGATGCTGGGGCCATACCGCGGCCGGATCGTCCGCACCCGGGCCGTCGGCGGCCCGGCCGTCGGCGGGGCGATCCACCGAGTCGCTGGCGAGAGCCGAGCTCTCGACCGAGAGGAGGTGGGAGCGGTGTACGCGTCGGCCGGCGACTTCGGGGTCGGACCCAAGCACGGTCACGCCACTACGGGGCGTCTCGGGTTCGGAGTCGGCGGAATCACGCCGCCGACGACGGCGGAACAGCACCCTCCGACGGTATTGCTCACCGCACGCTGAGCGGTGGACCGTTGCCTTCCTACTGTGGTCGGTCAACGTCGTCGCCCAACCAGTCGGGCGGGGCTTACGCGCCCCAGAGCGCGTTGGTGGCGCGGTCGAGCACGAGTAGACCGGCGGACAGCACCAGGGCGGTGCTGAGCCCGGGGGACCGCCGAGCGCCACCGGGTGGTTCCGGGTCGGTCACGTCCACATCGGTGTGGGGATCGTGGCCGACCTGGCCGATGGTGCCGACGCTGTCGACCGACGCGATGGAGCCCCGTGAGCTCACCGACAGCATTGAGCCGCGCGAAGAGACCGACAGCAGGGAGCCGATGGACAGCACGCTTCCGGCTGAGCCGATGGACAAGACGCTTCCGGCCGAGCCGATCGACAGCACGCTTCCGGCTGAGCCGATCGACAAGACGCTGGCCACTGAACCGATGGACAGGATCGAGGCTGCCGATCCGATGGACAACGTGGACTCCTGGGCGCCGATCGACAACGTCGAAGTGCGGGCACCGATGGAGAGGGTCGACCGATCGTGGGTCTGATCCATGGAGAGAACCCTACGGCCTGTCGAACAGCGGCTCGATCGATCGGATGTACCGGACGAGCCGGTCGCAGACCTCGGGGACCAGGTCGGGGTCATCAAGGTCGGGCTCGACCCACGTCTCCGACACCCGGATCCATCCCTGGCGCCCGAGGAACGGTCCGGCCACCGGCTCCTGACCAAGGAGAGCCCCCGCCCGTGAGATCTCATGTGCATCGGCGGCCCGCCTCGACCCCCGTCCCCGTCGAGGGCGACGCGCACGGCATCACCGACCAGCTCGAACAGCGGGACCTCCACGGGAGCAGTGTCGCGCTGGCCTCCGGCGCGTGTCGCGGGAGGCGCCCTCGGGGTGGCAGGCTTTCGCCCGACGATGGGAGAACAGTGCATGGCTGAGTCGGGTGCGTCGAAGGGAGACCGAGGACGCGGGTCCGAGGCGTCGGCGCAGTTCTGGGACACGGTGGAACCGCTGCTGGCCCAGACCGGGGTCGACGAAGGAACGCTCATGGGGTTCCCGTGTGTGCGGGCGGGTGGCGAGTTCGTGGCGATGCCGCATCACGAGACCGGCGATCTGGTGGCCAAGCTCCATCGAGACCGGGTCACGGAGCTGGTCGAGTCCGGTGCTGGGGAGCCGTTCGGACCCGGTGGTCGGGTGTTCAAGGAGTGGGTGCTCGTCCCCCGGTCCCGAGCGGACCAATGGGCGTCGCTGATCGAGGAAGCACGTCGGTTCGTGGCCGGAAGCTGATTCTCGGCCGCCGGGCCAGTCTACGGCCCCGGGAACGCCGGTCTACGGCCCCGGGAACCAGGTCTTGAACTCTGCTGCCCGGTCGGCGGCGGCTCCGCTCACCTCGATCCAGGGGTGGTCGGCGCCAAGGCGTCCCAGGGCGAACAGGGCCAGGGTCGAATCGTCGCCAGCGAAGCGACAGGTGGGGAGGTCGCCGGTGGGGCCGGCGGTCCACGCACCGTCGGCGGGAACGAACGAGCACGGCGCGGTGGTGCTGGCGATCTCGTAGGCGAACGGCGGGTCGGGCACCTCCGTGGCGGCCTGGGGCATGAAGCCGGGGATCAGATTGAGGGCGGTGGAGGCGATCTCGGCATCCAGTCGCGTGTCGCCATCGAGCGCATGGGCCAGGTCGTTGCGGTGCCATGCGTACTCGATCAGCATCACGTAGATCCCGATGGCGGCCGGTACCGTCGCGAACGGCAACGGCACCATCTGATCGAGGTGGCTCGGTTCCATGGCCTCGAGTGCGTCGATGACCCGCTCGCCCTCCTCGGCCAGCCGCTTCGCCAGGGTCGCAGGCTCGGTGACCGCGATGTCGGGGATAGGAGGGGTCTCGGTCGATCCGGCCAGCAGCCGCCGGACGGCCTCGCCCTGGCACTCCTGCGAGCTGATGACGTGAGCAATGAGCTTCGACACCGTCCATCCTGGGAGACGTGTCGGTCGCGCCCACTCGTCAGGATCGATCAGCGAGGCGCGTTCGGTCAGCCGGCGGATCTCGTCGATGGTGGCCGCGCGGGCCGCTTCGAAGTCGAGCACAGTGGGCCTCCTTGTGGTCGTCTCGGCGGTCATCATGCCCGAGAGGCTGGTCGTAGAGCGAAAGGTGGCCACCGACCGGGGTGCTTCATGCGGGAGCCGGGGTCGTCACCGTTGATTAGGGTCAGGCGGTCATCTTCGACGAGTTCAGGAAGTGCTATGGATCCCCAGCGCGTGTACGTGATCGCCAGGCTCAAGGTGAAGGGCGGCGACAACGATGCGTTTGTCGCGGCCGCGGGGGAGATATGCGATGCAGTCCAGGGTGAGCCGGGAACGACGGCCTACGACTGGTACCTTGATGAGCTGTCGGGCGAGGTGACCATCATCGAGTCGTACGCATCCGGTGAGGCGTTTGCCGCCCACATGGGTGGTCCGGTGGCAGCTCTGCTCGGCTCGCTCCTGGCGGTTGCTGACCCGGTATCGTTGCAGATCCTGGGCACGGTTCCCGGCGACCTGGCCGAGGCGCTTGCCCCGCTGGGTTTCACCCGCAATGGCACGATCGTGGCCGGCATCGACGCCTGAGCGCCGTTCTCGACTCGGTTGTCGGTTGGCGCCCCTGGGAGGCCGCCACTACCCTGCACCGCACGCCGCGGGGTGGAGCAGTCTGGTAGCTCGTCGGGCTCATAACCCGAAGGTCGCAGGTTCAAATCCTGCCCCCGCCACCAATTCGGGCGTTCGCCCAGGTCAGAGGGCCCTTTCCGAGCACTCGGAGGGGGCCTCGGTCGTTCTCTGAACCGACCTTCGGGTTGTGATCGGCTCGAGGATGTGGACGGCGTTTGTCCTGGTCAGCGCGCGATTCTCGACGACGCGCGTGACCTTCAGGTTGGGTGCCGGACGAGGTCATCGAGATGGTCGGCGTCAACCCGCTGACCAGGGCAAACGCGCTCAGGCCGCAGGCCGGTCGAGGCGGGCGTCTAACGAGTTGTCTAACGAATCGCGCACAGGGCCGGCAGCCGCGATGAGCCCGTGGCCGGCCAGCGGCACGAGCAGCGTTCTGGGACGGTTCGACAGTCGTGATCGCGCCCATCAGCCGGTGATCGGTGACGCCTTCCGGCATCTCTTGACACGAGCGGTACGTGGCACGAAGGACGGTCGTCATCGCTGGTGCCAGGCGTCTTTGCCGACCACGGAAGCAAAGGCTTGCTGAATAGGAAGATATATGCTCATAATCCGGTGGTGCGAAGGAAGCCTGGTGCTGTGCTCCCGTTGGAGGCTGCGATCTTGGCGGCCGCGGTCCAGCTCGCCGGTGCGGGTATGGCGCGGTTCCACGGGTTCGTGCTGGCCAAGCACCTGCGCGACGCCGAGGGCGCCAAGCTGCTCACCGCGCACGGCACGCTGTACAAGGCGCTCGGTCGGATGGAGAAGGCCGGGTGGCTCACCTCGGAGTGGGAAGACCCAGATGTCGCCGCCGATGAGGGCCGTCCGCGCCGTCGACTCTACGAGATCACTGCGGCGGGCCGGGCTGCGCTGGCCGAGGCCACGCGGCCCGAGCCGGGAGTGATCGGGCTCGATCCGGGCTGGAGCCCGTCGTGAGCACGGATCCGATGGCCGTGCGGCTCTGTCGGAGCTGGGCCAGTGTTTACACCCGGGGCCTGCCGGCAGAGATCACCGAACGCCGGCTCCTCGAGATCGAGTCGGACCTCTGGGACCACCTCCACGACCCGGACACGGCCGAGCGGGAGATCCTCGGCCGAATGCTGCGTGGCATCCACGCCGACGTGTGGTGGCGATACCGCACGCTCCTCGAAAGTTCGGGAGCCAGGCAAAGGAGTCACGACATGACAACAACGACACGGAACTGGTGGACGCCCGCAACGGTGGCGATCAGCATCGCGGTCGCGACGCTCGGGCTACTCGCCGTCGTCATCGGCGGAACAGCCAGCGGCGCCGGGGTGCTCGGCCTCCAGGCCGGCGTGCCCGCCGTTGGCGGCCTGGTGATCCTCGCGGGGATCGTGGCACAGCGACAACGCCCCACCGGAGGTTCGCGTCTTGTGCTCATCGGCGCCGTGCTCACCGCATCCGATCCCCTCTTCATCCCGGTCGCCGCCTTCGTGATCATCGGCGGACTGTGGTCGGGCAGGCTCACCCTGTCCGAAGAGCGGCCCGATGTGATCCGTCTCCAGGCGACGCGGCGCCGGATGACCGAGCGTTGGTACTTCTGGCTGGTCATCGCCGGCACCCTGGCATCGGTCGGGTTCGGGGCGATCTACGTGCAGGAAAGCACCGGCTTCGTTCCCGACAACTGCACCGAGTTCAGCCCGTGCTGGGAAGACACTGCGGCGTGGGCGACCTGGGTCCTCTCCTTCCTCGGCGCCATGGCCACCGGCGGGGTCGGCGTCGTCCTCGGTGTCCTGCGCTTCTTCGATCGCCACCACACGCGGCCTGCCTGACGACCGGTCGGGCTCCACGTGCAGCGACGGCG
>DASWIA010000046.1:0-12954 GCA_036397895.1 Acidimicrobiales bacterium | reverse complement strand
TACGTGCACGTTGTTGGCGTGTGACTTCGACGGGTCGGGCTGGGTCCTCGACGCGTTGGCTTACCTGGATGCCTGCCATGGAGAGGGGGTGCCGGCGGCGCTGGAGCGTTCCCGGTCGGGCAACGGGGCCCACGTGTGGGTGTTCTTCGACGGGCCGGTTCCCGCCGCGACGGCGCGGTCGTTGGGTGCAGCGCTGCTGCGGATGGCGATGACCGCCCGCGCCGAGCTGGACCTGGCCAGCTACGACCGGTTCTTTCCCTCCCAGGACTTCATGCCCAAGGGATCGTTCGGCAACCTGATCGCGCTGCCGCTCCAAGGCGAGTGTGCCGAGCGGGGAACGACGGTGTTCTTGGATCCCACGACGTTGGAGCCGTGGCCCGATCAATGGGCGTTCCTGTCGTCGGTGTCGCGACTGTCCGCGGCGGCGGCGGCGTCGTTGGCTGAGTCGCTTCGCCCCATCGACGCCGGACCCGCCCTGTCGTTGACCGACGTGACGGCTGGTGATGGGCCGCAGCCACCGCCGAAGATCCCGGCCCGGCTCGGGGCGACGCTGTCGATCGAGCGGGCCGGTCTGCCGCCAGCGCTGGTCGCTGCGCTCAAGCACCTCGGCTCGATCCACAACCCCGTGTTCTACGAGAAGCAACGCATGCGGTTCTCGACGTGGGACACACCCCGGTTCATCCGCTGCTACGACGAGGACCTCGAGTGGCTCCACCTGCCCCGGGGCCTCGTCGAGCGGGTCGGCGAGCTGGTCGAGGGCTTGGGCAGCCGCCTCGACGTCACCGACACCCGGCCTACCCACGACCGGTGCGGGTTCAGCTTTCGGGGCGAGCTGCGACCCGACCAGCGCCGGGCGGTCGACGTGATGGTCGGCCATGACCTGGGCGTCCTGGTGGCGCCGCCCGGCGCCGGCAAGACCGTGATGGCGTGCTGGATCATCGCTGAACGTGACACCCCGACCCTGGTGCTCGTCGACCGCAAGGAGCTGCTCGACCAGTGGCGCGAGCGGCTTGTCACCCACCTCGGCTTGGACCCGACCGAGATCGGCCAGATCGGCGGCGGCAAGACCCGGCCGACCGGTCGCGTCGATGTGGCGATGATCCAGAGCCTGGCCCGCCGCGACGACCCCCACGCGCTGTTCGCTGGCTACGGGCTCGTTGTCGTGGACGAGTGCCACCACCTGCCGGCGGTGTCGTTCGATGCGTGCGTGCGCCGCGCTCCCACCCGGCGGTGGCTGGGCCTGACCGCCACCCCGTACCGGCGGGACGGTCTCGAGGGCATCATCGCCTTGCAGTGCGGGCCGACTCGTCACGAGATCCGCCCCACCCGGCCTGCCGACACGGCACTGGATCGCCGCGACGTGATCGTGCACCACACCGACACCGAGGTTCCCGACGCCGACACGGCCGGCATCCAAGACGTCTTCCGGCACCTCGTCGACGACGACACCCGCACCGCCCAGGTCGCGGCCGACGTGCACCAAGCGGTCACCGACCAGCGCACCTGTCTCGTGCTCACCCAGCGCACCGATCACATCGACGCCATCGTCGCCTGCCTCCAGGCCCTCGGCGACGATCCCCTGGTGCTGCGAGGCGGTCTCGGCAAGAAGGCCCGCGCCCACGTCACCGAGACCATCGCCCGCGCCGATGGGGGAGGGATCGTGGTGGTGGCCACGGGCTCCTACCTCGGCGAAGGCTTCGATTGGCCCGCCCTCGACACGTTGTTCCTGGCCTTCCCGATCGCCTTCAAGGGCCGCGTCGTCCAGTACGTCGGCCGTCTCCTGCGCACCCACCACACCAAGGCCCACGTCGAGCTGCACGACTACGTGGACAGCCGCATCCCCGTCCTCGACCGCATGCACACCAAGCGCCTCCCTGCCTACCGCAGCCTCGGATTCGAGGTGCAACGCCCCCCAGCCGCCGGAGAGGATGGTATTGACATGTGATTATCCTGTGTGCTTAGTTGTTGTATGGCTGGTGCCAGAACAGGGCGTCCCGAGCTGAGAGCCCATGAGCACGCGATCCGGGTTCCGTTCGATACCGCGATGAAGGAGTTGCGGGACCTGTTGACGCCGCGTCTGGTCGCCTACATCGCCGGAGTGACCGAGACGCGGGCAGTCCATCAGTGGGCCGAGGGCATCCGCGACGTGAAGTCGAGCGAGGTCGAGGACCGGCTACGCCTGACGCTGCAGATCGCGATGCTGCTTGCCGAGCACGATGCGCCTCGGGTGGTCCAGGCATGGTTCCAGGGTCTGAACCCTCACCTCGATGATCGGGCCCCGGCGCGGGTGCTGCGTGACGGCGACCTCGACGAAGTCGGTCCCCTTGTGTTGGGGGCGGCGCGAGCGTTCCTCGTCGGCGGGTGAAGTCCGCCGATCTGCCGGCGCGGGTGTTCCGGTTGGCTCGGCGCCCCGACCCGTGGGAGTGGCCCGACTGGTCCTTCGCCGGTCGTGACGGCACATTCGGGAACCGCTTCGACGACCACCAGGGCGTCTACCGCGTTCTGTATGCCTCGACTCAGCGCGTTGCCACCTTCGTCGAGTGTCTCGCCTACTTCCGGCCCGACCTGGCGGTGACCGCAGGGCTCGCCAGCATCGCTGCAAGCGACGACGACCACGACGAACCTCTTGGCCCCGGTGTGGTGCCCCGGGGGTGGGTCGACGCTCGATCCGTGGGATCCGGAACGCTGGTCGGCAACTACGTCGACCTTGGCCACCACGAGACGCTCGCCGAGCTACGCGAAGCCCTGGCGGCGAGAGTCGTCCACTATGCAGTGCACGACCTCGACGCGGCGACGATCCGACTCAGCGCGCCGCGAGCCTTCACCCAGGAGATCTCCCGCCACATCTTCGACAGTACGGCCGACGGGGTACGGACCTGGAACGGCATCGGCTACCGATCCAGACACGGCGATGACCTCGAGAACTGGGCGATCCTCGAACCGGCCGCGCCAGTCGACCGGTCAGCTGAAGCGTTCGACGACAACGACCCCGACCTCGTCGCAGCTCTCGCCCTGCACGGTCTACGACTCGAGGGGAGCCCTACTAGAGCGACTGGGCTCGGCTCCTGACGAACCGGCTGCTGCCGCTGATCCTGCTACTCCGCTGCTATTCAAACGCAACCGACGCCAGCGGCTGGAGCGGTCCCCAGCGAAACACGGCGCCACTCCAGCCCACGTCAGCGGCGTGAGCGGTCTCCACCGGTGTGGTTCATCAGGTTTTTTTTGCCAAGGTGAGGGTCGCCGGTTCGAATCCGGTCGTCCGCTCCAGTCGGGTCCCTTGCGGCACAAGGGATCGGGGTTCCTGCGGTGCCAAGGGTGAGCGTCGATGTTGCCCATCACCGCTCGCGACTTGCCCATCAACTCCGGCTACAGCAGCGGGGCGGGCCGTCCGATGTGTGCTGTGTGACCGGATCGATCCGACCGCGTGGCTCTAACTCGTGGGAGCTGCGCGTCTACTGCGGCACCGACCCCGACACGGGCCGCCGCCGGTGGGCGACGCGCACGGTGCGCGGCAGCCGAACCCACGCCCAGCGGGAGCTGCGGGCGTTTGGCGGCGATGGCCAACGTGGCGCCGGTGGTGGGGGCTCACACCACCGTGGCGGAGTTGTTGGAGCGCTGGTTCGCCATCAACGAGCCGGAGTGGGCGGCCACCACGGTGCGCAATACCCGCTCGATCATTGACTGCCACCTCACGCCCGGGCTCGGCCACGTTGGCGTGCGGGAGATCACCACTGTGGCGATCGACGGGTTCTACGCGGGCCTGCGGGTCGACGGCCGCCGCGACGGCAAACCCCTGTCGGTGGGCGCGGTGCGCCGCGTGCATGGCGTGTTGCACCGGGCGCTGGCGCAGGCCATGCGCTGGGAGTGGATCTGGGCCACCCCGCCTCATCCGCGACGCCGCCTCGAGACACGCCGGTCGAGATGCGGCCACCGACGCCGGCGGAGGTGCAGCAGCTCTTGGATCATCTCGCTGTCGAGAGGCCCCTGTTCCATCTGTTCTTGGTGCTGGCCGCGACCACCGGCGCCCGCCGCGGCCAGCTCCTCGCGCTGCGCTGGGCCGATGTCGACGCGGACCACGGCAGCCTGTCATTTCAGCGGTCGCTCGTGGAGGGACCGAACGGCCCGGTGTTGGCACCGACCAAGACCCGACGATCCCACCGCGTCGCGCTCGACCCCGCAACCGTCGAGCTCCTCCGCCGCTGCCGCGAGGAGGCTCGGGCGTCGTTGGGCGGCGACCTCGACGACCGCTTCGTGTTCGCCTCCGACGGCGACCGTCGCCGCCCCTGGAAGCCGAACTGGGTGACCAAGCAGTTCATCGCCGCCCGCCGAGCCCGTGGCCTCGACTACCTCCGGCTGCACGACCTTCGCCACTTCATGGCCACCGAGATGCTCGCCGCCGGCGTCGCCGTCCCTATTGTCTCCGCGCGACTCGCCGACGCCCGCGCCTCGACCACCCTCAACGTCTACGCCCACGCCGTCCCCGGCGGCGACGCTCACGCCGTCCACTACATCAGCCGTCTCGTAGGACTCGGATCATCGCCGTTCGCTGCGCTGTCGGGCCGTGACTCGTCGACAGATCGATCAGGCGACGTCGCGACCCAGGAGGTGGCGGTGGCGGCTCACCGGGCCTGGGAGCGGACGAACGTGCACGATGTCGCCGTCGATGTCGGCGATCTGCGCGACCGCCCGAGCGGTGCCTGACCCCACCACGATCCACGCTCCTTCGCGGATCCGTGAAGGGTCGACGGCTTCGTCGAGGAACCCCCACGGGAGTCCCGTGTCGTCTTCTGAGTTCAGGTCGAGTACCAGGTCGACGGTGAGGCGTCTCATGGTGCCTCCAACGGTCCAACCTCGGGTTCATGGTACGGGTTGATGATCACGTCGTGCTCACAGCCGATCAGCGACCGGACGAGCTCGGCCAGGTCGGGATGGGCCAATGTGACGTGGGGTGTTCGGAAGCTCGGGACAACCTGAACGCCGGAGCGCTCGAGTGCAGTTCTCTGGAAGACAACGACCGTCGCCCACTGTTGGAGCTTTGTTTCGCAGAGGGCGTCGATCTCGGCCTCATCGGCGGCCAGGGGGACCATCCCAGCATGGAGTGATCCACGCCCACGACCTGATCCATCCACCGTCAGCACCGCACGCTCGACCCGCGCGCCGTCGACAACCCCGCGGACCGGGTCCGGGGTCACCTCGCTTGACGGCATTCGGGGACGATCCGGCCGCCGAGCCGTCCCACAGATCCGGCGGTAGTGGGGTGGAGTCACACAATGGCGGGCTTTGAGCCGGGCGTTTGGGGGCGCGTGGCCGCGCCGAGGCGAGATCTCATCGGGGCGTCCGGTCGTCGAGGATTCGGGATTTCTGGCTGCCCAACCTCAACGACTGGGATCCACTGGATCGGGACCAGAGCGTCAGTCGGGTGATCGGGAGGAAACCCATGCGCTCGAAGCCTGGTCGGGAGTCGTCACTGGTGAAGGCGATTGCGGGGATGTCGGGGGCTTCGGCGACCCGTTCCCAGACGAGCCTGCGCCATGCGCCCCGTCGTCGAGCGGTCGGCAGCGTCGCAGCGAGACACAGGTTGACGACACCGTTGGCGACCAAGGAGTTGCCGACGGCCGAGGGCTCATCGTCCACGAGTGCCACCCTCACGGTCAGGCCGTGCCGTACGGCCTCCGCGGGGAACAGATCGCCGGCCTCCAGCCCGGCCTCGCCAAACGGGTACCCGTCGATCGCGACTTGCGCCGCGGCGGCCAACTCGCCGGCGGACCGGGCGAACTCGACCTGCACGCCGTGGGTGTCGACGATCGGGGTCGGACCGGGCGACCGAAGTACCAGCATCGGATGTCCGACGAGGTCCCATCCGCGTGGCTGCAGATCTGGTGTCGGCCAGAGCGACAGGAGCGTCGACGAGTGCGCGCTCGCGTCTGTGAAGTTCTCGATCACCTCGACCGTCGGGTCATCTGCATCCAGAAGTGGTTGGAGCAGTACCGCCTGGTTGAGGTAGGCGACCGGGCTTCGTGCGTCGGCAAGTGAGACGCCCGCTGTTCGATCGACCCGACCGGCGGCGTGCTTGGCGACGAGCTCGTTGAGCTGGGCCTGATTGAACACGAACCGGCGGAGGACGGAGTCCTCGACTGGGGTGTCCGGCAGCCATCCGTTCTCGAGCGGTCGGAGTGCTGTTCCCATTGGTCTCACCCAACCGGCCGGTAGAACCGGAACAGCTGGTGGTCGATGGGGAGCTCGTCGACCGACGCGAAGCCTGCCTGTTGTGCGTAGGTCTGGAAGGTGTCGGCGCGCATCACGGTGCCGGTGGCGACCGACGTGTCCGTCACTCTGCCGGCTGGGAGGCAGTGGAGGATGCTGATGGCGTACATGAGTCGCTCGATCGGGTCTCCGGAGGGCTCGAATGAATTTGCGACTCGTTCGTCGATCACGAGTGCGTCGCCGCCATGGGCGGTCACGCGTCGCATGGTCGCCAGGGCGGACACGGGATCGGGAAGGTCGTGGATCACCTCGCAGCACATCGCGAGGTCGTACGGGCCATTGATCGACGGGTCGCCGATGTCGCGGAGTTCGAAGCGGACGCGGTCGCCGACTCCCCGGTCGGCGGCGTGCTCGCGGGCGCGGGCGATCGAGGCGTCGTCGAGGTCGAGGCCGTCGATGGTCACCGCTGGGTACGCCTCGGCGAGGTATATGCCGGCCCAGCCCTCGCCGCAGCCGAGGTCGAGAACCCTCAGGGGCTCTCCGGCCTCGAGTCGACGGTGGAGTTCGGGGAGTTCGGGGAGCCATTCGGTGGTGAGTGAGTTGGCGAACATCGGTCGGGTGAACCCGGCCTGCATGTCGTGGAGTTCGTAGGCCGCGAACGGGACGCCCTCGCCAGTTCGGAACGCGGTCTGTACGTGCTCGAGCGTCCGTGCGATCACAGGGATAAAGTCGGCGAGAGCGCCGACGTAGGCCGGGTGGTCCTCGTCGAGCAGACCGATCGCGTGCTCCTCGGGGAGGGTGTAGCGCCGATCGTCGGCGGGGGCTTCGGGATTCTCGACGGAGAGCACCTGGGCCACGGCTTGGTGTTCGAGCCACTCGCGTGCGTAGCGGGCATCGACGTGAGCGCGGGTGGCGAGCTCGCCCGGGGTGCTCGGAGTTCCTCGCAACGACTCGTAGAGACCGAGTTCCCGGCCCATTGCCTGGACGGTCAGCTCGAGCGCGGCGAGCGTCGCTTCGAAGACCTCCTCGCCGAAGGACTCGAGTCGATCCTCCGAGACGGGAGTGGAGGTTGGGCTGGTGGTGGTCATGGCTGATCCTCCTGGGTGGTGTCGGGGCTTCCCCCAGTTGGCGCCAGATCACACCTGGCATCGCCAAATCAGCTCGTGCGATCGGTGTCGACCCTCCACACGGTGGGTTCTTCGGGGTCGTAGACGCAGCGGAAGCCCGTTCGCACCGAGTGGTCGAGGTGCCTGCCGAGCGCGGGTTCGAGCTTGTCGAGCCGTCCGATGCTCGCCTTGATCCGAGCCGAGACGGCCTTTCGGAGTCGGTCGTCGGGGTCGCTGCCGGCCGTACGGGGCCTCCCGCCGAGACCGAAGGCTTTCGTGAGTTCGTCGATGAGCGCGTCGCGCTCCGCGGCGAGCTTCTCCGCTCGCGCCAGGTCAGCGTGCAGCCCGGCTTCGTCGAGTTCCAGTTCGAGATCCTGCAGACGGTCTCGATACTGCGCGACCGCGACCTCGTCCAGCACCGCGTCGCCGCCGCCCGGAACCGTGACGGCATCGACACCTTCCAGCACGCGGACGTGGACTTCCTGGCCTTGATGCTTGAGGAGCGTCGCGAGGTCGGCGATTCCCTTCGCATGCTTGATGCGAACGGTCGTGGCACCGAATGTCACAGCCCAGGTGTCACCCTCTCGCACCAACGCATTGTGCGTACTGGGCGTCTTCGCACCCTGGCGCGGGCGGTCACCGATCAGCACCCGGGCCGCGTTGGCATCGGCGTTCAGACCAAGCAAGGTGAACTGAGCCGCGGCGAGCTCAGCGAGTTCTCGAGCGCGGCCCACGTCAGCCGAATCGCCGTGCAGCAACGCCCAGGCCGCGTCGGCCCGGGTCTGTGCGAGCACCAGGTCGCCCGCGTCCGCGTTGCCGACCAGAGCTCGTTCGGTGTGCGCTCGGGCGGCGACCGGGTCACCTAGCATCGCGGCGCCGACGGCCAGGAAGCGGTCGGCGACTCCTCGATCGACCGCCGCTGCACCCTCGAAGACTCCGATCCCTTCATACGGGCGGAGGAGGTCGTAGCAGCGGCGGATGGTGGCCTCATCCCCGGCGACGACCGCGGCGGCGAGGTACTGCGCGACAACGGTGAGCCATTCCTGGTCTTTCGGGAGCCGGTCGAGCGCCTCGGGCCCGGCGGACTCGAGAGCGGCTCGGCACAGCGGTGCGTCACCGAACCGGGCAGCGGCGAAGGCACGGATACCCGCGACCGCTTCGGTTTGGTGGAAGAGCCCAGGATGTCGCTCCGTCAGCTCCCACCACGTCGCGTCGAGAGCGGCGGCGTCGCCCTCGTCGAGGGCCTGGAACAGCCGGGCGATGAGCCAGAGGACGTCGGCGTTACTGCTGCCGCCTTCCAGACCGCGCTCCCGCGCGTCAGCCCGAAGCTCCCGCGCATCATCGAACCTCCCGTCGGCATGTGCCCTGGTGCCACGCCACAGGGGAACCCACCAGTCGTACAGCGCGTCACCGATTGTCGCCGCGGCAAACGCGTAGTTCGACACCTCTGCATCGAATCCGGTGAGATCCCGCCGCTCGAGCAATGCAACGATTCGGAGTCGTCGCCCCAAGAGCTCGAGTTCCGGCTCGCCGATGCGGCGCGCGATGTCGACAATCTCCGCCGACATCTCCAGACGCTGCTCGACGTGGTCGGGACCGGCCATGGCGTCACAACGAGCAGCAAGCGCCGAGCCGAGTGCACGAGGATGCGACCCGAGCCGCGCCGCCTCGATCGCTTGGTCAGCAAGCGCCAACCGATCCTCCGCGGAGCCGACGAATGACAGCGCGACCGAGAGACGGGCGAGAACCATCGAACGAAGCGGGGCGTCGTGGGCCAGTGCACTGGCCGCTTCCTCGAGCAACTCGACCTGATGGGGGTCGAGGAGCTGGACCTCGAACCCACCGAAGCCAGCGCCGAACCCCAGTGCGGCTCGCGCGACCACGTCGGGATCGCCGAGACGTCGCCCACATTCCGCTGCCGCGTCGAACGCCGACAATGCGTTGGCACCGGTGCGAAGTCGGACGTTCCCCAAGCCGAGCCACGCCGCAGCACGCACCGGCTCGCCGTCAAGCCCCTGTGGAGCGCTCGCGAGCGCGCGTTCGTAACGCTCGATGGCGGCGTCCCATGCGAAACGCAGCGCTGCCTCATCGCCGGCGGCGAGAGCGAATCGAGATGCGCGTTCGTCGTCGGGAGCGAGGCCCGCGCGAGATGCATGGCGATCGAGCACTCCAGCGGGAGCGCCGACGGCAGCGAGTTCGCTCAACCATGCCGCGTGGAGGACCGCTCGCTCCGCTGCGCCGAGCAGCTCGTAACGGGTCGCACGAACAAGCTCGTGAGCGAACGCCCAGCGGCGAGAGACGCCCTCGCCAGCGTCCAGAAGCGAGGCCTCGACCGCCTCGTCGAGGGCCGCGAGAACCTCGCTCTCGGAGACGTCCGCGATGACAGCCACCTGGGCCGAGTCGACGTCGGTGCCGGCCACGCTCGCGACGCCGAGCAATCGGTCGGTCGCCGGCGACAACCGAGCCATGCGTCGGCCGAGCAGCTCTCGGACTCCTGGCGGAACCACAGCCATCGAACCGGACGCGGCCAGGCGACCGACCTCGGTCACGAACAGCGGATTGCCACCGGTGCGGCGAACGATCTCCAGGAGCTCTTGTTGGGACGGAGGACGACCCAGCGTCTCCTCCAGCACCCGGGCCACATCGTCCTGGTCGAGACCGCCGAGTTGGAGATGCTCGATCGATCCCCCTGCACCCAGCGACGACGGCGACAGTTCGTCGGACCGGCACGTGGCGACCACGAGCGCTCGCATCTCGGGCAGCCTTGCCGTCACGGCCCGAAGCAGCTCGATCGAGCCGACGTCCGCCCAGTGCATGTCTTCGAGGACGATCAGCTGCGGCGCTTGCTCCGCCGCCGACCTCAAGGCGTCGGAGACATCGGAAAACAGTCGATGACGAGCGCGGGTGGCCGACGCCTCGTCGACGGCCGATTCGCCACCTACTTCGAGCTGATCGGCCGCGGCGGCGCACGCATCGCCACCCGGCATGGACAGTGCGTCGATCCACGCGCCGAACGCGCTCGGATCGGTGTCCCAGTACGCTCCCCACCGAGTGACGAACCCCGCCGCCCAGGCGCGATCGAGCACCTCACGAGCCAGCGACGTCTTGCCGATTCCCGCCTCGCCCGACACGACCAACAGCCTGCCCCGTCGCGACACCGCGTCGCCGAGCATCGCGGCGCAAGTGTCGAGCTCGAGCCGACGACCAATTACCACGTCCCGACCCTAAGCCCTCAGCCCGTGCAGATCCGCTGGGCCCATCCTCAGGCCTCGTGACCGTTCTGGCCAGACACGCCGCAGCACGGTGCCCCGGTCGAGGCGACATCCCTGCCGGGACGTGCGCGACCCTGATGGTGTGCGCTCAGTAGATGTGGACGGACTCCGCGTGACGTTCGAACGAGTGGGACACGGCCATCCCGTCGTCCTCCTGCACGGCTTCGCTGACATCGTCGCGGGGTTCATCACCGCCCTCGACCTGACGAGCCCACCTCGTCGGACTGTCGTTCGGCGGCGCGACCCTCATCGAGTTCTCCCGGCGACACCAGCCGCTCGCGTCAACCTTCACGCTCGTCCGCGCCTATGGCGGGTGGGCCGGCTCCCTGACACCAGCCGAGGTCCAGTACCGACTGAACCAAGCGCTCGAGCTTTCCCGACTTGCACCGGACGAGCTGGTCGATGCGCTCCTCCCCACGATGTTCACTCCTGCGGCGCCCGCCCACGTTACCCAGGCCTTCGCTGAATCACTTCGGAGGTTCCACCCCCAAGGCCTTCGAGCGATGGCACGTGCCGTCACCGAAGACCTCACCGATGCTCTTCGGTCGGTCCGCCTACCGACCCTTCTCCTCTACGGCGAGGACGACACCAGAGCACCACCGGGAGTCGCCACCAGAATCCACGACGCGCTCCCAGGCTCCGAGCTCGTCCAGCTACAAGGCGCCGGGCACGTCTGCAACGTCGACGCGAGCGGGAGTTTCAACGCCCACCTGCGACGGTGAATCGCCCTGGGTCGGCAGCGCGCTGACCCCAAACCCTCCTGCCGAACGAGGCAGGGACATGTCCCGAATGTGCGGTACGCCGCGCTGGCCCAGGGTGCCCCCGATTCGCGTTCGACAGCGTCAGCGGGGTGGACGACACCGGGCGCCCTTGGGTCAGTCCCCAGCCCCCGCTGTGCCATGAGCGACACCGCCGCCGTAGAGGTCGTCCTGGATCTCGAGGAACTGCTTGGCAGCCGCTTCGCAGCTGACACAGATGAAGACATCCTGGTTGGCGTCGTGGGCGCCGTGGGTTCGTAGCTCGTGGCAGACAGCGCACTCTCGAGCCGGATCGGACATGTCGAGAGCATCGCGCCCGCTGTGCCCACATAATGCACCCACCAGAGCCCGAGTTATATCTGGCGTGCAAGCAGCCGCGCTATCCGGCGATAGCGCGGGCCTCTGAACCAAGTCCTCGGGGTCATGTCCCACGTCGATGTGCCGCACGCTTAGCAACCTCTGGTGCCCCTCGATTGTGCCAGAACGGTCTGATCGGGTCGCCGCTGGTCAGCGTTCAGATTCGGGTGGCGCCGCTCCGGTCGGTCTGATGGAGGCGCCGCTGTGGCGGGTCGGTATGGGACGTCATAGTGTCGGCGGTGTGGGCACCGTTGCGGTCGATGGGGCCGCCCTCGAATATGACGTGCGTGGCGATGGGCCTTGCGTTGTGTTCGTTCACGGCACCGGAACCCATCGGCTGACGTTCGGGCCGGTGCTCGATGCCCTTCCCGCCGGGCATGCGCTGGTTGCCTACGATCGCCGAGGGTTCGGTGGGTCACGTGGGACGCTCGCCCGCCGAATGGACCAGCACGCCGAGGACCTTGGCGTGTTCGTGCAGCACCTTGCCCGGGGGCCCGCCACCGTCGTAGCCCAGAGCGGTGGTGCAGTCGTCGCGTTGCAACTCGCAGCCAGACAGCCCGAACTTGTCCGCCAGCTGGTCCTTGCCGAGCCCATGGTCCAGCTGGCGCGTTTTCCTTCGTTCGGTGTGCTCGGAACGATGAGCGCAATGCACACGCGGCGGGTCCTGCGGCGCAAGGAAGACGCGGTCGGCGGCTTCTATCGATGGGCAAGCGGCCGCAGCGACGGCACCAACAGCTGGGACACCTTTCCCGAGGAGTGGCGAGACCTCGCCCTTCAGCACGCCGACGCGGTCTTTCGGGAAATACGCCAAATGATGATCCCGATCCCGTCGACTCGCACCATCCGCTCCGTCACCTCCCCCACGACCGTGGTCATCGGTGACGTCGGGCAACCCGTGTTCCATCGCACCACGCGTCGAGTGGCTCGGCTGCTTCCCCAATCCAAGACAGTGGATGTCTCCCAGAGCGGACACCTCATCGCAATCGATCAGCCCGTCGCTTTTGCAGCGGCCGTGGCAGACGTCCTGGCGAGCTGAAGCCCGCCGCCGCGCCTCACCGAGTGCCCGTCGCTTCGAGATCGGGGCCACTGCCCCCAACGCGGGGTCGAAGGCGCGCATAAGGAGCCGCGCGGATAGGTGACCATCCACCGGTCGTTGGGGTGTCTCGCGTTTGATGCGAGTGCTCTCACAAACCAACGACCAGTGGAGGCACTCGCGATCATGACACGCGCTTTGGACCCTGAGGTGGGACGGGTCAT
>DASWIA010000045.1:0-17625 GCA_036397895.1 Acidimicrobiales bacterium | reverse complement strand
ATCAATTCGGTCTTGGCGCTGACGCCGAGCTTGGCGTAGATGCTCACCAGATGCGACTCCACGGTGCGCTTGCTCATGAACAGCTGATCGGCGATCGCCTGCGCGGTCGCACCGCGTGAAGCCAGCACCGCCACCTCGCGTTCGCGCTGGCTCAACGCGTCGGCGCCGACACTCGTCCGCCTTCGCGGACGGCTCTTCTGGCCGGTCAGGAAGACCTCGATCTCATCAGCGATCGCGTCGACATCGCCGAGCCATGCGCGGTGCTCCGATCCGGGCAGCTCCACGTAGGTCGCGTTGGGAATGTGCTGCGCCATGTAGCGCGAGTGGCCGACATCGATCCACGTGTCGCCGGCCCGATGCAGGATCAGCGTGGGCGACGTGATCCGCGGCAAGACGTCGCGAATGTCCAGCCGCATGTTCATGCGGATCACGTTCTGGGCCATAGCGGGACTGGCGGCCATGCGCAGATAGCGAGCCCACCATTTGCGGTGCCGCACGTCGTCGAACGCATTCGGCTGCCCACCGTCCCACCACTCGCCCGAGGCCCAGGCCCGCTCCATCCCGTTGACAACCTCTTCGAGCTGTTCCTCCGTGGGACCGTAGGGGTAGTCCGGCCCGACGAGCCGGCGGGCCCACGAGCCATAGAGCACCACGGCTTGCGTCCGTTCCGGATGCGCCTGGCCGAACAGCAGGCTCAGTGTGCCGCCCTCTGAGATGCCGAGGATCGCCGCGCGTGTCGAGCCGACCGCGTCCATCACCGCGCCGATGTCGTCCATTCGCTCGTCGATCGATGGCGGGTTCGGGACCGGATCCGACATGCCGGTGCCGCGCTTGTCAAACACGATCAGGCGCGAGAACGACGCCAGCCTGGTGAGGAACCGTGCCAACCGCGGCTCTTCCCAGGCCACCTCGACGTGAGAGACGAAACCGGGTACGAGCACGAGATCCATATCGCCCTCGCCGATCACCTGATAGGCGACGTTGACCGGACCACTCTTGGCGTACCTCGTGTCCGGCCGCAGCATGGGCTCTACATGCCCTCCACGACGACCATCCGACCTATGCCCGCGCCTTCACGAATTGCGCACGTGGCGCGGTAGCCCTCCGAGGCGTACCAGTCGCGGGCTGCTTGCGCCGACTCGAACTCGATCACGACGAGACGCTGTGGCTCCCAATCGCCCTCCAGAATCTTGATGGGTCCCCCACGGGCGAGAAAGCGTCCGCCGCACCGCTCGACGCTCGGGTCCGACATCTCGCTGCAACGCGCGGCGCGCTCGAGATCGGTCCGCTCGATATCGACCACGACGTACTCCGCCACCACAGCAACCCTAGGACCGAGAGAGCTTGATCGCCTCTACGGGTTCGGTGCGTCCCAGAACGCCGAGACGTAAACCACGGGACGGTGGCCGTTGCCGTCGACGGTCAATGCATGTAATACAAGCCGAACCGGTCGATGCGGTCGCCGTGTCCGCGGGCAACGACGTCGTTGCGCCAGTCAGGCGAGGTCGGGACGCTCATGGTTCCTCCGGAATCGTTTCGAGGCTCAGGTCGTGCGCGGCGGCGGAGTCGAGGAGGAGCCGGGCGTGGGCGGTCGGCAGCCGCCCGGCGGGGATCGACGTGTCTCCGTCGACGAGCCGCCGAACCACCGGCGCTTTGGCGGCGCCGCGGACGAGCCACAGCAGCTCGCGTGCATGTGACAGCACCGGCAGGGTCAGTGTCATGCGTCGACGGCCCCGGTACGGCTCGGTCACGTCCACCGGCCCGACGGGGTGATCGAGCAGCGCGGACCCCGGTGTCAGCGAGGCCGTGTGGCCGTCGCTGCCGAGGCCCAGGTGCACCAGGTCGAGCCGTGGATGGCATCCAGCAAGGCGCCGCAGCACGTCGGCGTACCGCTGCGCCGCGGCGGCGAGATCCGGTTCGGTGACGGGCATCGGGTGCACTTGATCGGCTGGAAGCGGGACGCGGTCGAGTAGGTGCTGCTGCAGGGTGGTCAGGTTGCGGTCGGGGTGGCCGTCGGGAGCGACCCGCTCGTCCACCTGAAGCACCTCCACCGCGCCCCAGGCCACGTCGGTCCGGGCGAGTGCGTCGAGGAGCGCGCGAGCCGTCGCGCCGCCGCTGAAGGCCACCGTGGCACGTCCGCGGGCGGCGATGGCGGTCCGCAGGGAGTTGGCGATGATCGCGGCGCCGTGTGCGGCGAGCTGCTCGGTGGCCAGAACCTCGACCCTCATCGTGCGCCGTCGAGGTGGCTACGGTCGTTCCACGTCTCTAGGACCCTCACCTCGCGCTTCCACCCCAGGACGCTGACGCTGCCGGTACCGAGCCGCAGGCGGCGCCCGTGCTGTATCGGCAGATCGAGCCACCGGACGGTCAGCGCGGTGAGGCTGTGCCCGTGGGCGAACACGAGAACGTTGCCGTGGTGTTCGCAGACCTGGAGCAGCTCGTCCACCACCCGGTCCACGCGCTTGGCAATCTCTCCGGGTGACTCGCCGCCGGGAGCGCCGTCGGCCCACAGGTCCCAGCCGGGATCCTCGGTAAGGATGTTGGCAGTGGTGCGGCCCTCGTGAGCGCCGTAGTCCCATTCGACGAGGTCGTCCCGGACCTCGGCGACGTCGCCGAACCCGGCGATGCGACAGGTCTCGACGGCCCGCCGCAGCGGGCTGGTGAAGACCCGCTCGAACGTCTCGCCGGCGAGCCGCCCGCGCAGCCGGTGGGTCAGCGCACGGCCTTGGTCCGTGAGCGGCAGGTCGGTGGTGCCGGTGTGCTGTCCGGTCAGGGTCCACTCGGTCTGAGCGTGCCGTACCAGCACGATCCACTGTTCCGGATGGTCCGTGTCGTCAACCATGGCTGCGGCTCTTGCGTGCGAGGTGCCAGGCGGCGGCACCGACCAAACCGGCGTCGTCTCCGCGTTCGGCTACTCGGATTTCGGCGGGGACGGGCAGTCCGGGTGGCCCGTGACGTTTCTGCTGGTCGCGGAGAGGCGCGACCAGCAGATCGCTGTTGCGGCCGACGCCGCCTCCGAGGACGATCACCGAGGGTGTGAACAAGAAGGCGAAGCATCGACGACGGCTGCGCGCATCTGGGTGCCACCGAGATCCACTGCCAGCGTCGGGGAGGGGTCGTCATGCACCGGTCGTGATCTCCGGACAGTGCCAGCCACCGTCTGCGGCGATCAGGTCGTCGGCCTGCTCCGGACCCCAGGAACCGGGCTGGTATCCGATAGCGGGGGACTGGTTCGCGAGCGTGGAGGCGACGATGCGCCATGCCTCCTCCACGCCGTCGGCCCCGGCGAAGAGCCGCTGGTCGCCGTCGAGGGCGCTGTCGAGCAGCCGTGCGTAGGCCTCGTCGCGGGGGCCGTCGCGGCCCTCGTCGTAGTCGTAGGCCAAGTCGACCGGTCGGCTGTGCAGCGCCTCGCCGGGTTGCTTGATCTGCACCGACACCGAGACGCGCTCACCCGGTTTGAGCCGGAACAGCAGGTGGTTGGGGTGGGGAAGGTCGGTGTCGGAACGGGTGAAGAACAGTCGGGGTGGACGTTTGAACTCGACCAGGACCTCGGTGGCGGTCGTCGCCAACCGCTTTCCCGCCCGGATGTAGAACGGCACCCCCGCCCAGCGCCACGAATCGATCTCGGCCCGCATTGCGACGAAGGTCTCCACGTCGGAGTCGGGGTCGACACCCTCTTCGTCGCGGTAGCCGTCGTACTGGCCTCGCACGACCGCGGTCGGCTCCACCTGCGGCATCGCCGAGAGCACCTTGACCTTCTCGTTGCGTAGCGCCTTCGCGGTCGCGTCGACGGGAGCGTCCATGGCCACCAGCGCGAGAACCTGGAGCAGATGGTTCTGGACCACGTCGCGCACGGCCCCGACCTCCTCGTAGAACGCGCCCCGTCCCTCGACGCCGAAGTCCTCGGCCAGGGTGATCTGCACGCTGTCGACGAAGTGTCGATTCCATGCCGGCTCGAGCAGCAGGTTGGCGAACCGGAACACGAGCAGATCCAGCACCTGTTCCTTGCCAAGGAAGTGATCGATCCGGAAGACCGAGTCCTCGGCGAAGCGGTCGAGCACGCACCCGTTGAGCTCTTGTGCCGACGCGAGATCGCGGCCGAAGGGTTTTTCGAGCACGACTCGTCCCTGCGCGTTCAGACCCACACCCGAGAGCCCGTCGATCACGGTCTCGAACAGGGAAGGGGGGATCGCTAGGTACAACAGCGGCCGCTCACTCGACCCGAGCGCGTCCACCAGTCGGCCATAGGTCTCCGCTTCGCGATAGTCGCCAGGCACGTACTGCAACGCATCGACCAGGCGATCCCACGCAGGGGGGTCGACGCCATTGCCGAACTCCTCGACCGAGGAACGTGCGTAGGCCACGAGATCGTCGGTGGACCACTCCGATGCCGCCACCCCGACGACAGTGCCGGGCAACGCACCGGTCTGGGCCAAACGGTGAAGCGCTGGATACAGCATCTTGCGGGCCAGATCGCCAGTGGCCCCGAACAGGACGAGCGCGTCGCTGCGGCCGCTCACGACGACTGCACAGCGTGGCCACCGAACTGGTTGCGCAGCGTGGCGATGGCCCTGATGGCGGGCGAATCGTCCTGGCGAGAGACGAACCGGGCGAACAGCGCGGCGCTGATCGCCGGCACCGGGACGTCGTTGGCGATCGCCTCCTCCACGGTCCACCGCCCCTCCCCGGAATCCTCCGCGTAGCCCTTCACCGAGGCGAGCCCGGGATCCTTGGCCAGGCCATCGGCGAGCAGGTCGAGCAGCCATGACCGCACCACGCTGCCGTGCCGCCACACCTCGAGCGAGGCCGGCACGTCGATGTCGAGATCCACGGCGGTGAGCAGCTCGTAGCCCTCAGCGTAGGACTCCATCAGCGCGTACTCGACGCCGTTGTGGACCATCTTGACGAAGTGCCCGGTACCTACCGGGCCGACGTGGGCGAAGCCGTCGTCGGTGACCAGCGCCTCGAAGATCGGACGGAGGTGGTCGATGTCGTCGGGCGAACCTCCGGCCATGATGCAGTAGCCCTCGTCGAGCCCCCAGACCCCACCCGACACACCGGCGTCGACGAACCCGACGCCCTGTTCGGCGAGAAGCGCCCCATGACGCTGGGAGTCTCGGAAGTTCGAGTTGCCACCGTCGACGACGAGATCCCCGTCCGACAGCAGCCCGGCGAGCTCGTCGATCGTGGCGTTGGTGGGATCGCCCGCCGGGACCATGACCCACACGGCCCGGCGGGGTTGACCGTCGAGCGCTGAGACGGCCTCTTCAAGGGATCCGACGTCGGCCTTGTCGGGGTCGCGGTCGTAGCCGACCACGTCGTGGCCGGCGCGGCGGAGGCGTTCGGACATGTTCGCACCCATCTTGCCGAGTCCGATGATCGAGAGCTTCATGGTCGTGCCTTTCGTAGGTCTTCGATGTGGACACGACCTGCCCGGCGGCCGAGGTCGGTGAGCGCGTCGAGGTCTCCGGCGGCCTGGGCCTGTTCCAACGTGGCGAACCCGAACTGCTCCCCGGGGATGGCCAGGTCGTCCTCGGTGTCGCCGAGGACCTGGATGAACACGCCCCGGTTGGGTCCGCCCTTGTGGAGCTGGCCGGTGGAGTGCAGGTAGCGGGGGCCGATGCCGAGCGTGGTCGCGACTCGATACCGGTCTCGCAGGGCGATTCGGATCTGCTGGAGCTCGTCGACGAGGGGGTCTTCGGAGTCGAGGTAGGCCTGAATGGCCAGGTAATCCCCCGCCGCGAGGGAGTCGAGCAACTCGTCGACCGATCCGGTCTCGACCGCCGGCACGCCGGCGTCGAGGGCGTCGCGGGCAGCGTCCTTGGCGGCTTCGACGTCGGGCTGGTCGAACGGGTTCACTCCGAGCGCGGCACCGGCGAGCGCGGTGGCAATCTCCCATCTCAGCACCTCCGCGCCGAGATCCGGCGGCTCATCGAGCGGCAGCGACACGACGGGGTGGCCGTGGTCGGCCAAGGTGGCGAGCTCAGCCGGGTCGGTGCCGATGCCGACGAAGAGCCGGTCGTCGCCGTACACGTCGGGGGGACCGAGGGGCTCGCCGACGATGGGGATGATGCCGAGGCCCTGCTTGCCGGTGGATTCGGCGATCAGCTGCTCGATCCACAACCCGAACGTCGCGGACCGCTCGTCGATCACCAGCGTGAGCTTGTCGTGGCCCGCCAGCGCAGCCCCGGCCAGCGTCGCCGCCAGCTGCAGAGCTGCGTTGTGTGCGACGGGCACGCAATCGGCGCTCGCGGTGGCCATACGACCGGCACGCTGCAACAGCTCGGCGACGTCGACGCCGGCCAGGACGGCAGGCACTAGACCGAAGTGGCTCAGCGCGGCGTACCGGCCGCCGATGTCGGATCTCGCCTCCCACACGGCCCGGAAGCCGCGCTCGGCTCCCAGCTTGGCCAGCGGCGTTCCGGGGTCGGTGATGACGGCAAAGTTGGCCGGGTCGGGGTCGGCGGTCCAGAAGTGCTCGAGCAGCGACCGGGTCTCGGCCGTGGTCCCCGACTTCGAGGAGGCGACCACGAGCGTCCGGTCCAGCGGGAGCGCGGCCTGGACCCGCCGGACCGCTGCCGGGTCGTCTGAGTCCAGCACGTGGAGCTCCAAGGCGTCGTCTGCCGTCGCGAACGTCTCGCTGATGACCAGTGGGAACAGGCTCGACCCACCCATGCCGAGCACCAGCGCGCTAGTCAGCCCATCGGCGCGGGCGTCGGTGGTGAAGCGGCGGAGCCGATCGACGCTCGATTCCATCTCCTCGACCACCGAGAGCCATCCCAGGCGGTCGGCCACCTCGGCCGGGTCGTCCTGCCACAGCGTGTGATCTCGTTGCCACAGGCGGCGGACGGCGTCTCGTTCGGTGAGCTCGGCGAGCACTGCGTCGACCGACTCGGTCACCGGACCGAGCTGCGGTTCCGAAGGCTCGGTGCCGCTCTGCAAAACCTCAGCCTTGACCTGGATGCAGTCGAGCAAGCGGGTGAACGCTTCAGCGAAGGAGGCGTCGCCCTCGGTCTGCAGCTCCACGCCCAGTGCATCGAGGTCGACGTCGTGGGACGCGGCCCGCTCCACCCACACCTCGGCGTCGGCCCCATCGGTGGGCATCGTGCCCGTCACCTGACCGGAGTGGGCGAAGGCCAACATGGTCGCCTCGGGCATCGTGTTCACGGTGCCTGCCGCGGCGAGCGCGCTGACGTAGAAGGTCTCGGGCAGCGCCGGGTCCTTGGTGGAGGTACTGGCCCACAACAGGCGTTGGGGCCGGGCCCCCGCGTCGGCGAGGCGGATCCATCGGTCGTCGGTGAGCAGCTCGTGGTGGGCGGCATAGGCGAGCTGCGCGCTGGCCACGCCCAAGCGGTTGTGCAGCTCGACGGGTAGACGGTCGTTGGCCTTGGCGTCGATGCGGGAGATGAAGTACGACGCCACCGAGGCGACATCGAGGTCGTCGCCGGCGGCGAGGCGCCTCTCGAGACCGCGCAGGTAGGCGTCGGCCACTGCCCGCCACTGCGACAGCGAGAACAGCAGGGTGACGTTGACGTTGACACCGAAGGCGATCAGCGCCTCGATGGCCCCGACACCCTCAGGCGTCCCGGGGACCTTGATCATCACGTTCGGTCGATCGAGCCGCCCGAACAGCTCCGCGCCGAGCTCGACCGAACCGTCGCTGTCGTGTGACAACCGGGGCGGGAGCTCCAGTGACACGAATCCGTCGCTGCCACCGCTGGTCTCGTAGGTTCCCCGCAACACATCGGCTGCGTCCTGGATGTCGCGGACCGCCAGGTCCCAGAACAGCTCCTCGGGGGCATCGACCCCCCGCTCGACCGCGACGCGCAGGGTGTCGTCGTAGTCGCTGCTGCCCGAGATGGCCCGCTCGAAGATGCTGGGGTTCGACGTCACCCCGCTCACGGCGTACTGATCCACGTATTCCGCTAGCCGGCCGCTGTCCAGCAGCGCCCGGCGGATGTTGTCGTACCACACGCTTTGTCCGAGGTCATGTAGTCGATGCAGTGGCGTGGCCATGTGGTTCTCCATGGGGAGGCTCGTTGATGGATAGTTCTCGGGCCCGCGGTGCCGACGTGCAGACAACCTGGTGCAGGTCGGCCACATTCCGTTGCCGAGCACTAGCACCTGTCGATGCGGGCGTCGAGGGTGGCGTCGTCGATGTTCGGGCCGCCTCGTCGGTGTAGCCGTAGCGGCGGAGCCCGGCGGCGATGACGACTCGCGCTAGGCGTCGATGGCGTGCGCCACCGTCGGTTCAGCCGGCTTGGCGCATGGCGTCGGTCTCGACCCGCACGCCATGGGAGGGCGCCCCACCGTCGACGCCCGACGACCCTTTGACGATCCTGGGATGCATTCGTGGCAGCTACGGGTTCTCACGACACGAGGGATGCAGCAGCTCGCGTGCGAACATCCCATGACGTCAAGGAGCACACCACGTCATGACGGTCCCGTCCGTGCAGAGCCGGCGCGCCGACGAGCGACCCGTCGGCGGCCGGCGAATCGAGGACTACGCGATGATCGGCGACGGTCACACTGCGGCCCTCGTCGCCACCGACGGTGCCATCGAGTGGCTGTGCATGCCCCGCTTCGACTCTGGTGCCTGCTTCGCCTCGATGCTCGGCAGCGAGGAGAACGGCCACTGGACCATCGCCCCGCAGGAGCAGGTCCTGGGAGTCGAGCGCCGATACCGCCCCGGCACGCTCGTGCTCGAAACCGAGATGATCACCGCCGCCGGAAGCGTGCGGATCATCGACGTCATGCCACACCGCCACGACCATCCCACCGTGATCCGCATCGTTGAGGGCGTCACCGGAACGGTGCCGATGCACATGGTCCTCGGTCCTCGTCACGAAGTAGCGAGTCGGGTCAGACCCGGGCGACTGCCTTGATCTCGATGAGGAAGCCGGGGTCGACGAGGGCTGCGACCTCGACCGCGGTCTGGCTCAGGCCCGGTCGGTCTCCGAACAGGACGGCCCGGTAGGCGGCGATGTCGCCGACGTTGGCCAGCAGTCCGGCGAGATCGGTGCAAGCGTTGATTCAGATCTTGTACTAGCGACGGACGAGCGTCGGGTCGCACAGTCTGAGATGTACCAAACGTCCTCCTCACGGGAAGAAGACGATGACCCAGATCGCAGAGCCCGCCGAGGTGCATGCGGTCACCCACGGACGACGGGCTCGCGTCTGAGCTGGACCCGCCACCTCTCAGACTCCAACTACCGCAACAACAACAGGAGAAGACCATGCAGAGCTACATCATTGAACGAAACTTCGGACACGTGACCCCAGACCAGGTCGCCCAGACAGGGTCCACCTGCAAGCGCGTCGCCGCTGAGCAGTTCCCCAACTCGATCGTGTGGAAGCACTCCCACGCCACCGAGTCCGGTAACGGACTCACGACCCACTGCCTCTACGAGGCGACCGACGAAGCCACCATTCGCGCCCACGCGAAAGCAGCAGGCATCCCCTGCGACAGCATCACCCCCGCCAACGTCATCGGACCCGACGACTTCGCCTGATCCGAGACGGGCCGCGGCGGCTCAGAGCCGGGTCCTGGTCGTAGCTCATCGCCGGCTGGCATCCGAGAATCGCGAACTCGAACTCGATCACAGTCCCCGAATCTGCCCTTCTCTGGTGCGTCGTAGTCCTGTTCGGCCGGGCGTCGCCCCGCGCCGTCATTCGGCTGCCGGAGAGGGCTGGGCGAGGCCGTTTTCGTAGGCGAAGCCTGCGGCGGCGGTACGCGAGGTCACGCCAACTTTGGTGAAGATGTTCGACAGGTGGCGAGCGACTGTCCGTTCGCTGCGGTGAAGGGTGGCGGCGATCTCTTTGTTGGTCTGTCCCGATGCGACGAGGGAGAGGACCTCTGCTTCTCGTGCGGTGAGTCCTGCGGGCAGCGACGAGGGCGACGTGAGATCCCGAATGTGACCGGCGTCGAGGGAGGCTCCGAGCCGATCGAAGATGGCGGCCGCGCTGGCGAGTGACCGGGTGGCACCGTCCTCGTCGCCGCCGTCTCGGCACGCTTGGCCGAGCAACAGGCGGGCTGTCGCGACCTCGTAGGGAACCTCGAGCTGTTGCCAGCGCTGAACGGCCTGGCGCAGCGTCGCGCACGCCGCGCTGGTGTCGCCTTGGGCGAGCTGGAGCCGCCCGCGTGAGGACAGTGCCGCGGCCGACAGCACCGGGCTCTCGTTGTCGGTGGCGATGCGTTCGAGTTCGCTGGCGGCCGCGGTGGCGGTGTCGAGGTCTCTTGCTGCGATGGCGATCTGGACGCGGGCGGGCAGAAGCTTCCCGCGGGCGAGCTGGTTCGAGGTGTGCTCTGCGAGCATTCTCGTGATGATGGCTGTCGCCTCGTCGACTCGGCGCTGGGCGAGACGGACTAGTGCCAACCCGGCGCTCTGCTGGCCGCAGAGCTCCTCAGCTCTTGCGAAGGCTTCCTCGGCGCCATGGAGGTCACCGAGTCTGCGGCGGATCTCGCCGATCTCGATGTAGCCGGCCGCGACATTGGGCACGTGGAAGCCGTCGAGTTCGACGCATGCTTGTCGTGCCTCTCGTTCGGCTGCGCCCCAGTCGCCACGGAGCTGGAGCAGCGCGGCGTGGTGGACCCGGCAGATGCCCGGCCACATGGCCAGCGGGTGGTTCTCCGACGACCAACGGAGCGTGGCATCGGTCCACTCTGCGGCGCGCCGGAGGTCGCCGAGCTCCTCGCAGGCGCTGATCAGGCTGCAGTACACCTTGCCGGTCGTGTATGGGCCGAGCCTGCCCTCGACGGCGGAGAGCATTGCCTCATCGAGGTGGGCGAGGCCGTCGGCTGCCCGGCCGGCGTCGATGAGGACGCGGCCGATGGTCTGGAGCGCCTCCGCTTCGAGGTCGGCCGACGGCAGTTCTTGTCCCAGCCTGAGCGCGTCGCGGGCGAGGGTTGTTGCCCCGTCAAGGTCGCCGGATCCGTGCGCGAGTTCGGCCTCCCGCAGTACGAGGTTGCCGAACTCGATCGACTCGGTGTCGGCCTCCAGGGCGTGACGTGCCCGCCGCAGCCACGCGCCCGCGATGGCCGGGCGAGCCTTCATCTGGTGGTGCTCCCACAGCCACACCGCGCACTGGCCCGCCCGCAGCCGGTCTCCCACCGCCTCGTACCGCGCGTACGCCTGCTCGCGGGCGTCGATGCACTCATCGAGCCGACCGAGCCACCACGCCGCCTCCGCGACCATGTCGAGGCGGTCGGCTTCGGCTCGCCCAGGCGCGACGCCAGCCGAACGAGCCGCATCGAACGCCTCGTCCCACGCCCATCGCGCCAAGTGGCCGCGAGCGACCGCGAGCGTGTCGGGCGCGTCCGCTGTCACGTTGCCCTCTCTTCTGTCACCGCTCACCCCGCGCTCGGAGTCCCGGGCAACGGTAGTGCTGCGCGTCCAGGTCAGCTGGCGAGCTGCTTGGCCAGGTGGTCGAGCACCGGGAGGATCTTCGAGGTCGGGCTGAACTCGAGGAACGTGACGCCCTCATCGGTCCATCCGGTGTGCCCGCCCGGCCAGTAGAAGACGTCGCCGGCCCGGTTCGTCTCCTCGCGGCCGTCGGCGTAGCGCAGGCTGATCGAGCCCTGCACCACGTAGCCCCAGTGCGGGCATTGGCACAGATCGCCGGGCAGGCCCACGAACAGGGGCGTGAAGTCGACGCCGGCTGGCAGGTCGATGTAGCGGGTGTAGATGTCGCCGCACTCGACTCCCCGCGTCTCGATCGCTCCGACCTCCATCTCCAGTGGGATCTCCCTGAAGCTGTAGCGCACCGCAGTTCCTCCTCGTTCGTGGCCGGGCGGTCGCCCAGCCGGTCGGACCCATCGTGCGGCCCCAGCGACCGTGGCGCATCGGCCAGTTCGCCCACTACCGGTCCAACAGGTCGTCCGGCGCGTGAGTAGTTCACGCCACCGCTACCCCTGGATGATGGCTGGTCTGGCCGATGCGGGATGCTGGCGCGCTCACGCACAATGCTCCCATGATCGACAGCCATGACCGCAGTGCTCGCACACCGTCGATCACCGAGCTCATCGCCCTTGGCCGCGACCGCGAAGCCGTCGATGCGTTGACGCGAGATTCGCGTGCCCGGCCCACGCAGAGCAGGCCCAACAAGTTCATCGAACGAGGAGAACCCATGGACGGAGTCCAACAGCTCGACAAGATCATCCCGACGCTCGAAGCACTGGTCGACGAGATCAAGCACGACCAGCTCGAGAGCCCGACACCGTGCGCCAACTTCACGGTGTCGTCGGTTCTGGAGCACATGATCGGCGGCGCCACGGCGTTCGCCCCCGCGTTCCGCGGCGAGACAGCGCCGACCGCAGCGGCCGAAATCGGCGAGGGCTCGGTCCAGGAGCGCTGGCGCCGGGCCATGGCCGAGCTGTCGGCGGCGGTGCACACCGCCGGCGCCCAGGATCGCACCATCGCCTCCCCCTTCGGGGAGGTGCCGGGGTCGATGTTCGCCCGGTACGTCGCCTTCGACGGCCTCGTCCACGGCTGGGATCTGGCCGTCGCCACCGGCCAGCCCTACGCCCCGCCCCGAGACCTCGTCGCCGAGGTCGACGCCTTCGCTCGCGAGCTGCTGAAGCCCGAGATGCGCGACGGCGACACGTTCGCGGCCGAGACCGAGGCACCACCTGCGGCGAGCCCGCTCGAGCGACTCGTGGCCTTCTCCGGCCGCCAGCTTGCCAACATGGAGACGCGGCCATGACCTCGACGCTCGCCGACCACGACATCGAAGCCATAGAAGGCCGCCAACAGGCAACGTGGGCCAGCGGCGACTACGCCCTCATCGGAACAGCGCTGCAGATCGTTGGCGAGTCGCTGTGCGAGGCCGTCGATCTCGCCGCCGGATCGCGGGTCCTTGACGTCGCCGCTGGCAACGGCAACGCCGCGCTGGCCGCGGCGCGCCGCGGCTGCGCGGTGACCGCCGCCGACTACGTCGAGGTCCTCCTCGACGGGGCGCACCGCCGCGCCGAGGCCGACGGCCTGGCCCTCGAGATCCGCGTCGCCGACGCCGAAGAGGGGCCGGCGTCGAGTTCCTCGCGGCGGCATCACGTGCTCAGGGGCATCCCCGGCAGCTGGGAGCTGTTCGAGACCCACCCGGCGACCGAGGCGCATTCGAGTTGAGGGGCAAGGTCCAGCGTGTCATGGTGCACGCCCTCGGATCGGTGGCAGACGGGTAGCTCGACCGTCAGGGGCCGAGCGCTCCGATGGGGATGACGGCGATGCCATCGTCTCGTTGGTAGCCGTAGCCGGTTGCGCAGATCACGCCGAGCACGACGGGTTCGCCTCATCGGCTGGTGTCGACCTGGCGTGTGAACCGGCGGAGTGACTCCGCGCCAGCGTCGACCTCGCCCGCGCCGAGCTTGATCTCGAATGCTGCCCAGCGGCCGTCGACAAGTTGGACGACGGCGTCGACCTCGGCCCCGTAGTTGTCTCGGTAGTGCAGGACGCGGCCTTCGAGCGGCTGGGACAGGATGCGTAGGTCACGGACGACGAGGGACTCGAAGAGGAGCCCGAACAGGTTGAGGTCGGCGAGGAGCCGGTCGGGTCCAGCGCCGAGGGCGGCGACCGCGAGGGAGGGGCAGGTGAAGTGCCGCTTCGGGGACCTCCGCAGGATGGCTTTGGATCTCATGTGCGGTGCCCACGCCGGTTGGTCCTCGATGACCATGAGACGGGCGAGGGCGTCGAGGTAGTCGGCCACGGTGTGTTCCGACAGCGGCCCGTCCGCGCCGCCGGCGTCGACGGCCAGGGTGGCGTTCTTGACCTCGGTGGCGACGTTTCGGGCGAGCGAGGCCATGAGCGCACTCACTCGGTTGGGATCGCGTCGGGTGTTGGCGACTCGGCTGACGTCAACGTTTCGGATCCCTTCGAGGTAGTCGCGGGCGGCACGGGCGGCGTTGGTCACTGGCTGGGTCTGCTGTGCGGGCCAGCCACCGATCGTGATGCGGTCCGCGATCTCGCGGATGGTCAGACCCGGGTCGGTCGTGCGTGGAGTTGCGCCGGCGATAAGGCCGCCGAGGGAGATCTGGCCATTGGGGTGTCCGGATTCGTACAGGCTCAGCGGGCGCATGAGCAGGAACGAGAATCGCCCGGCGCCGGTGTGGCGGTCGATGTCGTCGTCGGGGACAGCGGAGCCGGTGAGGACGAACTGCCCCGGTCCGTTCGATGCGTCGACGCCACGCGGAACGTGGTTCCACAGTTCGGGAGCCACCTGCCATTCGTCGAGCAGGCACGGGCGTGGAATAGCAGAAGTGTAGGACCCTCAGCTACAGGTTTGTAGGCTCACCCACGCCCTCATCTGCACAACTCCGCATCCTTCACGGTTGTCTTGTGGGACCGTGGGTTCGAGGCCTACGAGGTCGAGACCCCCTGGTGAGGTTGCCGGTCGCGCGCCCCGGTCGCTGAACGCGCGACGCGAATCTCAGGTCCGGAGGTCTCGCCGGCGCCAGTGGGCTCCGTTGACGAGGAGCTCGGGACCGCCGGTCCAGAGGATGGCGTCGCCGCCGACCGTGAGCGCCGCCGCGAGCGCGTCGGCGTAGGCCATCGGGTGGTCGGCCTTGATCCCGGCGTCCTCGAGGGGGAGGCGCGTTGGTGGAACATGAGTGTCGCGTGCTTCTTCGACCTCGGGAAGAACGACGCGATGTTTCCCTTGTAGACGAACGTGGGTGCCTGCCACGTCAGTCTCGTTCGAGGATGGGACTTGAGTGCTGCGAGGTCCTTGCGGTTCGCTCTTCTCATGGCCGGAGTCATGAACGGCGCGATCAGTTTGGAGAACCCGGCGGGTTCGCCCTGGTTGCGCAGGGTCATGTGGGTGCCGCCGCGACCGGTGGGAGTCCAGGTGTAGGTGGTTTCCATCGGGAAGGGGCCCTCGGCGGTGCGCATGACGAGCCGCTCACCGGGTGCGATGTCGACGAGCTCGTAGTCGTAGGCGAGGCGCCGGCCGAGGAAGCGAGCCACGAACCCGACGACCGAGCCGACCCGCAGGGGTGGTTCGGTCTTCCACTCGACGGAGGTGATGTTGGCGTACCAGTCGGGCGCGTTGTCTGGGTCGGCCGCGTAGGCGGCGACCTCGGCCACAGGTCGAGCGATGTCGATCTGGGTGCGGACGTCGACGCTCACGACGCCGCCCGCTCGACCGCGGAGTCCAGAAGGGGTAGGAAGTGACCCCAGCCTGCCTGGTGCTCGTCAGCGAAGCCGGCGGGGAGGCCGCTGTGGCGCAGGGTCATGATGGTGTCGCCGGGGCGAGGGTCGAGCTCGGCGGTCGAGCCCCACCAATCGCACATGTGCTGCGGGTCGGTCCAGTAGTGCCAGACCGTCTCGGGGCGGGCGCTGATCCGCAGCGTCTGCTCGATGGTGCGCGTGTCGGCGTCGGTCACCGGTGCTCCTTGTTCGTCGTGCGGAGCGCCGTGCGCGTCCGCTCGGGCCATTCCTCGCGCTCGGCGGCGGCCTTGAGGCGCGCCAAGCGGTCGGTCCACATCTCCTCGACGAAGGTCGCCGCGTCGCGCAGGCCCTCGGGCCGCCACCGGTAGAGGCGCCGGTTCCCCTCGGGGCGGACCTCGACCAGCCCTGCTTCGTTCAAGACCCGGAGGTGCTGGGACACCGCGGGGCGACTCATCGTCGGGAAGTGACCGGCGATCTCGCCGGCCGGCAGCTCGCCGTCGCTCACGAGGCGGAGTATGGCGCGCCGAGTGGGGTCGGCGACCGCTCGCAATGCCTCGTCCATCCCGCGCCTCCTTCCCGGCCCTTGACCGCGGTTTGATCGTTCGCGAGTATGTAAGTATCATCTTACACAGATTGGACCCGTGATGGACCTCATCGACGCCCTGGACCGCACCTTCGCTCACGCCCACGGCGTCGTCGCCGGGGTGCGTCCCGACCAGTACGACGACAAGACGCCGTGCGCCGAGTGGACCGTGCGCGACCTGCTCGAGCACATGATCGGCGTCGTGGATGGGCTCGGCGCCGCCGCCTCCGAAACAGCACCGACCCCGTTCACCCTCGGCGCCGAGCCCGCGGCCCAGCTCGACGCAGCGGCCACGGGCGCGATGGCCGGATGGCGGACGCCAGGGGTGCTCGACCGGATCGTCGACGGCGGGGCTGGCCCTATGCCCGGCCACGTCCTCGCCGGTATCAACCTGCTCGACACCGCCACCCACACGTGGGACCTCGCCACGGCCACCGGGCAACCGTCAGCCCTGCCCGACGATGTCGCGACCGCCGCGCTCGAGGCGAGCCGCGGCATCGTCAACGCCGAGCTCCGGCCCGGACGCTTCGGTCCCGAGGTCCCCGCCCCAGCGGGCGCGACCCCCACCCAAGCATTGGTCGCGTTCCTCGGTCGCACCCCGTGACCGCGCCGACCGTTGGCTCCCGCGATGAGTGGCTCGCCGCTCGCCTTCACCTCCTCGCCCTCGAGAAGGACCTCGGCCGCCTCGTCTGCAGACGGTCATGGGCGTTCGCTGCCCGCCGCGACGACGCGGAGGCGTGATGCGGGCGGGTGCGTTTCGTACATGCGGACGACTACGAGGAGTCCGGAGGCGGCGGTGAGCGCGGCGACGGCCCAGATGGCGGCTTCGATGGAGATGAGGTCGGCGAGGATGCCGGCGAGGATCGCGCCGACCGCGAACCCTGCGTCGCGCCACAGCCGGTAGACCCCGACGGAGCGGGCCCGCCAGCGGGGGTGGGCGACGTCGCCGATGGCGGCGAGCAGGGTCGGGTACACCATGGCGGTGCCGACGCCGAGCAGCGCGGCGCCGGAGGCCCACGCCCCGAAGCCGCTGCTGGCGGCGATCCAGGCGATGGCGCCGGCCTGGGTGAGCATGCCGCCCGCGATGAGCCGTTTGCGGCCGACACGGTCGGACAGCCCGCCGGTGATGAGCTGGCCGACGCCCCAGATGGCGGGGTAGATGGCGGCGAGGACACCGATGCGACCCACCGAGAGGCCGGCGTCGGCGAAGAAGAGGGGGAACAAGCCCCAGGCGAGGCCGTCGTTGAGGTTGTTGACTAGCCCGGCCTGGCTGCACGACGACAGTGCTCGTTCGCGGAAGCTGGTGAGCATGAAGATCTCGCTGGTGCTCAGCGCGTCGTGGAGCGTGTCGTTGGTGGTGACGTGGTTCGCGGCTTCGAGGTGGGCGTGGTGGCGCGTCTCACGCACGAACAAGGTTGAGAGTGAGATCCCGAGCCCGGCGTAGGCGAGGCCGAGGTAGAAGGGCTCAGGACGAAGCCCGTACTGCTGAGCGATGAAGCCGGTGGCGAGTGCAGTAATCGCGACCGCGCCATACCCGGCGGCCTCGTTGAGTCCCATGGCGAACCCGCGCCGCTCGGGTCCGACGAGATCGATCTTCATGATGACCGTGGTGGACCATGTGAAGCCTTGGTTGATGCCGAGCAGCACGTTGGCGAACACGATCCATCCCCATGCCGGCGCCCAGATCAACAGCAACGGCACGGGGAGGCCGATGAGCCAGCCGGCCACGAGGACCGGTTTGCGGCCATAGCGGTCGGAGAGGGTACCGGCGAAGAAGTTGGTGATCGCCTTGGTGATGCCGAACGCCACGATGAAGGTGAGCGCGGCCGTGAAGGCGGTGATCCCGAAGACGTCCTCGGCGAGCAGCGGCAGGACGGTGCGTTC
>DASWIA010000044.1:0-52435 GCA_036397895.1 Acidimicrobiales bacterium | reverse complement strand
TCTACAACACCACCAAGGCCGCCCTCATCCACCTCACCCAGCAGCTGGCCGCCGAGCTCGGCCCCGAGGTCCGGGTCAACGCCATCGCACCCGGACTGGTGAAGACCGACATGGCCCGCGCCCTGTGGGAGCGCCACGAGGACCAGATCGCCTCGAGGCTCCCACTCCGCCGGCTCGGCGAGCCCGCCGACATCGCCAACGCCGCGGTGTTCCTGGCCAGCGACGCGGCATCGTGGATCACCGGTCACACCCTGGTGGTCGACGGGGGTGCGCTGGTCGGGTCGCCGTCGCTCTAGCGTCTGGCGCGGTTCGCCCCTGGCGAGCAGGTCTCCGCGAGCTCGCCGCCCTAGGTGCCACGACTACGAGCGTCCCGCCTCGCCAACCGACCGCGCCAGGCGAGGGGCCGGGTCAGCTCGTCGGCCCAGACGACGAAGCATTCAGCCTCGATCCAGGTCATCGCCAGACATCGCCAACAGCGCGGCGCGAAAATGGGTCTCAGCACCACCAGCGCGCCGCGCTGTCCGATCCGGAGGGCATCGCAGGGCCGCGAGCCGGCCAGGAACAGCGCCGACAGCCGGCGGTGCACGGGCCGGGTTCTCCGAACGGAGTTGAACGACGCCCGTTCGACACCAGCCACCTGGGCCGGGAAGCTCTAGCTACCGATGGCCTTCGGGTGCGGTCTCGGCTTGTGCGGTCCGTAGCGCCGCTCGCCTGACCTTGCCCGCGGCGGTGCGAGGGAGGGCGTCCGCCACATCGACCTGGCGCGGCGCGCAGTAGGCGGGCAGCACCTCCTTGACGTGACCTCGCACCATCTCGAGGGATGGCAACGCGGCTCCTGGCTCGAGCTCGATGACGGCCACCACCCGCTGACCCCACTCCGGATCGGGTCGACCGATGACGGCCACGTCCACCACTCCTGGCAGTGAGCGCATCGAATCCTCGACTGGCCCCGGCCACACGTTCTCGCCTCCGGTGATGATGAGATCGTCACGCCGACCATCGACCACCAGGCGCCCGAGCGCGTCGAGGTGGCCGAGGTCACCGGTGTCGAGCCAACCGTCGGCGCGCAGTCCGCGTCGCCCGTCTCGATAGGACCGCATCACGACCGGACCACGAACGTAGATGTGATCGTCGCGCACCTCGACCTCGACGCCCTCGAATGGCCGCCCGTCGTAGACGCACCCACCGCATGTCTCGGTGAGGCCGTAGGAGGTCACCACATTGGGGGGGCGAGCGGCGGGCACCTCGGCTCCGCCCGCCACGATCCGGCGGAATAGGGAGGCATCGACGCGGGCCAACGCGGTGGGCACCAGCGTGGTGAGGGTCGCCCCGCCGCGGGCGGCAGACTCCACCCGGGCGGCATCGAACCCGTCGTGGATCTCGATCGGTGTGCCGCAGTAGATCGATCGAGTCACCACGCCCAGCCCGGCCAGGTGCGACAGCGGCAGGCATGCCAGCCAACGATCGTTCGCTGCTACTCCCAGGGCGGTGCTACCGAGGCGGGCCGAAGCCTCCACTGCGGTGTGGGTGAGCACCACCCCCTTGGCCGCTCCAGTCGAGCCGCTGGTGGCCACCACCAGGGCGTCGCCGGGTTCGGTCGGCCGGCCAACGGAGACCGGATGCTCGGTGTCGCCGTCGTGGATCGAGGCGACAGACATCGCCTCCACCAGGCGCTGCAACGCCGGTTCGGGCAGCCGGCGATCAACGGGAAGCACAGTGTCGCCGCGGTCCCAGATCCGGCGCAGGGCATCGACGAAGTCCGGTCCGGGCGCGGCGGTCAGGGCGACGAGGGTGGGCACCGACGGATCGTATGCGGCGAACCAACTAGAACGTCCGGATGGACAACCGCTGGGTCATCGGCGCCCGCCCCCCGACCCTGGCCGCCTCGGTCGCGCCGGTGGTGGTGGGTACCGCAGCAGCGGCGGGAGCCGGCGACGTGGTGCTGTGGCGCGCCGTGGCCGCCCTGGTGGTGGCCCTGTCGGTTCAGGTTGGAACGAACTACGTGAACGACGCGGCAGACGGCGAGCGGGGTACCGATTCCCATCGCGTCGGCCCGGTGCGGTTGGTGGCGTCTGGATTGGCGACCGCATCGGAGGTGAAGCGTGCCGCCGTCGCCGCCTTCGGTGTCGCCGCGGTGGCCGGGCTCGCACTCACGTTCGCCGTGGGTCCCGAGCTGATCCCGGTTGGTGCCGCCTCCATCGCCGCCGGTTGGGCATACACCGCCGGCCCCCGCCCCTATGGCTATGCCGGTCTCGGCGAGGTGTTCGTCTTCGTCTTCTTCGGTCTGGTGGCGACCGTCGGCTCGGCCTACGTCCACCTCGATGCGATCACCGCGCTGGCCGTGCTGGCGGCGGTTCCGGTCGGTCTTCTGTCCACGGCACTGATCGTGGTGAACAACCTGCGCGACATCGATACCGATCGGCTGGTCGGCAAGAACACGCTCGCCGTGCGGTGGGGAGCACCCCGCACCCGGCGGCTCTACCTGCGACTGGTCTCGGGGGCGCTGCTCCTCACCTTGCCGCTGGCCGTCATCCGCCCCGGGGCTCTCGTGGCGCTGGCCGCGACCGCGGCGGCCTGGCGGCCGGCGCAGCAGATCGTCGGGCGGGTCGAGGGAAGAGCTCTGATCTCGGTGCTTGCCGGGACGGCGCGGCTCGGGGCCGTCCACGGATTGCTGCTGGGCGCCGGGCTCTGGCTCTCGGCCTGAGGAGGCACCGCCGCCGCTCAGCGAGTCCAGGAGCTGGGTGTGGCGCGACCGAGCAGCGGAGCGAGGAAGACCGACACCGCCGCCAACACGGCGTCGGGCTGCTCGAGGTGGGGAGCGTGCCCGGCGTCGGGGACGATCATCACCTCGGCGGACGGAAGCACCTCACTCATCCGGTCGGCGATCCCCACGTAGCGGGCATCGTGCTCGCCAACCACTGCCAGCACCGGGCGGGGGAACCGTCGCAGCCGGTCCCACATCGACGGCATGGCGCCGGTCCCCGCCAGCCGCAGGCTCGTTGCCAGCCCGACCGCGTCGGCCGCCCGGCGGATCTCCTCGAACCGATGCTCGGGTGGGAGGCCTAGGAACATGGGTTGATCGAGCCACTCGTCGACGAAGGACGCAACGCCGTCAGACTCGATGCGCGCAGCGAGCAGCTCATCGCGCTCGGCCCGTTCCTTCGCCTCGTGGTGGTCGGCGATCCCCGGAGTGCCCGAGATCAACACCAACCGATCGACGTCGTCGGGCCGGTCGATCGCCACCCGCAGCGCGTGACGCGCCCCCATCGAGTAGCCGACGTAGGCACCTCGTCCACCGGTGTCGGCTAGCAGGCGTGCCGCCGCCGGCAGCGAAGCGCGAAGTCGAGGTGCCTCGCCGTGGCCCGGCAGGTCCACCGCCATCACCTCGTAGCGCTCGCTGAGGTGGGAGACCATGGGTCCCCAGCAGTGGCGGTCCTGACCGAATCCGTGGGCCAGCACCACGCGGGGTCCGGAACCGGCGAGATCATGCGGAAGCACGTCAGGATGGTGCCATGAACCGTGACCCCGAGCGGAACAGCAGCCTCCAGGCGACCTGGAGCGCCACCTTCGTGGACGAGCTGGCTCGGGCCGGCGTCACCCATGCCTTCGTATGTCCCGGGAGCCGCTCGACGGCCATCGCGCTGGCATTGGCGGCCGACGATCGAATGAGTGTCCACGTTCACCACGACGAGCGGTCGGCGGCGTTCATGGCGCTTGGGGCGGGTCGGGCCACCGGTCTGCCCGCGGCGGTGCTGACCACCAGTGGGACCGCGGCCGTCGAGTGCCACCCCGCGGTCGTGGAAGCTGATCTCGACGCTGTTGCGCTGCTCGTGGTCACCGCCGACCGTCCCCGCCGGCTCCGCGCCGTTGCGGCCCCCCAGACCATCATCCAGCCCGGGCTGTTCGGGTCCTCGGTCCGTGCCATGGTGGAGATCGATCCCACGTCGGCTCCTCCGCCCGATCCCGACTGGCGGTCGGTCGCGTCGCGCGCCGTTCTGGCCGCCACCGCCAGCCCACCCGGTCCTGTCCACATCAACGTCGAGCTCGACGAACCCTGGTCGGGTCTGCCCGGCGCGCTACCGGCCGGCCGACCCGACGGGATGCCTTGGCATCGACGGGCAGGAGCGCCTGAGGTGCCGATGGCTGGCGTCGGCGACCTCGGTGGCGTGGACCTCGGTGGCATTGAGCGCGGGGTCATCGTGGCCGGCGGAGCGAGGGTGTCACCTGACGACGTCGTCGCTCTGGCCACGGTCACCGGATGGCCCGTTCTGGCTGACCCCCGCAGCGGTGCCCGCGTGCCATCGCCCGCGGTGGTGACCGCATTCGACTGCATCCTGCGGTGTGACGCCTTCGCTGATCGGATGCTCCCCGACCTCGTCGTGCAGATCGGTAGTCCCCCCGCCTCGCGGGTGCTGAGCGAATGGGTTGCCCGGGCCGCTGACTCCGGAGCCCATCACGTGGTGATCGACCCGCACGGTAGGTGGCTCGATCCTGGACGGCGGGCCGCACACGTGTGGGGTGGTGACCCGAACCGCATCTGCCGCCAGCTCGCCACCGGTCGTCACCCTCGGGAGGTCGACGGTCGCTGGATCGAGTCGTGGCAGCGAGCCGAGGCAACAGCGGTCGCCGTCGTCGAACGAGTGTTGGCAACCGAGAAGCCGACGAGCGAGCCGGCGGTGGCCCGCGCACTGGTGGAGGGCCTCCCCGACGGTGCCCATCTCGTGGTCTCGTCCTCAATGCCCGTGCGCGACGTGGAGTGGTACAGCCCGGCTCGAGGGGGCCTGCGGGTGCACGCCAACCGTGGTGCCAACGGCATCGATGGTGTGGTGTCCACCGCGGTTGGCGTCGCCCTGGCCAGCGGAGCTCCCACCGCGGCACTGGTTGGGGACCTCGCCTACCTCCACGACCTGGGCGCCCTGGTCGGAGCGACCGGGCGGAACGCGGATCTCACCGTGGTGGTCGTCGACAACGACGGCGGTGGCATCTTCTCGTTCCTTCCGCAGGCGTCGGAGCTCGACCCGGCGCGGTTCGAGCAGCTCTTCGGCACGCCGCACGGACTGGACCTGGCCGCGGTCACCGCCGCCCTGGGCGTTGCGGTGGTGGCCGTGGAGGCGACCGATGATGTGGCCGGGCTCGGGCGCCGGGTGGCGGGAGGTGGCATCGGGGTGGCAGTCGTCACCACCGACCGGAAGGCCAACGTCGACGTGCACGATCGACTCCAACGGGAGGTGCGTTCGTCCCTGGAGGCCGCCGGTCTGCTCTAGCCTCGATCCACGCTCAGGGCTCGATGATCGCGCCCAGCACCGCTCGCAGCTTCGCGCGGGTTTCGGCCAGCTCGGCTGTGGGGTCGGAATCCTCGACGATCCCCACACCCGCCCACACGTGGGCGACAGCTCCGACGAGCTCCGCGCACCGGATGGCCACCATCCACTCGCCGTCGCCGGCCGCGTCGACCCAGCCCACGGCGCCGGCGTAGCGGCCGCGATCGCCCGGCTCGAGCTCGTCGATGAGCGCCAGCGCCGCGTCCCGAGGCTCACCGCCAACCGCCGGCGTGGGATGGAGCATCACCGCGAGCTCGAAGGATGACGGCGCGGGATCGGACAGGTGACCTTCGACCATGGTGCCGAGATGCTGGACGTTGGCCACCGCCACCACCGACGGCTCCGCCTCGGCATCGAGGTAGGAGCAGTGGGGTAGCAGAGTCTCGTGCACTCGAGCGATGGTGATCTGGTGCTCGATACGTTCCTTGGCGGATGCCAGGAGCGACGCCGCCAGCCGGGCATCGGCCGACGGGTCGCCACTGCGCGGCGCCGTGCCGGCCAGAGGATGACTGCGGACTCGCCGACCCGAGCGACTCACCAGCAGCTCAGGTGACGCCCCGACGAGACCATCGACGTGGAAGGCGGTGCAGGACGGAAAGGCGGTGTGCAGCCGCATCGCGAGCACTGACGGGTCGAGGGGACGATCGGTGGACACGACGATCTCGCGCCCGAGGACGACCTTGACTGCGTCGCCGGCACGGACCCGCTCACGAGCGGTGCCAACGGTTGCGCACCACGCGTCGGCTGGCTGGGAGGCCCGAACGTCGTAGTGCCCGGGGGACCGTGTGGCAGGCGTGGTGGCCAGCAGGTCGGCCACGGCGGCCTCGACGTCGTGGGCGCCGGGTGGCTTGCCGTGAGGCACGGCCAGGGTGGCCCACGACTGCCCGTGCTGGGTGACGATCTGGATCGCCGGCACGCTCAGGAGGGCGTCACCCCGGAACGGGATCGACCCGAACGCGGCGAGCGGGGGCGCACCGTCGGGCCGCTGGTGACGGGCATCGGCGATGGCCTTGGTGACCTCGAGCGCGGGGCCCGACACCACCCTGCCCGAACCAAGTCGCGACCCGGTGGGCGGCAGCCAGCGAACTGCATCGCTGGGACCTGATCCGCCCGCGTCCCCGATGGGGTCGAGGGTGATGGTGCGGGCGGCGAGGTTCACGCGCGGGTTGCCGTGATCAGCTGGCTGATCCCGCCGCTGAGGAGGCGGTGGCGGACATCGGTGAACCCCGCCGTGCGCACCATGGCCACGAGGTCGGCGGTGGCCGGTAGGTAGGCCACCGACCGAGGTAGGTAGCGGTAGGCGGAGGCGTCGCTGAGCAGTGCACCGATGCGGGGCACCACCTTCCCGAAGTAGAGGGAGTGGCCCCACCGGAGGACCGCCAGCCGGGGTTCGGCGACCTCGAGCAGGGCGATGCGACCGCCCGCTCTCACCACTCGGGCCGATTCGGTGAGGAAGCGATCCAGGTCGGTGAAGTTCCGGAGGGCGAACCCACACGTGATCCCGTCCACGGACCGGTCGGGAAGGGGAAGTCGCAGCGCATCGGCTTGCGTCAGCGGGGCGTCGGTGCGGGCATGGCCGAGCATCCCGAGCGAGAAGTCGAAGCCGATCGGGCGCAGCCCACCCCGGGCGATGTCGCGACACAGGTCGCCGGTGCCGCAGGCCAGGTCCGCAACCAGCGAGCCGGGCTGGAGACGCAGCTCCGATACGCAGCGACGACGCCAGCGGAGGTCGAGCCGCAGGGTCATGATCCGGTTGACGAGGTCGTAGCGTTCGGAGATGGCGTCGAACATGGCCCGCACAGCCTTCGCTTTCTCCTCGCCGCGGGGGAGATCGTCGGCCATGGCGGGAACCATCGGAGGCGGTTCGGGGGGCACGGCCGCAATGTAGAGGGTTCCGGTGTCAGCCGGTGAGGTCGGGCTGGGGAGCTCCGCAGTGCTTGCACCGGGGGTAGGCCCGGGAGGTGGGCCGGGCACAGGCGATGCAGCGGTAGACGCGGATCCGACCCGACCGGAGCCGTCGCACCGCCGACCACACCAGCCCACCGACCCCGACCACCATGGCAACCTCCAAGATGTCGCGCGGCAGGTTGTCGGGCACCGCACCAGTCTCCCCCGTTCCTTGACCGCGCGGTCAAGGCCGCGGCAGGCTCGCCGGCCATGGCCATCGACTTCACCTTTCCGCCCGAGATCGAGAAGATCCGCCAGCGCGTGCGGGCCTTCATGGACGACGAGGTGAGACCAGCCGAAGCCGAGATATCCCAGTCGGGTGACGATCGCAAGGTACTGATCGAGCACATCATCCGGCTGCGTGGGCGGGCCAAGGAGGTCGGCCTGTGGCTGCCCCACATGCCCCCCGAGCTCGGCGGGATGGGGCTGGGCCCCACGGCGATGGCCGCCGTCTCGGCCGAGGCGGCTCGAACCGGCATCGGCCCCTTCGTCATGAACGCACAGGCTCCCGACGAGGGCAACATGCACACGCTCGAGGCGTGGGCCACTCCCGACCAGCGCCAGAGGTACCTCGAGCCGCTCTGTGCGGGAACCACCCGTTCCTGCTTCGCCATGACCGAGCCAGAGGTGGCCGGGTCCGACCCCACGCTCATCCGCACCCATGCCACCTTCGACGAGTCGAGCAACGAGTGGGTGATCAACGGCCACAAGTGGTTCATCAGCGGAGCCCGCGGCGCCGCGTTCGCCATCCTCATCGCCCGAACCGAAGACGAACCCGAGATCCCCCAGGCGGCGAACACCGCCTTCATCGTGGAGACGCACTGGGAGGGGTGGGAGGTCGTTCGTGACATCGAGACCATGTCGGGTAGCCACAACCACTGCGAGATCCGCATCACCGATCTCCGGGTGCCCGACGAGAACCGCCTGGGTGGCCGGGGCGAGGGTCACAAGCTCGGCCAGGCGCGTCTGGGGCCGGCCCGTCTGGCTCACTGCATGCGCTGGATCGGCCAGATCGAGACCGCGCTCGAGATGATGGTCGACCGTGCCACCAAGCGGTACAGCCACGGATCGATGCTCTCGGAGAAGCAGGGCATCCAGTGGATGATCTCGGACTCCGTCATGGAGCTGTACCAGGCCAAGCTGATGGTCCTGCACGCGGCCTCCAAGATCGAGGCCAAGGAGGACTTCCGCTCCGAGGTGTCCATGGCCAAGCACCATGTGGCGAACACCCTGTGGCGCACTGTCGATCGGGCGGTTCAGGTCCACGGGGCGCTCGGCTACAGCAACGACTCACCCCTCGCTGGGATGCTCAAGCAGGCCCGCTGGAGCCGCTTCGCCGACGGTGCCGACGAGATCCACCAATGGCGGATCGCCCAGCGAGCCATCGACGCCTGGACCGAACACGGCAGCCTGCGCGCCGCGGTGGGTGACCTGCCTCTGTGACACTGAGTTGAAGGCGTTGCGGGACTCCAGTTCGGTCCCGGTCTTGCCGATGAACAAGCGGGGATGACGCGCGGGCCACATCGGCCGCACGAGACACGAGGGGATGACCGTGGCCGACGAGCCGACCGACGACCGGGCACCTGACAACCGGGCAGCCGACAAGAGTGCCGAGCCGGGGACTGCGTCGCCGCTCGCCGAGGTTCTCGGGCGCATCGGGGCGTTCGGTTGGCGTCGTCTGGCTCTGGTGGCAGCTCCCGTCCTGGTGGTCCTGGTGGCCATCGTGTTCTGGCAGACGCGACCGGCCGATGTCGTGATCGGCACGCCTGACCCGACCACGACCACCGCCCGTCCAGGGCCCACGATCCTCCGACCGACGACCACCTCGACCACCGAGGAGCCCGAGCCCGAGCCGGTGGCGAAGTCGACCACCGCGAAGCCGACACGCCAACCGGCCAAGCCCGACGGCAAGCCGTGGGCCGAGCCCATCACCTTCACCAGCAACGTCGCTGTACCCGACGATCTGGTGTTCATCCTCGTCGTGGGTAGCGACGCCCGGCCCGGCCAGTCGGTTACCCGCAGCCGGGCCGACTCGTTGCATCTGGTGGCCGTGAACCCCGCGTCGGGCACCGGCACCGTGGTGGGTATCCCCCGCGACACCTGGGTCGAGATCCCGGGACGATCCAACAACAAGATCACCGCGGCGCTGAGCCTGGGCGGCCCCGACGTGTTGGCCGATGCCGTTGGTCGGCTCACGGGCCTCCCCATCGACTACTACGTCATCACCGGGTTCGGGGGCTTCGAAGCCATGGTGAACGCGGTGGGCGGCGTCGACGTCTTCGTCGACCGCACCATGGCCGAGCCGTTCAGCGGTGCCTACCTGGAGAAGGGATGGCACAACCTGTCGGGGAGCGAGGCGTTGGCATTGGCCCGCAACCGAAAGTCCGTCCCCAACGGCGACTTCAGCCGCAGCGAGAACCAAGGCGAGATCATGCTGGGCGCACTGGCCAAGGCCCGCTCGACGATCGGTGACATGAGCGGCATCAGCAAGTGGACCGGCTTCCTGCTGAAGCACGCCGTGCTCAAGATGTCAGCCGGCGAGCTCGAACGGCTGGCCGTAACCGCCCGGCACCTCGATCCCGCCAGGCTCACCAATGTGGTGGCGCCAGGCACCGTCGGCTGGGCGGGCCAGCAGTCCGTCGTCTACCTCACCGACGCGGCGGCAGCTCTGTTCAACGATCTTCGCGACGACGCCACCATCGGCACTGCGCCGCCGACCACGACCACGACCACCACCACCACGACCACGACCACGCAGCCCCCTACGACGACGACCCAGCCCAGCGGAGGTGGCGGCGGTACCACGACGACGACCGGTTTGTTGCCCCTTGGTTGATGGCAGCGGCGATCAGTGGAACCAGACCCGTTGGTGTTCCTGGCTCATCGGGTGCAGAACCAGGGCGATGAGTGCCACCTCGAACATCAGGCTGAGGACGTTGGTGTCGATGAGGGCGCCAGCCCCGACGACCAGCACCCGCGTGAGGGCGGGGATGAAGGCCACGACGACCCCGATCTGCCAACCGCGCTTGCGCTCGTTGGCGATCCCCCAACCGGCCAGGATCTGGCTGGCGATGTAGACGGCGGCGAGGAGAAGTCCCAGCTCCGCTGACCCGAGCTGATGTTGGAACAGGCGCTGGGTCTCGTCACGCGAGAGGTTCCCGGCGGAACCCAGCGCACCGATGAGGCTGAGGACGTCGAAGGCAGCCCGGATGTACAGCAGGAAGACGGCGATCTGAAGGGTCTGGGGCAGCGCGTGGTTGATCCAGCGGCGCTGTTGTTGGAACGGATTCACGACTCGCAGTCTGGCAGCACGGTGCCGTCCCGCGGGCTCATGCCGCCGCATACCGCCACCGGTACGGGTGCTGGCTCGGCGGCGAGCTGACCGCAGGCGGCATCGATGTCGGTGCCCCGGGTTCTCCGAACGGTGACGTTCACTCCTCGCTCGACGAGCTGGTCGCGGAAGCGGCGGACCCCCGCCGGCGGGGTGCCGGAAGTGCCGTAGCCGGCGGTGGGGTTGAGGCGGATCAGATTCACGTGGGCGGCCAGGGGCAGGCTCTGGCACGCTGCCGCGAGCTCGGCCGCGTCTTGGGCCCGGTCGTTCACGCCGTCGATGAGCGCCCACTCGAACGAGAGGCGCCGCCGCTTCCGCCGCAGGTAGCCCGCACAGGCATCGAGCAGCACGTCGAGCGGGTAGCGGCGGTTGATCGGCACCAGCTCGTCTCGGAGCGCGTCGTTGGCGGCGTGAAGCGAGACGGCAAGGTTCACCGGGAGCCGCTCCCCGGCCAGCCGGCGGATGCCCGGGACGATCCCCACCGTGGAGACGGTCAGGTGGCGGGCACCGAGGCCGAGCTCATCGTGGATCAGCTCGATGGCTCCCCAGGCGGCGTCGTAGTTGGCCATGGGCTCACCCATGCCCATGAACACCACGTTGCTCAGCCGGCGCCCGTCGGCCGCGGCGCGGCGGCGAGCCCACACGACCTGCTCGACGATCTCACCCGGGCTGAGATGGCGATCGAACCCCGTCTGCCCAGTGGCACAGAAGCCACAGGCCATGGCGCACCCGGCCTGGCTCGAGACGCACACCGTGGAGTGGGCCCGGTGGTGCATCAGGACGGTCTCGATGCGGTGACCGTCGCCCAGCTCCCACAGCCACTTGACCGTCTCGCCCCCGTCACCCTCGGACTCGGCGATCGCGTGCAGGGCGGCGGGGAGAGCTTCGGCGAGACGAAGGCGCACCGGCATCGGCAAGGAGGGGATCTCGCCCGGTTCCTGCCCGCTCCACAGACCCTTCCAGGCCTGATCGGTCCGGTAGGCGGGCAGGTCGTCTAGTAGGGCCCCGAGCTCGGTTCGAGTGATGTCGAAGCGGGTGCCCATGCCCTCCGATGGTAGATGCCGCCGGTAGGTTGAAGCCGATGTCCGACACCGGTCACGGCCACGACTCGCCCGGTCACCACCACCGGGATGTGAGCGGGGGGCGCGAACGGGCCGCGGTGTTCGGGGTGAGCGACGGGCTCGTCTCCAATGTCTCGCTGATCCTGGGGGTCGCCGGTGCCGATCCGGCTCCCGACTTCGTCCGCCTAGCCGGGTTGGCCGGGCTCGTCGCCGGGGCGGCGTCGATGGCCGCCGGTGAGTACATCTCGGTCAGGGCGCAGAGTGAGCTCTTCGAACGTGAGCTCGCTCTCGAGCGGGTGGCCCACCGGCGCGACCCTGGAAAGGAGATCGACGAGCTGACCAAGATCTACGAGTCGCGCGGCATCTCGCCCGAGACAGCCCGCGAGGTGGCGTCCGACGTAATGCGGGACCCCGAGGTCGCCCTCGCCACCCACGCCCGCGAGGAGCTGGGCATGGATCCCGGAGCGGTCGGCCGGCCGGTGGCGGCGGCATCGTGGTCGTTCCTCTCGTTCTCCGTCGGGGCGCTGGTCCCGCTCGTTCCGTGGCTCATCACCTCGGGGGGAGTTGCGGTGGTGGCGTCGATCACGGCGGCGGCGGTCGCTGCCTTGGCCGTGGGGTTGGTGCTGGCCCGGCTGACCGAGCGGCCACCGGCACGGGTGGCGCTGCGCCAGCTCCTGTTCGCGGCGGTGCCGGCCAGCGTGACGTGGACCATCGGATCGATCATCGGCGTGAGCAGCGGGGGGTGAGCCTCACCTTTCGCCGAGAACCAGCGCGGTCCGGCGGTGATGTTCGGTGAAGCCGAGCGAGGCGTACAGGCGGCGAGCCGGTTCGTTGTCGGACTCGGCCCACAGCATCCCGACCTCGAGTCGGTGGCGGCGGTGAAGGTGGCGGAGACCGGCGACGGTGAGCGCCCGGCCGAGACCCCGGCCGTGGGCATCGGGATGGACGCCGATGACGTAGATCTCGCCCATCGGCGGGTCGGCGTCGAGGCGGGGGACCGTCCAATTGAACGCGTCGATGCTCCCCGATGGGTCGCGGTGGACGAGGAGCCCGTCGCCGTCGAACCACGGTTGGGCCATGCGGGAGTGGAGATCGTCGATGGTGCGGTTCGCCTCCTCCGGATGCCAGGCGAACGCGGCAGCGTTGACCGCAACCCAATCCTCCTCGTCGGTCGTGCCCGGCCGCAGGGTGTCGACGGCGATGTCGGTCACACCGCGGGTCACGCTCGAGGAGAGGGGGAGGGGGACTCGAAGCTGGAGCAGGTGGCGTTCCCGGACCAGTGGTATGTCGCTGAGGCCGGCGCGGACAGCATGTTCGATCTCGGGGCCGTGGTCGGAAACCCAGCAGTGGACGGAGACCCCGGGCCGGCCGAGGGTGACGGCGTCGACGGCGCGATGGACCGCCGAGGCGGCGAGCTCGGCCCGGTCAGGCCCGGCCGGTGGGGCGGACAGCTCCACCGACCAGCCTGCCGCGGTGGGCACAGCGATCGCATAGGTGGGGTCGGCGCCGTTGCTCCGGGCGACGGCGAGAGAGACGCCAGGACCGAGGAGCTCGAGGACCGGGTGCCCCGGTGTCAGGGTGGACCGGGCGCGGTCGCCGTCGATGAGGTCGGTCCGGATGGCCATGGGAGGCCGACGGTAGCGAGTTAGCCGACGATCCAGACGTCGAGGTTGCGGCGGCCGAACTGCAAGCACCACGAGCTCGACGGGTTCCAGATGTCGAGCTTGTTGCCCTTGATGGCGCCGCCGGTGTCGCGTGCGACACGTTCTCCGATGCCCTCGATGTAGATGCGGGTGCCGAGCGGGATCACCCGCGGGTCGACGGCGACGACCTCGTTGCTCACTGGATGGCCCGAGGCGGTTCTGCCCGACAGTGCGTAGCACGTGGTGCTGAAGGTGCCGAGGTACCGGCCGCGCTCGCCCGAGCGAGAGGAGGAGGCAACCCGAGCGGCCCGTTGGGCGGCGAGGCGTTCGACCGAGGCCAAGCGGGCAGCCTCCGCCGCCTGCTTGGCCTCGCCCTCGGCGGCTTCTGTGGCCTTCTCCTCCGCGTAACGGGCGTCGCGGATGGGGGCGGCGGCCGCCAAGGTGATGGACGCCGTCTCGTCGAGGCGAGCGTCGAGGGGGGCCTGAGGGCTCGTGGCCCCAGCGGGTCCGAACCCGACCCCGACCATCGAAGCGGTCCAGAAGCAGATTCCGAGCAGTGCGGCGGCGGCAGCGCGTGACATGTCGTCGTCCTCCGTGTGGGGAACCGCGACCGAATCTCGGTCGCCGTCGTCGCGCAAGCATCCGCTAACTACAGCAAGCAGTCAAGTACACGACAAGTGAAGTTCGTCACGTGACCGTAACACTTGTCACAGCGAGGACACAACGGGTGGTGCCCGAGCAGCAGCCGTCGTGACGTCACCAGCGGTCGGCTTGGTGGCTAGGTTGAGGTGATGGGACGTCCCCGAAGCCCGTCGGGTCGCGCCCGAGAGACGGCAGCCCGTCTTGCCTCGATGTACCCCGAGGCGGAATGCGAGCTCGACCACGACAGCCCCTTCCAGCTGATCGTGGCCACGATCCTGTCGGCCCAGGCCACCGACGCCGGCGTCAACAAGGCCACGCCCTCCCTGTTCGCCGCCTACCCCGATGCGCCGTCCCTGGCGGCGGCGAGCGTCCCTGACGTGGAACGGCTCGTCTCGAGCATCGGGCTCTATCGCACCAAGGCCGCCAACATCGTGGCCATGGCGGGGGAGCTGTGCGAGCGGTTCGGAGGCGAGGTGCCCACCGCGATGTCGGATCTCGTCACTCTGCCGGGTGTCGGCCGCAAGACCGCCAACGTGGTGCGCAGCGTCGGGTTCGATCTTCCGGGACTCCCCGTCGACACCCACGTCGGGCGTCTCGCCCGGCGTCTCGGCCTCACCACCGAGGAGGATCCGGTGAAGATCGAACGAGACCTGAACCCGATGGTTCCGGCGTCGGAGCGAGGACGCTTCTCACTTCGGCTCATCCTCCACGGACGCCGGGTGTGTGGCGCGCGTACACCGCACTGCGACCGGTGTAGGCTGGCTGATTACTGTCCGAGTTCCGGAATTGGGGCCGTGATCGAGAGGGTTGGATAGGTTGGGAAGACGGGGCTTGCCCGTCGCTGTCAGTTTTTGGTGTAGTAATGGACAGGACGCGGAGTCCTCACTGAGGGCTCCCAAGATGAGTCAGGTTCCCGCCACCTGACTCAGTAGCGGTGACCGGTGTCCGCCGACCGGACCGCTGGCAGTAGCGGCGCCTTCGGGCGCCGCTACTGTCGTTTTCGCTCGAGCCGGTTGTGACCACGTCGGTGTGACCACGTCGGTGTGACCAGCTCGGCGGTCTGTGGTCAGGTTCCGAGGGCGTCCACCACGCGCTCGAGACGGCGCGTCGCCGTGGTCAGCGACCGCTCCACTTCGAAGAGCGCGGCGGCGATCTCATCGCGCTCGGTGTCGGAGTAGCGTCCCGCGATCTCTGCGATGCGCCCGGTGACTTCCTCGATGGACGAGGCGATCGACGACAGCGTGGCTCCGTCTGCGCTCATGACCGAATGGTCGACCGGTGGCCGCGCTGGCGTCGAATCCCGCGATCGAATCCCGCGGCGTCGTGCGGGGCCCGCCGTTAGGGTGTCGAGCCGTGCTGGACCGCCTTGATAGACGTGGGTGTAGCGGCGGCGACCTCGTCGCCGACCTCCCTCGGCCGGCCCTCGCCGTCACCGGACCGGTCGACGCCGTTCGAGAGATCATCGCCGACGTGGAGGCCCGTGGAGATGCCGCGGTGCGCGAGCACACCGAACGGCTCGACGGTCCCGACTTGGCTGACCCCCGGGTCGCGCCCGAGGAGCTCGACGCCGCGCTCGGTCGAATCTCGCCGCTGGTGCGTGAGGCGCTCGAAGAGGCTCGGGAGGCGATCTCCGACTACCACCGGTCTCAGCTCACCCCCGACATCGAGTGGGAGCGTGGCGGGGTGACCGTCCGAGAGCTGTGTCGACCGGTCGAACGAGCGGGCTGCTATGTGCCCGGGGGTCGGGCCGCCTATCCGTCGACCGTTCTCATGACCGGCATCCCAGCGCGGGTGGCCGGTGTCGAGCGGGTGGTGCTCTGCGTCCCGCCTGCCGCCGATGGCGGAGTTCCCGACGTGACCCTCGCTGCTGCCCGCCTGGCCGATGTCGACGAGGTGTGGCGCGTCGGGGGCGCGCAGGCCATCGCCGCCATGGCCTGCGGCACCGAGACCATGACCGCGGTCGACGTGATCGTCGGCCCCGGTAACGTGTACGTGGCGACGGCCAAGCGGGAGGTCTCGGGACGGGTGGGCGTCCCGTCCGCCTTCGCTGGTCCCAGCGAGGTGGTGGTGGTCGCCGATGGTTCGAGCCCGCCTGCGTTCGCGGCCATCGACCTCGCCGTCCAGGCCGAGCACGGCCCCCACGGACTGGCCTGGTTGATCTGCTGGGATGACGCCGTGGCCGACGCCGTTGCCGCCGAGATCGGACGCATCGTCGACGCCTCGCCCCGTCGCGACGACATCGAGGCGACCTTCTCCGAGGGTGGCCATGTCGTGTTGGTCGACGGCCCCGACGAGGCCGTCGCGGTGGCCAACGCCATCGCCCCCGAGCACCTCGAGCTGCTGGTGGCCGATCCCGAGGCGCTCCTCCCGTCGGTGCGTCACGCCGGTGCCGTCTTCTGCGGGCCGTGGTCCCCAGCGTCGGTGGGCGACTACCTGGCCGGCCCCAACCACGTGCTCCCCACGGCCGGCACCGCTCGCTACGCCTCCGCCCTGCGGGTGGACGACTTCATCAAGCGTGTGCACGTGGTCACCCTCGATCGTGGCGGGCTCGGTCGCGTCGCGCCCTACGTCGTGGCGCTGGCCGAGGCCGAGGGGCTCCCGGCTCACGCCGACTCGGTCCGCGTGCGCCAGCGCGAGCGATGAGCGACGGTCCGCGGGATCGGATCGAGGTGCGGCCCGGGCTCGACATGGTCTCGGGGTATCACTCTCCGCAGCTCGACGTGGACGTCCGCCTCAACACCAACGAGTCGCCCGAGCCGCCGCCGGCCAGCTTCCTCGCTGAGCTCGCCCAGGCGGCACGCGATCTGGAGCCTCACCGCTACCCCGATCGCCGGGCCGAACGTCTGCGCCGCGCCATCGGCGCCCACCATGGCCTCGCGCCCGAGCAGGTGGCGCTGGGCAACGGCTCCAACGAGGTGCTCCAGGCGGTGTGCCTGGCCTATGGCGGAACGCAGCGCACCGCCGTCACCTTCGAACCCACCTATGCCATGCACGCTCACATCGCTCGGGTGTGCGGTACGGCGGTCGTCGAGCTCGAGCGGGGGCCCGGCTTTCTCATCGAGGCCGAGTTGGCGGCGGCACGGCTGGCCGAGGTGGCTCCTCACATCACCTTCCTGTGCTCACCCAACAATCCGACCGGTGTGGTCGAGCCGGCGGCCACCATCGACGCTGTCATCGATGCCGCACCGGGCCTGGTCGTCGTCGACGAGGCCTACGGTCAGTTCGCCCCCTGGTCGGCCACGCAGCTGCTCGACGAGGACCGTCCCTTGGTGGTCACCCGCACCTTCTCCAAGACGTGGGCCATGGCGGGGCTCCGCCTGGGCTACCTGCTGGGACCGTCGTGGCTGGTGGCCGAGCTCGACCGTGTGCTGCTCCCGTATCACATCGACTCCCTCAAGCAGGCGGCCGGTCTGGTCGCCCTCGATCACGTCGAGGAGATGGAGGTTCGGGTGGCTCGCATCGCCGAGGAGCGGGGCCGGATCGCCAGCGCGCTGAGCGACCTCGACGTCGACGTCGTCCCTTCCGGGAGCAACTTCGTGCTGTTCCGACCCCGGCCCGTCGACGGGCGAGTCGTCTGGGAGCGCTTGGTCGAGCGTGGTGTGCTGGTGCGCGACTGCTCTGGTTGGCCCCGCCTCGACGGCTACCTGCGGGTCACCGTTGGCACGCCATCGGAAGGTGACCGGTTCCTCGCCGCCATCGAGGATGCGCTCGCCGCTGGGTAACCGTGTGGCCCTACCGGTGTGGGGTTCGGCAGACTCGGTGGTTGTGACCCGTCGAGCCGAGCGCAAGCGAGAGACCGCCGAGACGTCGATCACCGTGACCGTCGAGCTCGACGGCGACGGCCGAGTCGAGGTGGACACGGGCCTGCCATTCTTCGACCACATGCTGAGCCAGCTCGGCCGCCACGCCGGCCTCGACCTCACGGTCGCCGCGCAGGGCGACCTCGACATCGACGCCCACCACACCGTCGAGGACACCGGTATCACCCTGGGGATGGCTCTGGCCGAAGCCTGGGGCGACAAGGTCGGTGTCCGCCGCTTCGCCAACACCGCGGTCCCCTTGGATGAGGCCCTGGTGACGTGCGCGCTCGACCTGTCGGGACGACCCTTTCTCGTCTACGAGATCGATCCTCCGGGCGAGAAGATCCTCGGTGACCCTCCGTTCGACCCCCAGCTGTGTGAGGAGTTCTGGCGGGCTCTCGCTACCAGTGCCAGGGTCACGCTGCATTTCGACATGGTGCGGGGCCGCAACACCCACCACGTCATCGAGGCCTCGTTCAAGGCGTTTGCTCGGGCGCTGCGCGAGGCGGTGCGGGTGGAGGGAGGGGAAGTGCCGTCCACGAAGGGCACCTTGTCCTCGTGACCACCGGTCCCTTCCTCGCTGTCCTCGACTACGGCATCGGCAACCTGCGATCGGCGGAGAAGGCGTTGCAGCGCGTGGGCGCCGGTGCCCGTCTCGTCAGCGATCCCACGGATGCGTCTGGCGCCGACGGCGTGGTGCTCCCCGGGGTCGGGGCCTTCGGCGCCTGCGCCGATGCCCTGGTCGGCAGTGGGCTGCACCGGGTCGTCCTCGCCGCCGTCGATGCCGGCACACCGTTCCTCGCCATCTGCGTGGGCATGCAGCTCCTCTACGAGGGCTCGGTCGAGTCCCCAGCGGTTGAGGGTCTCGGTGTGCTCGATGGCACGGTCGACCTCATTGCCGGAGACGTCAAGCGGCCGCAGATGCAGTGGAACACGGTCGAACCCGTGCAGCCTCACCCCGTGCACCCGCACCCCATGTACCCGCACCCCATGTTCGGGACCGACCACGGACCCGAACGCCCGGTCGGCGATCGGTGGATGTACTTCGTGCACTCCTATGCCGCGCCCCTGAGCGACGTGACGGTGGCTACCTGCGACTACGGCGGCCCGGTCGTGGCCGCCGTCGCCTCCGGCAGCCTGTGGGCCACCCAGTTCCATCCCGAGAAGAGCGGAGCGTCGGGGTTGGCGCTGCTGGAGCGATTCGTCGAGGCCTGCCGGTGACGGCGTTCGACTTGTACCCGGCCATCGACCTGCGCGGCGGTCGGTGCGTGCGCCTGCTGCGAGGGGAGTACGACGCCGAGACGGTCTATGGCGCCGACCCCGCCGCGGTGGCCGGTGGCTTCATCGCCGAGGGCGCCCGCTGGATCCACATCGTCGACCTCGATGCGGCACGCACCGGGGAGCCAGCCAACCGAGCGGCCATCGCCGCGGTGGCCCGGGTGGCCAACGAGGCTGGGGTGGCGGTGCAGGCCGGCGGTGGGGTTCGGTCCGTCGGCGCCGCGCAGGCCTTGTGGCGGTCGGGCGTGCAGCGGGTCGTGGTCGGCACCGCGGCCGTCGAGGAGCCGGATCTGGTCCAGCGTCTCGTCGACCTCGGGGAGGGGGAGGTGGCGGTTGGTCTCGACGTGCGCGGCCGCGAGGTGGCCATCAGGGGTTGGGAGCAGGGGAGTGGCACCGATCTGGCCACGATGCTCGATCGTGTCGGGGGTGCTGGTGCAGTCGCGTTCGTCATCACCCAGATCGCACGCGACGGGACGCTCGAGGGTCCTGACCTGGTCGGGTTGTCCGAGGCCCTCGCCGTCACCGCCGTCCCGGTCATCGCGTCGGGTGGCGTCGGTCGTCTCGACGACATAGAGGCTCTGGCCCAGGTCCGCGTCGACGGGCGACGCCTGGCCGGAGTCATCTGCGGCAAAGCCATCTACGAGGGTCGCTTCGGGGTGGGTGATGCCCTCGCCACCGTGGCGTCGGCCTCCCGGGGGCGCCATCGGAATCAGGCGCGTCCGTGAAGACGGTGCGGGTGATCCCCTGTCTCGACGTCGAGGGCGGTCGTGTCGTCAAGGGCGTGAACTTCGTGGATCTCCGCGACGCCGGCGACCCCGTCGAGCTGGCCGCCCGCTACGACGCCCAGGGTGCCGACGAGGTCGTGTTCCTGGACATAGGGGCATCAGTTGATCAGCGGGACACCATCGTCGAATTGGCTCGGCGGACGGCGGATGAGGTCTTCATCCCCTTCACCATCGGCGGGGGCGTCCGCAGCGTCGACGATGCACGGCGGTTGCTGCGGGCGGGCGCCGACAAGGTGGCGGTCAACACGGCGGCTGTCGCTCGTGTCGAGGTCGTTGCCGAGATCGCACTGGAGTTCGGCGCCCAGTGCGTCGTCGTCGCCATCGACGCCCGTCAGCGGTCTGATGGCGCCGGCTGGGAAGTGCACACCCACGGCGGTCGCCGTCCCACCGGCATCGATGCCATCGAATGGGCGGTGGAGGTCGAGCGGCACGGCGCCGGAGAGATCCTGCTGACATCGATGGACAGGGACGGAACGCGCGACGGGTTCGACCTTGCCCTCACTGCCGCGGTCAGCGAGACCGTGGGGGTGCCGGTTGTCGCGTCGGGTGGCGTGGGGACGCTCGATCACCTGGTGGAGGGGGCCGTCGCCGGGCGGGCCGATGCCGTTCTGGCCGCATCGATCTTCCACTTCGGTGAGCACACGGTGGGCGCGGCGAAGGCGGCGATGGCGGCGGCGGGGGTGGTGGTTCGTCCCCCGCCGGGATGACCTTCAGTAGATTCAGTAGACGAGCTGGTTCTCCGACATCGTCCACTCATGGCCACAGCTCGTGCAGTGCTGGTACTGGATGCGGTCGATGAGGTCGATGTGATCGAGAAACCCGCGTGAGCTGCACTCGGGGCACAGCGTGGGCCGACCGAAGTGGTTGGTGGTCTCCGTGGACTCGGCGGTCGCGGCCGGTGCCACGTCGTCGGCGTCGAGATCGATGACCTGCTCGTCGCTGGTCGATGCTTCACGGCGGAACAGCTTCATCGTGCGCTTCCCTTCGTTCAACAGCCATGTCCATCGTAGCGGTTCTAGGTCGAATGGACTAGTAGTCGCGACTAGTAGTCGCGGGCATGGGGCTCGGCCAAGGCCCGGGCCAGCGAGGTGACGCCGTCGACGGCGTCGTCGAGTCGTCCCACCAGGAAGTGGTCGGTGCCCGGGCTCATCCTCACCTCGGTGGCAGCCCAGCCGGCGATGATCTCGTCCAGCCGCTCGGGTGGTCTGAACTGGTCGTTCTCGGGGACCACCAGCAGCTTCGGTCGGGGATCAGGACCGGCGATCAGCTCATCAGGCGGGAAGACTCGTAGCGGCGGGGCCGTGGCACACCACCCGTCTATCCGCTCATCGACGACCGACAGCGACGTGTCGGCGCCGAAGGACCAGCCGGCAAGGACCAGCGGCAGTCCCTCGATCACCTCGAAGAGAGCTCCGAGGCCAGCGAGCACGTCGAGTCGCTCGGGTCGTCCACCACCGTGGGAGCCGTCGGAGCGCTCCACCCCCCTGAAGTTGAAGCGCAGGCAGGCGACGCCGTGGTGGGGGAGCATCCGGAACTGATGGCCGGTGACCATCGACCGCATCGATCCCCCTTGGGTCGGGTGGGGATGGCACAGCAGGGAGCCGGCCCAGGCGTCGTCGGGAACGACCAGCTCGGCTTCGAGGCGGAGCCTGTCGCTGGTCTCGAGCCAAACCTCCTCGGTAGGTGTGCCGGCCATGGCCGCGCAACGTAGCGGACAGGCCGTAACGACTCGCCGTCGCCGGCGATTCACCGGTACCGTCGGCGGGCACGTGATCCGAGGAGCCGACGTGTCTGCCACACCCATCGACGCCACCACTTCCCAGCTGGCCCAGGTCGCCTACAACGACGACGGGCTCGTGCCGGCCATCGTCCAAGAAGACGGCACCGGCGAGATCCTCATGATGGCTTGGATGAGCCCCGAGTCGCTGGCGATGACGCTGGCCGAGGGCCGCACCGTCTTCTGGTCGCGAAGCCGCCAGGAGCTGTGGCGGAAGGGCGACACGTCGGGCGATCGTCAGTGGGTCCGTCGTGCCTTCTACGACTGCGACGGCGACACACTGCTGTTCGTCGTGGAGCAAGAAGGCAAGGGCGCGTGTCACACCGGGAACAAGACCTGCTTCTTCCGTGCCTTTGGCGCCGAGGGATCGTGACGATCTGGCCCGACCGCCAGACCTTCCGCGACCAGTGGGTACGCCACACGGTGGTGCCGGTGTGGCGCGAGGTGGTGGCCGACCTCGAGACGCCCGTGAGCGTCTACCAGAAGCTCGTGGACGACGGTGAGGGGTTCCTCCTCGAGTCGGTCGAACACGCCGAGCGTTGGAGCCGATGGTCGTTCGTCGGTTGCGATCCGCTGGCCACCATCACCCTCTCGGGCGGGACGATGACCACCACTGGCGATCTGCCCGCCGGGGTCCCGCTCGACGCGGGGATGTTGGCCTGTCTGGAGGCGCTGGTCGAAGGTCATTCGGTTCCCGACCTTCCGGTGGGGTCGCCGCCGCTGCACAGCGGCGTCGTGGGCTACCTCGGCTACGACGTGGTGCGGGAGGTCGAGCGGTTGCCGAACGTGCCGCCCGACGACGCCCGACTCCCCGACGCCGCCATCTCGGTCATCGGTCGCATCGCCGCCTTCGACCACTGGCGCCAGCGCATCCACCTCATCGACAACGTGCCCGTGGGCGACGGCGACCCCGACGCGGCCTACGACGCCGTCGCCCGTCGGCTCGACGACTGGGTCGCGCAGCTCGGTCGGCCGCTCGCCTATCAACCGGCCGAACCCCCCACCGACGGCGAGGATCTCCCCGACGTCAGACGGACGGTCACCGCCGAGCAGTTCCAGTCAGCGGTCTCGGTGGCGAAGGAGCACATCCTCGCCGGCGACGTCTTCCAGGTGGTGCTCAGCCAGCGGTTCGATCTAGACCTCGACGCCGACGCCTTCGATGTGTACCGAGTGCTGCGGCAGGTGAATCCAAGCCCGTACATGTACTTCTTGCGCCTGCCGGATCTCGAGGTCGTCGGGTCGTCGCCGGAACCGATGGTGCAGGTGCTCGGCGGGCGCGTCATCTCCCGGCCCATCGCCGGCACCCGCTGGCGCGGCCGCACCGACGAGGAGGACCGCCGTCTCGCCGCCGAGCTGCGAGAACACCCCAAGGAGGTGGCCGAGCACATCATGTTGGTCGATCTCGCCCGCAACGATGTCGGCCGGGTGGTCGCCTTCGGCTCCGAGCACGTGGACGAGCTGATGACGCTGGAGCGCTACAGCCACGTGATGCACCTCACCAGTGAGGTGTCGGGCCAGCTGGCCGACGGCCGCAGCGCCATCGACGTCCTGCGGGCCACCCTCCCGGCCGGCACTGTGTCGGGGGCCCCCAAGGTGCGGGCCATGGAGATCATCGACGACCTCGAGCCCACCAAGCGGGGGCCCTACGCGGGCGTCGTCGGCTACATCGACTTCTCGGGCGACCTCGACACGGCCATCGCGATCCGTACCATGCTCGTGCACGACGGTGTGGCATCAGTGCAGGCAGGAGCCGGAGTGGTGGCCGACAGCGACCCCGCGAGCGAAGACCTCGAGTGCGCCAACAAGGCGCGTGCCCTTCTTGCCGCCGTTCCCGCGGCACGGCGGATGTCGGCTGCTCGCCGGCGCACCGGCCCGGAGGGGTCGGCGTGACCGAGGGGTGGGCCCTGCGCCCTCGTGACGTCGTGGAGGTGACGGGGTCCGACGCGCCCGTGTGGCTCCAAGGCCAGCTCAGCCAGGACCTCGACCCCGTCGCTGATGGTGAGACGGTGTGGTCGCTGGTGCTCCAGCCGCAGGGCAAGCTGGATGCGCTGGTTCGGGTCACCCGGGTGTCGGCCGAACGATTCCTCCTCGACCTCGATGGAGGATGGGGTGACGCACTCCTCCAGCGGCTCCTTCGCTTCAAGCTGCGGGTGAAGGCCGAGGTCGCACCCCTGGCCAGCACCTGCGTCGCGGTCCGTAGCGAGGCCATGACCTCCGAGGAGCTTCATCGCCGCGCCGGCGAGGCGGCGTCGGCAGTCCCCGAATCTGTCCGGCCCCGGGTGCTGCCGGCCTCGTGGGGTGGCGTCGCCGGAGTCGATCTGATGGGCGAAGACGCGTCGGCGCCCACCGGGCTGCCCGATCTCGGGCCGGGCGGCCTCGAGGCGCTGCGGATCCGGGCCGGAGAGCCGGTGATGGGGGCCGAGCTCGACGGGAGCGTCATCGCCCAGGAAGCGGGTCTGGCCGGGCTGGCAGTGTCGTTCACCAAGGGTTGCTTCACCGGTCAGGAGCTCGTCGCCCGGATCGACACTCGCGGTCACGTCAACCGCCACCTTCGGCACCTCCGGGCCTCAGACCCGTCACTCGAGGTCGGGATGGAGCTCGAGGCCGGCGGCAAGGTCGTCGGCCGCGTCACCAGCGCAGTGCCCGATGGGTCGGGTTCCATCGGGCTCGGCTACGTCCGCCGCGAGATCGATGAGGGAGAAGCGGTGAGCGGCGACGCCGGATCCGGAGCCATCGAGGTGTCGGTCGGGGCGCTGGCGGGTGGACCTCGATGACCGTTCGGCTCGCTGGGATGCTCACCGCGCTGGCGCTGATCGTTGCCGCCTGCACTGGTGGTGACGACTCGGCGACGCCCACCACGACCAGCGAAGCGACCGCACCCGCGCCCACCACCGAACCTCTCGACTTCGCGTCGGTCAAGCATGCGCCGGTAGGTGGCACCAACACCACCCTGGAGGTGGCCCTTCGTCCCGGTGATGTCACCTTGCGTGGACGGGTGATCGGCCCGGGGGGCGTCGTGCCGGGTGCCATCGTCGAGGTCCGTCGGCTTGTCGGAATCGGTGTGACCGAGAAGATGACGGCGGGTGAGGACGGAACGTGGCTCATCGAGGGCGTCCTCGGCGGTCGCTACCGCGTCCGCGCCTGGCTGGCGCCTGACCTCACGATGCTCGAACCGCTCTTCGTCTTCATCGAGGACGACGAGGTGCGCGACATCGATCTCACCGTGACGCTCGAGAACGAGCCGCAGGCGGTTGCCGCCGTGTCACCGGACCCCATCCCCCTCGGTGAGCGCATCAGCCTCGTCGTGCAGATCCACAACCGGAGGGTCGACGGCAACGGTGTCGTCGTGTCCTCCCCTCGAGCCGGAGCCGAGGTCGACCTCGTCCCTACCGGGCCCTGGACCGTCGAAGGCGAGACGTCCACCATCGCCTCCGGCAACGGCGTGGCGACGTGGGTGGTGGTGTGCACCAGCGACGGCGATCACCCGCTGAGCGTCGTGATCGACGGCGAGTTCACCGCTCGGCTGGACATCCCCCGGTGCGGGATCCCACCCACCACGACGACCGAGACCCGCCCGGGCTGAGGGAGACGCCACGTGGACCAGCCCCACCCGGTTCGATGAGCCACTACGCCACGCTCGGTCTGCACCCCGAGGCGTCCGACGACGAGATCCGCCTCGCCTATCACCGCTTGGCCCGGGTGTGGCATCCCGACTACTACGCCAATCGGTCTCCGGGGGCGAGGGCTGAGGCATCCCGCCGCATGCAGGAGCTGAACGCGGCATGGCACGTCCTGAGCGATCCGCGGCGACGTGCGGCCTACGACCGGGATTCGGGTCAGCGGCATCGGTTCGACGACGGCCCGGTGCGAGTGCGGGCCGGCACGGTGGCGGCTGGCCCCGATTGGTCGATGATCGAAGACGACGACGACCTCTCCGAGGAGGAGCGCACCCAGATGTGGAGGGAGCCGCCGGGCGGCCTCGACGGGGGCCCGCCGCCTCCAGGTGGCCGCCTCGTGGTGGTGCCGGTGGCCAGCATCGCTGGGGCGATGGTGAGCGGCGTTCTGTGGTTCATCCTCGGGTTCCCGGTGCTGCTGGCCGCCTCGCTGATCCTCGGCGCTGTGGCGCTGGTCCTCTTCCTTGCCGTACCGCTGGTGGCGCTGGTGGGGGCGCGCCGGCACGACAGCTGAGCCCGAGATTCACGGCGCACCCCGACGATGGCGTCGCTACGATCCGCCTGGTGGCCACGTATCTCGACGACATCGTCGCCGCCCACCGTCGACGCGCCGCCGCCGATGGGCGAGACGCCCATGACCTCATGGCCCGGGCCGCCGCCACCGCCGAGCGGGCCCGGGGCTTCGGGCAAGCGCTGCGAGCCGAGCGCGGGCTCTCGGTGATCGCCGAGGTCAAGCGGCGCAGCCCGTCGAAGGGCGATCTCAATCCCGATCTCGACCCGGCCCGAGTCGCCCGCGCCTACGTGTCAGGAGGAGCGGCCTGCCTGAGCGTGCTCACCGACGCCGACCATTTCGGAGGTTCGCCCGAGGACCTGATGGCGGCCCGAGCGGCCACATCGGTTCCGGTGCTCCGCAAGGACTTCACCGTCGACGAGCGAGATGTGGCCGACGCCCGGCTCATGGGGGCTGACTGCTGCCTGCTCATCGCCGCGGTGCTCTCCGATGCGCTCCTCGAGCGCTGCCTCGCCGTCGCCGCCGACGTCGGCATCGACGCTCTGGTGGAGACGCACGACGAAGCCGACATCGAGCGAGCAGTCGCCGCCGGCGCCACGCTGGTGGGGGTCAACCAGCGCGACCTCGTCACGTTCGAGGTGGACCACGAGCGAGCCTTGGCGGTGGTCGATGCCATCCCCGCCTCCTGTGTGCGGGTGGCCGAGTCGGGCGTGCGTGGAGGCGAAGACGCCACCCGGTTGGCTGCCGCCGGCTACGACGCCGTGTTGGTGGGGGAGCACGTGGTCACCCACGACGATCCGCGCGCCGCGGTGGCTGCACTCAAGGACTGATGGTGTTCATCAAGATCTGCGGGATCACCTCGGAGGAGGATGCGCTGCTGGCTGTTGCCATGGGCGCAGACGCCGTCGGGTTCGTGTTCGCCCCGTCATCCCGCCAGCTCGCTCCGCAACGCGCCGGCGACATCGCCCGCCGCCTTCCACCGCACGTCCTCACCGTCGGCGTCTTCCGCGACGAGCGCCCCGAACGGGTGGCCAGGATCGTGAACACGGCGGGGCTTCGCGCCGCCCAGCTCCACGGCCGCGAGAGCGCTAGGGACAGCCAATGGGTGGCCGAGCGCGTACCGGTCACCATCAAGGCGTTTGCAGCCGGTGACCCATCGGTCGCCGATGCGTTCGACCATGGCGTCGACATGGTGATGGTCGACGGTCGCAGCCCCGGAAGCGGCCAGGTGTTCGACTGGTCGCTGGCCGAGGGCGTCCCCGACGGCATCCGGTTGCTGCTGGCGGGCGGACTGACCGCCGACAACGTCGTGGAGGCCATCGGGGCCGTCCACCCCTTCGGCGTAGACGTGTCCACCGGAGTGGAACGCTCGCCGGGGCACAAGGACCCGACCAAGGTCCGGCGCTTCATCGGGCAGGCCCGCTCCACCGAAACCGAGCCCTATGAAGGTGACGATCTCCCGCCCTACGACTGGGCGGACGACGACGGCTACTGACCGCCACGCCAATCGCCTCGCCAGAGGATCGGGTCGGCTGGCACCATGACGAGCCATGATCCGGAGCGGCCAGTGACCACGCCGATGCGCGGTGAACCCAGCGGCGGGGGCCGATTCGGCGAGTTCGGCGGCCGGTTCCTGCCCGAGTCCCTGGTTCCCGCCTGCGAAGAGCTGGAGCGGGAGTTCCGCGCCGCATGGTCGGATACAGCGTTCCGGGGCGAGCTCGATGAGCTGCTCAGCTCCTACGGAGGCCGCCCTACGCCGATCACCGAGTGCAAGCGGCTCGGCGATCGGCTCGGACTTCGCCTGCTCCTCAAGCGGGAAGACCTCACCCACACCGGAAGCCACAAGATCAACAACGTCATCGGTCAGGCCCTGCTCACCCAGCGCATGGGCAAGGGCCGGCTGCTCGCCGAGACCGGCGCCGGCCAGCACGGCGTGGCCACGGCCACCGCGGCGGCGCTCATGGGGTTGGAGTGCAAGGTGTACATGGGCGAGGTCGACGTGGAGCGGCAGGAGCTCAACGTTTTTCGCATGCGGTTGCTCGGCGCCGAAGTCGAGTCCGTGTCGTCGGGTAGCCGAACATTGAAGGACGCCATCAACGAGGCTCTGCGCGACTGGGTGGCCACCGTCGAGGGCACGCACTACTGCCTTGGGTCGGTGATGGGCCCGCACCCCTATCCCTGGATGGTGCGCGAGCTGCAGAGCGTTCTGGGAACCGAGGCCCGCCAGCAGACCTCGGTCCTGCTGGCGGGCGCCGTTCCCGACGTGGTGTGTGCATGCGTAGGCGGAGGATCGAACGCGGCCGGCATCTTCAGCGGCTTCGTCGACACCGACGCCGAGCTTGTGGGGGTCGAGCCGGCCGGCGGCGCCGCGGTGGGCCACGGCCTGCCCGGGGTGGTGCACGGCAGCCGCTCGTTCCTGTTGCAGGACGACCACGGGCAGGTGAGTGAGGCCCACAGCATCTCTGCTGGTCTCGACTACCCCGGGGTCGGGCCCGAGCACGCACATCTGTCGGCCATCGGTCGGGCCCGCTACGAGAGCGTCAACGACGACGAAGTGGTCGGGGCGTTCCGGTTGCTGTCGGAGACCGAGGGCATCATCCCTGCGCTCGAGCCGGCTCATGCCCTGGCCTGGGTGGTGCGCGAAGCGGCGTCCCTGCGCGACAAGACGGTCCTGTTGAACCTCTCGGGTCGGGGTGACAAGGACGTGGCCCAGGTCATGGACCTGCTCTCGTGAGGATCACGGATGTCGGACCCGGGGGGTTCCCTCAGGATCCTCCCCGCCCCGACGAGCACGGAGCGTTGGAACGGGCACTCCGATCGGGTCGGGACGCGGGACGGAAGCTGCTCGTTCCCTACGTCACCGGGGGTCTGGGGGAGAGGTGGCTCGATGTCGTCCGGTCGGTGGCGGCGGCGGGTGCTGATGCCATCGAAGTGGGAATTCCCTTCTCCGACCCGGTGATGGATGGTCCTGTCATCCAGGAGGCGTCTACCCGAGCGCTCGCCCTCGGGGCTACCCCCGACACCGTTCTGGTCGATCTTGCCAATGCCGATGCCGGCGTTCCGCTCGCGGTGATGACCTACTACAACCTCGTCCACCGATCCGGGCACCAGCGGTTCGCCCGGTCACTGGCCGACGCCGGGGTGGCGGGCGCCATCCTGCCCGACCTGCCCGTCGACGAGTGTGGTCCCTGGGCCGCGGCCGCCGACGCGGCCGGCGTCGAGATGATCCTGCTGGCCGCTCCCACGACGCCCGACGACCGGGCGGCGCGGATCGTGGCCCGGAGCCGCGGGTTCGTCTACGGCGTCGGGCTCATGGGGGTGACCGGCGAGCGGGAGAGGCTGGCTGACTCGGCGCGCCAGCTGGCGGCGCGACTCAAGGCGCTCACCGACGTCCCGGTGCTCATCGGCGTGGGGGTGTCCACCCCCACCCAAGCGGTACTGGCCTGCGAGGTGGCCGACGGCGTGGTCGTCGGTTCGGCTCTGGTCCGGCGCCTTCTCGAAGGTGGAGGGCCATCGGAGGCTGCCCGCTTCGTGGGCGAGCTGCGCCAGGCGCTCGACGCGGGGTGAAGCCAGCCTCAGACGGCGTTGCGGACCCGCTTCGCCGATCGAGCGCGCTGGGTCTTGTCGAGGGTCACCTTGCGCATGCGGACCGCGGTGGGGGTGACCTCGACGCACTCGTCGGGTGCGATCCGCTCGAGCGCCTGCTCCAGCGTCAGTGACTCCGGCGGGGGAAGCCGTACCAGCTCCTCGGCCGTCGACTGACGGACGTTGGTGACCTTGCGCTCCTTGGCGACGTTGACGTCGAGGTCGTCGGGCCGGTTGCGACGGCCGATCACCATCCCCTCGTAGACCTGATCGCCGGGCTGGATGTAGAGCGTGCCACGGTCGGTGAGAGGGTGCAGGGCGTAGGTGGTCGTGGATCCGGTTCGATCGGCCACCAGGCTCCCGAAGGGTCGGGCATCGAGCTCGCCGAGCCATGGCTCCCAGCGTTCGAACGTGTGGTGGATCACAGCTTCGCCTCTGGTCCGGGTGAGCAGCTCGGTGCGCATGCCGACCAGACCGCGGGCGGGGACCAGGTGCTCGATGCGCACCCAGTCTGAGCCGGTGTGGTGGATGTGCTCCATCCGTCCTCGCCGTCCCGCCAGCAGCTCGGTGACGGCACCGACGTGGAGGGCGGGGGCGTCGATGGTGACCCGTTCGACCGGCTCGTGGGGGACGCCGTCGATGTCGCGGATGACGACCGCGGGCTTGCCCACCGTGAGCTCGAAGCCCTCGCGCCGCATCGTCTCGACCAGCACCGCCAGTTGGAGCTCACCACGACCCTGGACCTCCCAGGCGTCAGGTCGTCCGACGTCGTTCACCCGGATGGACACGTTGCCGATGAGCTCGGTGTCCAGCCGGTTGCGCACCTGGCGAGCCGTGACCTTGGATCCGTCCTGTCCCGAGAGCGGAGCGGTGTTGACGCCGACCAGCATCGACAGCGCCGGTTCGTCGACGGTGAGCGGCTCGAGCGGTCTCGGGTCGTCGACGTCGGTGAGCGTGTCACCGATCATGATGTCGGGGATGCCCGCCACCGCCGCGATGTCACCCGGTCCGGCCTCAATCGCAGGAAGGCGCTCGAGTCCTTCGGCGCGGTAGAGCTCGGTTATGCGAACGGTGGTGCGGTCACCGTCGCCCCGGCACCATGCCACCGTTGCTCCCTTCCTCAGCGTTCCGTGGTGGATGCGGCACAGGGCCAGGCGACCGACGTAGGCGCTGGCGTCGAGGTTGGTGACCGCGGCCTGAAGGGGGTGGTCGAGGTCGTGTTCGGGCGCCGGTACCGCCGACAAGAGGAGGTCGAGCAGGACGCCGAGGTCGTCGTCGAGCCCCTCGACGGTGGCGACGCCGATGGCCGCCCGTCCCTCCCGCGCCACGCACGAGACCACGGGGAACTCGATCTGGTGGTCATCGGCGTCGAGGTCCAGGTACAGCTGGTACACCTCATCGAGCACCTCGGCGGTTCGGGCGTCGCGGCGATCGACCTTGTTCAGGACCACGATGGTGGGCAGGTCCTTGGCCAGGGCCTTGCGCAGCACGAAGCGAGTCTGTGGGAGGGGGCCCTCCGCGGCGTCGACGAGCAACAGGACGGCATCGACCATGGCCAGGGCGCGCTCGACCTCACCGCCGAAGTCGGCGTGGCCGGGCGTGTCCACCACGTTGATGCGCACACCCCGGTGGGTGATGGCGGTGTTCTTGGCCAGGATCGTGATGCCCTTCTCCTGCTCGAGGTCGCCCGAGTCCATGACCCGCTCTGCGTCAACGGGAGTCGAGCGCAGCTGGCCGGTCTGGCGGAGGAGCGCGTCGAGGAGGGTCGTCTTGCCGTGGTCGACGTGGGCCACGATGGCAATGTTGCGGATATCAGAGCGAACGGCCACGGCACTTCCTGGGGCGGGAACCGGGGAGTCTACGGCCGGATTGGGCGGCGAGTCCTGTCCTGGGACAGGCTGAAGGCAACATGTCTGTCACAACCTTCAGCAGCCTCGGCGTCGCCGACGACCTCGTGGCCGCCCTCGCCGAGCTCGGCATCACGTCCCCCTTCCCGGTTCAGACGCTGACCATCCCCGACGGCCTCGACGGCCGCGATGTGTGCGGGAAGGCCAAGACGGGTTCCGGCAAGACGCTGGCCTTCGGAATCCCGATCGTCCAGCGATCCAAACCGGCCCGCCCGCGCCATCCTCGGGCACTGACCCTCGCCCCAACCCGCGAGCTGGCCAGCCAGATCGCCGAGGATCTGGAACCTCTCGCCGCGGCTCGAGGGCTGCGGGTCGAGGCCTGCTATGGCGGCGCTCCGATCGACAAGCAGATCAAGGCCCTGCACCACGGAGTCGACATCCTGTCCGCTACGCCGGGCCGTCTGATCGACCTGCTGGAGCGCGGCGAGATCAACCTCAGCGACATCCGGGTGCTGGCCATCGATGAGGCCGACCGGATGGCCGACATGGGGTTTCTGCCCCAGGTGCAGTGGATCCTCCGTCGCACCCGTGAGAAGCGCCAGACGCTGTTGTTCTCGGCCACCCTCGATGGCGAGGTCGGATCGCTGGTGAGGCAGGCCATGATCGATCCGGTCCGTCACGAGGTGGGTAGCTCCACCCAGACCGTCACCACCATGGACCATCGCTTCCTCCTCGTCCACGACCTGGACAAGGTCAAGGTGACCGCCGCCATCTGCAACGCCGGGGAGAAGACGCTCGTGTTCTGCCGCACCAAGCGGAGCTGCGACCGACTGGCCGCCGATCTCCGCCATGAGGGCGTCGGCGCCGCCGCCATCCATGGTGACCTCCGCCAGAAGGAGCGGGAGCACGCCCTCCATGGCTTCGAGCACGGCAGCCGCAGCGTCCTGGTGGCCACCGACGTAGCCGCCCGCGGCCTCGACATCGACGGCGTCGATGCCGTCATCCACTACGACCCCTCCGAGGACCACAAGACCTACCTGCATCGGTCCGGCCGCACCGCCCGCGCCGGTGCTTCGGGGGTGGCGGTCACCTTGATGTTGTGGAACCAGGAGAACCTCATCCGCACCCTGCAGAAGCGGCTGGGCCTCTACGTCCCGATCATCGAGGTGTTCTCTAACGACGAACGGCTGAAGGACCTCGCCGGCTGGGAGCCGTCGGGGGTCGAGAGCGTGGGCCGAAGCGCGTAAGACTGGGCCGATGACCAACATCGGACTCCAGATCCCCAACTTCTCCCACGACGTACCGGGCGATGAGCTCTTCGACGTCGTCCTCAGCCACGCCACCGCCGCCGAGGACGCCGGCGCCTGGTCGGTGTGGGTGATGGATCACTTCCTCCAGCTCCCGGCCCTGGGTGGCCCCGAGAACCCCATGCTCGAGGCCTACACGTTGCTGGGGGCACTGGCCGCCCGCACCGAGCGGGTGCAGCTCGGCACGCTGGTGACCGGCGTGACCTACCGGAACCCGGCGATGCTGGGGAAGATCCTGACCACCCTCGACGTAGTGTCGAAAGGTCGAGCCATCTGCGGCATCGGGGCCGCATGGTACGACGTCGAGCACACCGCACTGGGGTTCGACTTCCCCCCGCTGCGCGAGCGGTTCGAACGTCTCGAAGAGGCGGTCACCATCATCAAGGCGATGTTCGCTGGTGAGCGTCCGACCATCGATGGCGGCCACTACCGCACAGCCGACCTTCCGAACCTGCCCCCGCCAGTTCAGGCTGGTGGCCCGAAGGTGATGATCGGCGGCGGAGGCGAGAAGAAGACGTTGCGGCTCGTCGCCCGCCACGCCGACTACGCCAACGTGACAGGCGACCCCGCCACCATCCGGCACAAGATCGACGTGCTACACCAGCACTGCGCCGACCTCGGTCGTGATCCCTCCACCGTCACCATGACCCGCATGTCGTCCCTCTTCCTGTGCGACACGGACGAGGAGGCTGACTCGACCATGGCCTTCCTCCGCAACGCGGCGGGCGATGACGCCGAGCGGATGTTCGACGTCGGCACACGCGACACCGTCTTCACCCGGCTCCACGAGATCGTCGACGCCGGTTGCGACCACCTCATCTTCAACATGCCGCTGGCTCCCGCCGACAAGATTCACACCGCCCTCAGCGAAGTGATCGCCGAGTTCGCCTGACGGCGAGAAGTCACCGGTCCGCGCTCAGGAGCACCCATCGTGTCGCAACCCGCCGACGGTCCCGGCCTGCTCGCCGGCGTCCGCATCATCGAGTCGTCGCTGCTCGGCCCCGGGGCCATCACCAGCCACCTGGCCGACCTGGGGGCCGATGTCATCAAGGTGGAGCCGCCGCAGGGCGATTACATCCGCGAGATGACGTGGCCCATCATCGAGGGCAGCTCGCTGCTGCACCTCCACATCCACCGCGGCAAGCGGAGCATCACCCTCGATCTGCGCACAGCCGAGGGTGTCGAGGTGTACCTCGACCTGGTGCGCGGTGCCGATGCCGTCGTGGAGGCCATGCGTCCGGGGGCCCTGGAGCGGCGTGGCCTCGGTTACCCCGCGCTGTGCGAGGTCAACCCCGCCATCGTCTTCGCCACCATCTCCGGCTACGGGATGACCGGGCCGTACAAGGATCTCCCGAGCCACGGGATCGCCTACGACACGTGGGCTGGGCTCGTGCCGCCGGCGTACGACGCCGAGGGGTTCTGCTACCTCCCCGAACATCCGTCGATGGGCATCCACGCCGGTCCGCTGTTCGGGGCTCTCGGCCTGGCTGCCGGCATCATCCACGCTCGCAGCACCGGCCGGGGATGCCGCATGGAGGTGGCCCAGTCCGATGCCGCCGCCTACATGGACTGGTATCGGATCGAGACCTGGCTCGCCTACGAACGTCCCGAAGACGAGGTCACCGGCAACAAGGCCGACGACTACGAACGCCGTGCCCCGGGCACGGCCGGGATGAAGGAGGGCGTCCGCTACCAGATGTACGAATCAGCGGACGGCCACATCCTCTTCATGGCTTCCGAGCAGTCGTTCTGGAAAGGCTTCTGCGAGGCGATCGGTCGTCCCGATCTGTTCGAGCGGTGGCCGGGTTCGAAGTACGGCGACCACGCCCGCCACAACCGCGAGCTCCAAGCGCTGTTGCGCGACATCTTCCGGGGCCGGACCACACGGGAGTGGATGGCGTTCGGTGACGAGCACGACGTTCCGATTGCCCCGGTGAACACACCGAAGACCATCGCCAAAGATCCTCAGTTCCGCGACCGCTTCCCGCTCTACGACGTTGAGCAGCTGGGGGCCGAGGAGATGCCCTTCCCGGTCAAGGTGCTCGACGTCGACCAGCCCACACCGTCACGGGCGCCCGAGGTGGGCCAGCACACCGACGAGGTTTTGACCGAGGTGCTCGGTTATCACCCGGCGCGCATCGGCGAACTGCGGGACGCCGGGGCACTCGGTTGACCGAGTGAGAGGAGCGGGCGAGCTCAGGGCCCGATGAGCAGCGAGCCGTCGAGCTCGTGGGTTCCGGCGTCGAGGGTGAAGTCGATCGCGTCCGACGCCGTTGACTCCGACGCGATCGTGCCGATGTCGAGAGGGATGAAGATGCCACGGAGGTTCAGCTCCACTGAACCCCGCCAGTCGAACTCGGTGGAGTTGGCGATGTCGACCGAGATGGTGATCTTGTCGTCGCGCAGCGCGGTGGCGCCCATCTGGAGGGTGAGACCGCCACACAGCGACCGACCACCACCGACGGCTCCCGTCGATCCGTCCTCGATCACGTCGTCGCGGGTGAGAACCTGAGAAGACGCGATGGTGCTGCTGCCGTCCTCGCCGATCTGGAGGGTGAACGGGGTCTCGGCCGCACCCTGGCACGTCAGGACGTGCGTGAGGCCACGCAGGTTCGTCGTGACGACGGGGATCAGGAAGACACCGAGGATTCCGAACAGCGCAAGCCGCGAGCGGAGAACAGAGGGCACGTCGGAAGTGTCGCTGGTTCGCCATTCGCCGTCAACGACACCCCACCCACCGCGCGCGGTGACGCGGGCGGACGTACCATCAGTGGCCGTGACCGACGCTCCCCGAACCCGACAGGTGCCCTATGACCGCGCCCGCATCTTGCTGGTAGCCGCCGGCGGTGTGGCTCTGCTGCTGGTGGCGGCCGTGATGCTGGTGCGCGGCGTCGACACCGTCGAGGTCTGGGCCGCCGTCCTGTTCATCCCGGTGTTCGTCGGGTTCATGTTCGGGGGTTGGATCGGCGGTGTCGTGGTCGGGGTCCTGGCCGGCGCGGCCTATGCCGGCCTGCGGGCACCGGCGATCGACGCCGTCGGCTTCGACACGTTCGGCAGCCTCATCATCAGCCGATCCATCGCCTATGTCATGTTCGGGGCTATCGGGGGCTATGCCAACCAGCAGCTCGAGGCGTCGCTCACCAAGCTCGACCTCTACGACCAGATCGACGATGCCACCGGCCTCAACAACGCGCGGTCGTTCCTCATCGACATCGACCTCGAACGGGCCCGGGCTGCTCGCTACAAGACCTTCTTCTCGGTATGTGTCGTCGATGTCCCCGATTCACCCTTGGCAGCGCTCGGCCGCCGCCGGCGATCGGCGATCCTGCGGGCCCTCGGTGTGATGCTCCGCGAAGCGGTCCGCTCGGTTGACCACCCTGTCCACGCGCGCACGGAAACCCACCACCGCTTCGCGGTGATCCTCCCCGAGACCGCCCACGAAGGAGCCCAGGTGTTCGGGTCCCGCCTCGCTGCCAATCTTGGCGCCGCGCTACGGGAGCGGGGCGCCAAGATCGACGATCTCGAACCCACGCTGGCTTCATACCCCGGAGGCGAGGGCGCGATGGATGCGCTTCGCGCCACGTTCGCGGAAGTGGAGCGCCACGAGCACCCCGAGTCGGCCACCACCTAGGCGGGAGACTCAGCTCACCTTGGACGCATCGCGGATGTCGAGGTAGGCGGCCCTGATGTCGGACACCAGCACGTCGATGTCGGGCACCTGGTCGCGGCAGGCGACCACACCGAAGCCCAACGTGTCCTGGTAGCTGAACAGCGTGATGTTCAGGCCGTTGCCGTCGGTGAGGGGGCCGAGGGGGTACACGTTCTCGACTCGGGCTCCGTCGACGTAGAGAGGGATCGGGGCGCCGGGGATGTTGGAGACCACCACGTTGCCGCCCAGCCGAACGCGGGCATTGAGCCGGGTCCGGTCCATGATCCGACCGGTCATGGCCGCGGCGGCTGAGCCGGTCAGCTCGGAGAGGTCGGTGAGTGGTGGAGGTCCGCTCTCGCGGTGGGCGGCCTTGGCCGTCCGGGATGCCTCCGCGATCACCTCGAGTCGCTTGAGGGGGTCGTCGACATCGGTGGCCAGGGTCACGAAGATGAGCGAGGTCTCATTGCCGCCGTCGGCTGCGGCCGGATCTTCTCGCGTGCTCAGTGGCACAAAGGCCTTGAGTGGAATGTCGGGGAGCTCGCTGTGCCGGATGAGGTAGCTGCGAAGACCTCCGCCCACCGCCGCCAGCACCACGTCGTTGAGCATCACGCCTGCGGTGTCTTTGATCTTCTTCGTCTCGGTGAGCCCGAGGTCGAAGAAGCGCACGCGCCGGTGCGGCGAGACGGGCTGGTTGAACCGTGTGACCGGCACGTCGCGGGCGCCGCCCAGCGCCTCGGTGAGGTTGCCGCCTCGGCGCCGGGTGTCGATCACACCGCGGACCAGACGCCGAGCCGCCTTGGCGCCCCGCACCGGCTGGAGCAGGAAGTTTCCCATGGCACTGGCGACCAGCTCGATCTGGGTGGGCACGACGTCAGGTTCCCAGGGCGACTCCGGGGCAGGAGGGGGTTGGGCATCGGGGCTCAGGTCGACAAGGGAAGCGAACATCTCCATTCCCGCCACACCGTCGACTGCCGCATGGTGAGCCTTGGTGACGGTGGCGACACGACCACCGACGAGTCCCTCGACCAGATGCATCTCCCACAGGGGCCGCGTGAGATCGAGCGGGCGCGACAAGATCTGGGCGACGAAATCGCCGAGCTCCCCCATGGCCCCAGGGGCGGGCAACGCCGCCCGCCGGAAGTGGTACTCGAGATCGAAGTCAGGGTCCTCGATCCATACCGGGTGATCGAGCTCGAGCGGTACCTTGACCAGCCGTCGACGCAGCGGAGGCGCCATGTGCAGGCGCGACGAGAGCCACTCGAGGGAACGCTCGTAGTCGAACTCGTGGGACGCAGTCGAAGGATCGATCACCACGACCGAGCACACCTCCATCGGGGCGCGAGCGGTCTGGCCGTAGAGGAATGTGGCGTCGGCACCGGTGAGTCGTTGCATCGCCATCATGTTCGCGCGTCGTTTAGGTTCCATCGACAGTGACTGCCATCTCCGCTCCCCTCGACCCCGAACCGCTCGACGACCCCGAAGACGCCGGGGTGCCCGTCGACCGCCTAGACGCTCTGGTGGAGCGAGCCCGCCAAATGGTCGAGGGGTCCGAGCAGGCCCTGGAGTCGGGTCAGGTCGCGGTGGCACGGGGGGGCCGCCTGGTGCGTCAGGTCACCTTCGGCGATGCCTCACCCGTGGCCCGGTTCAACGTGTTCTCGGTGACCAAGGCGTTCATCGCTGCCGCGGTGTGGCAGCTGATGGGTGATGGCCTGGTCGATCCGTCTGATCTCGTCGTCGACCACGTCCCCGAGTTCGGCAGCAATGGCAAGGACGTGGTCACCGTCGAGCACCTGCTCACTCACACGGGGGGATTTCCCACCGCGCCGCTCGGACCGCCAGAGTGGTCGAGCCGCCAGGGACGGCTCGACCGCTTCGCCCAGTGGCGTCTCAACTGGGAGCCCGGGTCTCGGATGGAGTACCACCCGTCGTCAGCCCACTGGGTCGTCGCTGAGATCATCGAGCGAGTGACCGGACGCGACTTCCGCGATGTCGTGTATGAGGACGTCATGGCACCGCTGGGCCTGCCGCGACTGCGAGTGGGTGCCACGGATCGCCATCCCGACGGATGGGCCGATGTCCCACCGATCCGCATCGTGGGTGAGGCGCCGGCTCCTTCCGAGCTGGAGGAGCTGATGGGGTTCGCCATCGATCTCTCCGAGGTCACCGACGCGGCCGTGCTCCGGTTCAGCGAGGCCGAGGTCCGCGACCTCGGGGTACCCGGCGGGGGTGGCATCGGCTCGGCGGGCGACGTCGCGCTCTTCTACCAGGCCCTGCTGCACAACGCCGGTGATCTGTGGGATCCCGGGATTCTCGCCGATGGGACCGGCCGCATCCGGTGCGACCAGCCTGACCCGATGCTGGGTGTGGCGGCGAACCGGAGCCTCGGGCTGACCATCGCCGGTGACGATGGAAACGCTCGTCGACGCGGGTTCGGCAAGACGGTGTCGGCTCGAGCGTTCGGCCATCTCGGCAAGGGAGCGCAAGTGGCGTGGGCCGATCCGCACACCGGCATCTCGTTCTGCTTCCTGACCAACGATCACGATGTCGACCTGCTGGCCGAGGGCATGCGGATCAACTCGTTGAACAACCGAGCTGGGGCCCTCGTCCACCCGTGATCCAGGCCCTGGGTGTCAGCGCCATCGCCGGCATCGGTGTCCACCGCCAGATGGTCACGCGTTGGTGGGGAGGAGGTCGCGCTTGAGGACCTTGCCCGTGGGATTGCGGGGCAGGGCGCTGAGGAACTTGATGTCGCGCGGAGCCTTGTAGTTGGCCAGGTTCGCCTTGACGTGAGCGCGCACGGCATCGGCGTCGAGGGTCGCGCCGGGCCGGAGCACGACGAACGCAGACAGACGCTGCCCGAACTGCTCATCCGGTACCCCTACTACCGCCACCTCGGCGATGGCGGGGTGGTCGGCCAGGAGATCTTCGACCTCGCGGGGGTAGACGTTCTCTCCACCGCTGACGATCATGTCGTCGTCGCGTCCACCCACGAACAACCGGCCACCATCGTCGAAGTGGCCGACGTCGCCGATGGAGAGGAGGTTGCCTATCTGTTCCTTGCCGCCTCCGGTGGTGTAGCCCTCGAAGGCCAGGTCGGTACCGACGAAGATGCGTCCGGTCCTCCCCGTGGAGGTGACATCGACGCCGTCGTCATCGAACAGCCGGACGGTGGAGCCCGGCACGGGTTGGCCAGCGGTGCCGGGTGCGGAGCGCATGTCCTTGGGGTTGGCGATCGTTGCCGCCCCCACCTCGGTGGATGCGAAGACGTTGTAGAGATTGTCGCCGAAGCGGTCCATCCACCGAGTGGCCAGCGAGCCCGGTAGCGCGGCCCCCGAGCAGTGGACGATGCGTAGCGACGAGGTGTCGTAGCGGCGGATGGTTTCTTCTCCCAGATCGAGGATTCGCTGCAACATGACAGGGACGACCGTCATGCCGGTGACTCCGTGTGCATCGATGGTGGCCAGGGCGTCCTCGGGGTCGAATCGGCACCGGGTCACACACGTCTGCCCGAACTGGACGGCGATCTGGAAACCGCCGTTCCCCAGCGCATGGAACATCGGAGCGGCCACGAGGTGGACGTCACCTCGCCGCCATGGGATCCGCTGGAACATCCCGGTCACCGCAACCAGACCTCTCGGGTTGGGTCGCTTCGCCCCCTTGGGGGTTCCGGTGGTCCCGGAGGTGAGAATTATCTGCGGTCCGGGTCGCTCAGGTGGGTCGGGACGGCGGCGTGATGCGTGGGCTAGTAGATCAGCAGCTCCCACTCGCGCCGAGGTTGCGTCGGCATCGGTGACCACGAGATCGAGATGGGTGAGGTGGGTCTCGATGAGGTCGGCGAACACCTCGTCGTAGATGACGGTCGTTGCCCCCTCGCGCTCGAGCACCTCAACTACCTGGGGACCGGCGAACCCGGTGTTGAGGTAGAGCGTGGCCGCCCCGATCTTCGACAGCGCGGTGGCCGCAATGACGAACCAGCGGCTGTTGCGGCAAAGCATCGCCACCCTGTCGCCGGCACCCACGCCTCGATCTACGAGGGCATTGGCCAGGGCGCTGGACAGGGCATCGACCTCGCCGAAGCTCAACCGTCCGGCCTCGTCGATGAGCGCGGTCTCAGCGGGTAGGAGGTGTGCTGCTGCGGCCAGTGCCCCCGCCGGAGTCGCTCCCCACGCCTTGGTGGCGCGGCCTTGGGCGATGCCAACGGCAGGGTTCAGCATGCCGATGTGGCTCAGGGTCTGCACGGCGGCCAGCTGTTGGCGTACCCATTCGAGCCGCCCTGTCCGCATCGCCACGGGAGGAGGGTATCTCCACGCTCAGTCTGTCGTGAACCCTGGTGACGGAACGGTGAGGTTGAACGTGGTTGGGTTGGCGCTGACCAGGTCCAGGCGCCCCCCGTCGGCTTCGACGAGCGTGCGAGCCAACCGGAGACCGATGCCATGACCGTCGGGGCTGGCGGCCGAGGAGAACAGGGCGATGGCCTGGTCCTCGCTCACGCGACCTTCGTCAGCCACCGCGACCGAGGCATGGCTCCCCGCCGATGACACCGTCACGGTGATGGCACCGCGGCCATGGCGCCGAGCGTTGTCGATCAGTACGTCGATGGCTTGCCCGAGGGCACCCTCGGCGGCACGGGCCCGAGCTGGGCCCGTGCTGATGAGATGGAGGGGCCGGTCGGCCGCTTCGGCGGCCGGCCGGATCATCTCGACGTGGAGGCGAACCAGTGCCGCGAGGTCGAACTCGACGGCTTCGGCGTAGCGGCCGGTGCGGGCCAGGTGCAGCAGGTCGTCGAGCGTGCCGGTGAGGCGATCGATCTGCTCGAGCGCGGCAGTGGCCTCGTCGGCCTCGGAGCCCTCGAGCGACACTGCGAGGGACTCGATGCGGAGCCGCAGCCCCGTGATCGCCGTGCGGAGCTGGTGGCTGGCGTTGGCCGAGAACTCGCGCTCAGCCTGGACCAGGGACGCGATTCGGGCCGCGGCGGTGTCGAGCGATTCGGCGATGGTGTCGGCCTCGGAGATTCCTGAGCGCGGCGCCCGTGAGGAGAAGTCGCCGGCACCCAGGCGGGCGGCGCTGGCGGCCAGCCGATCGAGGGGGTCTGCCAGCCGCTGGCTGAGCACGACGGCGAGCCCCGCGGTGATGGCGAGTGCCCCTATGGCGACGAAGGCGAGCGTCCACATCGCGGAGGTGATCCTCCGGTCGACGTCGCGCGAGGTCGTCTCGAGGCGAAGGTGGACCCCGCCGATGGCCTCGACATCGACGGCGAGGCTGCCCCCGACCGGGGGCAGCCCGGCCACCACCCGCGTGCCCTGTGGTGTCTCGAGGATCAGCCGATCACCAGGGGGGACATAGCCCAACAAGCGCCGGGTTGTGACCGGTGTCCCCGCGGCGATGTCGGTGGCGAGCTCGGTGGCGATCGTCTCCGCCTGGCGGCGCAGCACCGTCGACGCCTCGGCCCGGGCGAGCCGGTCGACGACGAGGACGAGAGGCACACCGGCCACGATGAGCACAGCCGCGGTGACCGCGGTCATCGACAGGACGAGGCGGCGGCGGATCCCTACTCTCCAGTCTCGAACCTGAAGCCAACGCCACGCACCGTGACGACATGGCGCGGGTCGGTTGGGTCGTCGCCGAGCTTTCGGCGCAGCCATGAGATGTGCATGTCGAGGGTCTTCGTCGACCCGTACCAGTGCTCGTCCCACACCTCGCGCATGATGCGATCGCGAGCCAGCGTGACCCCTGCCTTACGCACCAAGAGCTCCAGCAGGCCGTACTCCTTGGGAGTCAAGTCGAGCTCGGCGTCGCCGAGCCAGGCTCGGTGCGCGGCGCGGTCCACACGCACATCGAGGGCCTCGATCACCGATGGCGCGTCGTCGGTCTCAGGCGAGGTGCGGAGGCGGGCGCGGATGCGGGCCAGCAGCTCAGCGAGGCGGAAGGGCTTGGTGACGTAGTCGTCGGCCCCGGCGTCGAGGCCGACAACCGTGTCGACCTCCTCGGCGCGGGCGGTGAGGATGATCACCGGGAGGTCGGGATGGCCGGCCTTGACTCGGCGACACACCTCGAGACCGTCGAGATCGGGAAGCCCGAGATCGAGCAGTACCAGGTCGGGCCTCTGGCTCTCGACTTCGTCGAGGGCCAGGCGTCCGGCATCGAGCCGGACGACCTCGTGCCCCTCGCGTTCGAGCGCTCCCGCCAGCGGCAGGGCGATGGCATCGTCGTCCTCGACGAGCAGCAACCGGGCCATACCCACCGGAGCGTACGTGAGGGCCGCAGAACATCGTTGTGGTGGAGCCGTCTAGGTCAGGCCCGGGCCAGCTCGTCGACCTCGCAGTCATCGATCAGCGCAGCGATCCGGCCCGCTCGCCGATCGTCACCTCCAAGGAGTGTTGCTCACCTCCGCGGACCACCTCGATGACGACGGTGTCGCCGACGGTGAGGTCGCCGATCGCCTCACCGAGGTTGGTGCTGTTGGTGATCTCGACGTCCCCGACGGCGACGATCATGTCCCCACGACGGATTCCGGCGGCTTCGGCCTGAGAGCCCGGCGACACGTTGACGACCAGTGCACCTTGGCTTCCCTCGGCATCGACGGTCTCTACACCGAGGAAGGGACCACGCTCGATGTCGCCGGTGACCGCCGACTCGATGGTCTCCTTCACCTCGTCGATGGCGATGGCGAAACCGATGTTCTCGGCATTGCCGGCCACCGCGGTGTTGATGCCGACGACCTCACCGCGGGCGTTGAGCAACGGGCCCCCAGAGTTGCCGGGGTTGATGGCGGCGTCGGTCTGGATCAGGCCCAGCAGCTCGACGCCTCCGCCGACGGGGATGGTGCGGCCGACGGCCGACACGATCCCGGTGGTGACGGTCGGGGCCTCTCCCAGGGCCAGGGCGTTGCCGATGGCGATCACCGAATCGCCGGGGCGAAGGTCGTCGGACGAGCCGAGGGGTACGGACTGGAGGTTCTCGGCGTCGATCACCAAGATGGCCAGATCGCGCGATGGATCTCGTCCTACCACCTCAGCGCGCTCCTCACGACCGTCGGCCAGGACGACGGTAACTTGGCTGGCGTCGCTGATCACGTGGTTGTTGGTCACGATAACGCCCTCAGACGAGGCGATGAACCCGCTTCCCTCACCTTGGCTGGTGCGACCGAAGAGCCCCGGGTTCGAGCTCGTGGTGCGGATGGCGACCACGCCGGGGCCGACCATCTCGACGATGGCTGGAACATCGCCGGCGACGGGAACGGTCGGGAGGGTTGATGCCGCCCGCGGGGCGGTCAGGGCGACCGGATCGGTGTCATCGATGAGGAGCGCGGCCACCCCGCCTCCGGCGATGCCTCCGATCAGAGCGCCGAGGACGACGCCGGCGAGGAACCGGCGGGGGGTCTTCGGCGTCGGCAGAACCGTCGGGGTCGGTGGCAACACCGGTTCGTCGGTGGGGTGGGGAAGCGGCCGCGTCGTGATGTCGAACACCGTTGACTCCTGAGTCGTCGTTGGTGCAACGGTACGGATTCATGGGCCAACGGCTACCCGAGGGAAGGTCAAACCTCAGCAAAGACCGTCTCAACAGGTCAGACACCGGTCATCGGGCTCGTGAGTGTGCCCGTCGGCCTCATGGTCGTAGTCGCCCGGCAGGTCGTCGCTGACGGTGAGGGTGTTCTCCGACACGAAGGCGAGCGAGGGATCGGTGGTCCACTCGCCGGCCTGGTATCGCTTGGCGTTGTTGGCGCGCATCATCATGCCGGGACCGTTCTCGCCGCGCTCGTCGCGACCGGTCCGATCGGCGTCCCACCAGACCTCGACGAAGTCCTGGATGTCGCCAGGGGCCTCGCGGGTGAGGTAGCGCAGCGGGAGGGCGGCGGTGCCGCCGGTGGGTGGGTAGGCGAGGATCCCTTTGGCCCAGTTGGCGACGGTGAGGTCAGGGCCTGCCATGTGGATGCCACGGAAGATCATCTGCACCCGCTCGCGGTAGATGTTGATCAGCACACCCTCGTCGCCGTCGGCACCGCCAGGGACGGCATGGTGGTACTCGCGGTAGCCCGCCGAGTGCGGCACGGTGTCCCAGGTGACCCACAGCGGGCTGATGCCGAACGCGTGCTGCCACTGGAGCTGGTCGTAGAGCCGCCCCCCGGCATTGGTGTCAGAGAGGCCGGTGCCGACCACGAACCACTCGGGGAAGTAGTTCTGACGGGTCGCTTCCTTGGTGAGGATGATCGGGGTGAGCGGGTCCCACAGGGGAATCACGGTGGTGACTCCCGCCGCCTTCAGCTGGTTGATGACGTTGGTCATGTCCTGCTGGTTGCGGCCGGGGTCGTAGGTGTAGCCGATCTCCACGGCCAGGGGGATGCCTCGGGCCGCCAGCGCGGCCTTCATGGTGTCGCGGTCGAGCTGCATCACCGGGTCGACCACGCCGCTGGTGCCCTCACGGAAGACCAGGCCGAACTTTCGGGGGCTGCTGTTGTAGCCCTGCGTGGGGTTGAGCTCGTCACCGGCATAGATGGCGTTCTTCCCGGCGAGCTTCTTGTCGATGTACTCGGCGGTGTGGATCGAGTACAGGTCCATGACGGGTAGGGCACCGAAGATGACCGGGGGAAGGGCGGTGTAGAACGCCGACGACAGCGACGCGGTGCACGCGCAGGGGATGCCGTGGTGGGCGAGCTCGCGGGCGAGGATGGGCGGCACCGGAGCAGCCGGATCGCCATCGATCACGGCGAAGGGCTTGATCTCGTTGGCGATCTTGAGCGCGTCGGCCTTCATGGCCGGCTCGTTCTCGCTGATCCCGCCCGCCTCCACGTCGATGAAGACCACGTCGCGGCCATAGCTGTCGTAGTGGAGGTTCGAGTAGCGGAACAGGGCGCGGTAGGCCCGCTCGATGACGTCGGGAGGATCGAACAGCTGTGATCCCTGAAGGATGGCGCGGGTGCCGTCGTCGATCTGGCCGACCCACCGGACGATCTTCACCTGGTCGGCGGTGACCCCCCGGTCGGTCGAGCCCCCGTTGTCGGGTGCCGACAGCCACGAGACGCAAGGCGGCATGTAGGCCGAGATCCCGTTCTGGCGACCGTCGGGCCGGCACGGACCCTGGCCGAAGGCATGGCTCGGGGCCGCGGTGGCGAGGGTGGTCGCGGTCTGGGGTGCACCGGGCGTTCCCGATCCGCGGCTGGACCCTCCACCGGCTGCACCTCCGATTCCCGAATCCGTGCCCGAGCCGATCGCCGACCCGCCACCATCGGCCGACGATTCGCCGTCGTCGAAGCCGGAGCTGCTGTCGGAGCCCAGGCCACCGTTGAAGCCATCGAAGTCGTCGGCCGTGTCGAGGCCGGCGATGACCGTTCCCGCTCCGGTGGTGGAGTTGGCGGGCAGGAGCACGATCACCAGCACCAGGGTGCCTAGCACCGCCAGCGATACGGCGTAGCGCTCCATGAACTGTCGTAGGTCCACGTGGCCCCCCGGGAACTCCCACCGCCGGCGCGATGATCGCCCCATTGATCCCTTGGAGGTGGGATCGTACCCTCTGTCGTCACGCGGGAACAGGGGGTGTTCCCGGTCGAGGAGAGCTGGAGGGGGGCGATGGCAGACGTCGACCGGCGGTTCGCTGCCAACGCGGCCCTCACCACGCTGGCCTTCCTCACCACGGTGTTCGTCGTGTTCCCAGCCCCTCTGTCGGTGCTGGCGCTCGGGATGGTCCTGGGCTCCCTGTCGGCGTTGGTGGCCATGGGTCTGGTGCTGGTGTGGCGGGCCAACCGGATCGTGAACTTCGCCCAGGGCGACCTCGGGGGGCTCGCCGCCATCGTGTCGGCGTCGCTGATCGTCGGCCCCGGTTGGAGCTTCCTTCCGGCGGCGGCCGTCGGGCTGGGTGTCGCCTTGGCCTTGGGCGCAGCCACGGAGATCTTGGTGATACGCCGATTCGCCAACGCGCCCCGGCTTGTCCTCACCGTCGTCACCATCGGGTTGGCGCAGCTGTTCGCGGTGGGCCAGCTCGTGCTTCCCCGCCTGTTCGACTACGACACGGCACCGCAGCCACCGTCACCATTCAACATCGAATGGGAGTGGTTCCCCACCACGTTCCACGGGGGCCACCTGCTCATCGTGGTTGTCGTTCCGCTGGTCGCCGTAGGGCTGGCGGTCTTCTTCCGGCGGAGCCGCGTCGGCGTGGGCATCCGGGCGTCGGCCGAGTCATCCACCCGCGCCGCGCTCCTCGGCATCCCGGTGGCCCGCCTCAACACGATCGTGTGGGTGCTGGCGGCCGGCATGTCGGGTCTCGGTGTGCTCCTGCGCATGCCCATCCAGGGGGTGGCCATCGGCGCCGTGCTGGGCCCGTCGCTGCTGTTGCGAGCGTTGGCTGCGGCCGTCATCGGGCGGATGGAGAACCTTCCCCGCACCTTCGTCGCCGCCATCCTGCTGGGCGTCGTCGAGCAGGCGGTGTTCTTCGAGACCAACCGGACGGTGGTGGTTGACGGGGTGCTCTTCGGCATCATCCTCGTCGCCCTCCTGGTGCAGCGAGGCAGCGCAGACCGGGCCGCCGACTCGGGCATCACGACGTGGGGAGACGTTCGGGAGATCCGACCGATCCCCTCCGAGCTGTGGGCGCTCCCCCTGGTCAAGCTGGGAGTGATAGCCGCCACCGCCGTGACCGCGGCGACGCTGCTGATCGTCCCCTTCACCTGGTCGGCAAGCCGGGTCAGCCTCTTCGGCGTCGGACTCATCATGGCGATCGCCATCACGAGCCTGGTCCTGCTCACCGGTTGGGCTGGTCAGATCTCGCTCGGGCAGCTCGCCATCTTGGGCATCGGAGCCGCCGTTGCCGCCAAGCTGGCGCAGAACGGCCACGACTTCTTCGTGAGCCTCGCTGCGGCCGCCGTCGTCGGCGCGGTGGCCTCGATCGTCATCGGCCTGCCGGCACTGCGAATACGCGGGCCGTTCCTGGCCGTGACCACGCTGGCGTTCACGCTCGCCACGGCGAACTTCCTGCTCAACGCCGACTTCTTCCCCTGGCTCGTTCCCGACGACGCCATCCGGGTGATCCGACCGGTGATCTTCGACAAGTTCAACCTCGAATCCGAGCACGCCTTCTATCTGGTGATCCTCGTGGTGTTCGCCTTTGCGCTGGCCGTCGTGTGGCGGGTGCGCCACAGTCGCACCGGACGCATCCTGGTGGCGGTGCGGGACAACCGTCGGGCGGCGCAGAGCTATGGGATCGACCCGAACCTGGCCCAGCTCACGGCCTTCGGCCTGTCGGGGATGCTTGCCGGTCTGGCGGGCGGGCTGTACGCGTTCCACCAGCACGGGCTGTCCCGGGCCATCCTCGCTCCCGAGGAGGGGATCAAGCTGTTCTCGATGGGCGTCATCGGCGGGTTGGCGTCGGTGCCGGGGGCCTTGATCGGTGCCGCCTACCTCACCTTCGTGGATTTTTCGTCGTTCACCCGATCACCTGAGAGCCGGTTTCTGGCTTCGGCCATCGGTGTCCTGGTCATCCTGCGGTTCCTGCCCAACGGATTGGGTGGCGTGTTCTACTTGCTGCGCGATCGGATCTTGCGGGTCATCGCTGACCGTGCCGGCATCGAGGTCCCCAGCCTGGTGGCCGATCGTCGTCTCGTTGATGACGTCGAGGGTGGAGCGACCGCGACGGTCGAGCACATCGGATCGGTTCCGGCGCCGCCCCACGATGCGCTGTTGGTGGTGAAGGGGGTCGAGGTCTCCTATGGGCGCACCCAGGTGCTGTTCGGTGTCGACGTCCATGTCCACCAGGGCGAGATCCTGGCCCTGTTGGGTACCAACGGAGCCGGCAAGTCGACGCTGCTCTCCGCTGTCGCCGGCACCATCGACCCTCAGGCGGGCACCGTTGTGCTGGCCGGCGAGGATGTCACTTCGACATCGGCCCAGCAGATGGTACGGCGAGGGGTGGTCCTGGTGCCCGGCGGCAGGGGCGTGTTCCCCACCCTGACCGTGCGCGAGAACCTCGACCTCGCCGGGTGGCCCTTCGCCGATGATCCTGATCGGGTGGCAACCGACATCGCGGCTGTGCATGACCTCTTCCCGCGCTTGGTCGAACGGCTCGATGAGCGCGCCGGGAACCTCTCGGGCGGCGAGCAGCAGATGCTCACCATCGGCCAGGCCTTCATCGCCCGCCCCCGGCTGCTCATGATCGACGAGCTGTCTCTCGGGCTGGCCCCGCTCGTCGTCGAGCAGCTGTTGGACGTCGTGCGTCGACTCCACCAGGACGGCACCACCATCGTGCTCGTCGAACAGTCGGTGAACATCGCCGTCACCGTCGCCGACCGGGCGGTGTTCTTGGAGAAGGGCGAGGTTCGATTCGATGGTCCCACTGCTGAGCTGCTGGATCGCCCTGAGATCCTCCGCGCCGTGTTCCTCCAAGGCGCCGGGGCGGGGCTGGCGGCGCTCGAGGATGGGATGGCGGGCACGGAGGCGACGGGGGTGGCGAGTGGGGTGGCGGCCGGGGTGGCAGCCAGCGCGGCGACGGTTGACCGGTCGCTGGACCGTCGTCCGTTCGTCGCCCACTGCTCGAAGTGCGGTCACTCACATGAGCCCGTTCTCCGCCTCGACGCGGCGCGGGCTCGGTTCGGAGGAGTGCTGGCCGTCGACGAGGTGTCGCTCGAGGTCCGCGAGCAGGAGATCGTCGGCATCATCGGTGCCAACGGCGCGGGCAAGACCACCACGTTTGACCTCATCAGCGGCTTCGTGCCGCTGGCCGGTGGACGGATCCACCTCGGCCGCGCCGATGTGAGCGACGCCACCCCCCAACAGCGCGCCGCCGCCGGTCTCGGACGGAGCTTCCAAGATGCCCGACTCTTTCCCTCGATGACGGTTCGCCAGGCCATCGCCACCTCCCTCGACCGCCGGGTGCCAGTGCGTGATCCGATCTCGGCCGCGGTGCTGTCACCGGCCGTGTCTGCGAGTGAGCGGGTGGTGGCGGCCGAGGTCGACGAGCTCATCGAGCTGCTCCATCTGGAGGCCTACGCCGACAAGTTCGTCGGTGAGCTGTCCACCGGCACGCGGCGGGTGGTCGATCTGGCCATGACGCTGGCCCATCGGCCGTCGGTGCTGCTGCTCGATGAGCCGTCGAGCGGGGTAGCGCAGCGAGAGACCGAATCGCTCGCCCCCGTGCTGCTCGACATCCGGGACCGCACCGGGGCCGCCCTGGTCGTGATCGAGCACGACATGCCGCTCGTCACCAATGTGTCGGATCGCCTGGTGGCGATGGAGCTCGGCCGGGTGATCGCCGACGGACCACCAGAGGAGGTCATCGCCCATCCCCAGGTCGTCGCTGGATACCTCGGAGGTACCGCCGCCCTCGTTCAGCGCTCTGATCTCAGCGGTGCGACCCGGCGCCGCACGACCAAGACGACGGCCCGGCGGTGAGGCGACGGAGAGCAGCGGTCGTCGCCAGTGTGCTTCTCGCTGTCGCGGTGGTCGCTGCCCTCCCGGCCGCGGCAGGCGAGGGGATCTCCGCCGTCGCCTGGTGGACCGACAACCCGTTGGCCCAGCCCCGCCCTGAGGGTGGCTTCGAGATCACGGCCGACCCAAGCGGCCCTCGGGCGTTCGCCGGATTGATGCTGAGCGCCACCGGCGACGTGTCGGCGGCGTCGCTGCGTCTGCAGGTCGAATCTGCCATCCCGGCACCCGATCTTCGGCTGTGCCGCATCCATGAGGACTTCTCGACCGCCAACCCGGGATCGTTCGAGGAGGCACCAGCCACCGACTGCGTTGCATCGAAGCCGTTTTCGGTCGACGGCGATCAGCTCGTCGTGGACGTCACGAACCTGGTTGGTGACGATCCTGTCGGGGTCGCGGTGATGCCCACCGAGGGGGCCATCGCCTTCCATGTGGTGGTATCGAGCGCGGCGGTGGTCGTCGGGGCTCCACCGCCGCCCACGGAGGCTCCGTCGCCAGAGCCCACCCCCGACCCGCCGTCTGGATCTCTGGCGCCCTCGCCGGAGGGGGCGGCCGAGCCGGTGCAGTCGGCGCCCGCGCCTGGCACTGATGCGTTCGCCAGGTTCGCCGCGGCTGTCCCTCCTCCCGTGCCTCAGGCCACCGAGGTTCTCCCCGTCGATCCCGATCCAGCATCGGCAGCGCCGCTCCTCGATCCCGGCCCGGAGCTCACCCTCGACACACCATCGACACGCGCCGCGTCGAGCGCGGAGCCGGCCCGGCCGTGGAGTCGGCTCATTGTGCTGATCCCGCTGAGCGTCGGCTTCGGCTACGGCATGGCTCTCGTTCGCCGTCTCCTGGCCGAGCGGGGTCTTCTCGGTCGCGCCTGACCAGAGCCGCCCCCGCTACAGTGTGCGGCTCATCTGGGCGGCGTGGCCGAGTGGCTGAGGCAAGGGCCTGCAAAGCCCTGTACCCGGGTTCGATTCCCGGCGCCGCCTCACCTTGACAGAGCGGGTATATGTGCTGGTCAGGCCCTATATTTCGGTCTGTCCAGCAGGGCCGGTCAGTGACCGCTGGAGACCCCCAATTCCCCTGATTTCGCTCCCAAGGCGCTCCCACAGCGCTCCCAAGGGGCGAGGAAGGAGACCACGATGGGGTTCGTCGAGAAGCGGAGCGGCCGCTATCGCGCTCGATACCGGGACCCGCTTGGCCGCCAGCGCTCCCAGACCTTCACCCGCAAGACCGACGCCGAACGCTTCTTGCGCGAGATGCAGGTCGACATCGAACGCGGTCACTGGATCGACCCCGCCGGAGCCGACGTCGCACTTGGCACCTGGGCGGAGGAGTTCCTGTCCCTCGCTCGCCGGCTTTCGCCGTCGACGCAGGAGACCTACGCACGCGACCTGAACCGGTACATCCTTCCGCGCTTCGGCTCGTACCGGATCGGGCGCCTCCCGGCCGACGAGATCGAGAACTGGCTGATGGACGAGATCGTCGACGGCCTCGCGCCTTCGTCGGTCCACCGCCACTACCGCACGCTTCGGCGTGTCCTCCAGGTGGCCGTCGAGAAGCAGAAGCTGCCGGCCAACCCGTGTGACCGGGTCGAGCCGCCGCGGGTGCCGAAGCGGGAGATGGTCTTCCTCACCTGGGAGCAGGTCGTCGACCTGGCCGAGTCGATCAACGAGCGCTACCGGGCGCTCATCTACCTCGCGGTCGACACGGGGATGCGCTGGAGCGAACTCGTGGGCCTGCGACGAGCCAAGGTCGACCTCCACCGCGGGAAGGTGAGGGTGACCGAACAGCTCATCCGGCTGCACTCGGGGGAGTGGCACCGCAAGGAGCCGAAGACCTCATCGAGCGTCCGGTCGATCACGGTCTCGTCGGAGACGACCCGGATCGTCGCCGAGCACGTCGACCGGTACGCCGAGGGCGACCTCGACGCGCTGGTCTTCACCAACACGGCCGGCAACCCGTTGATCGCCTCGACGTTCTGGCAGCACCACTTCAAGCCGGCGCTCGACGCCGCGGGGATCCGGTGCAGATTCCACGACCTGAGGCACACCAGCGTGGCTCTCGCCATCGCCGAGGGCGCCCACCCGAAGGCCATCCAGACCCGAATGGGCCACTCGTCGATCAACGTCACCCTCGACCGCTACGGCCACCTCTTCCCCGAGCTCGACGAAGCCATCGCCACCGGCTTCGGCCAACGGCTTGCAGAGGTGAGGCGGCTGCGCGCCGTCGGATAGCCGTCCCGGAAACCATCCCCGGTCCTCGGGAAGGGGGCGAATAGGGTGGCCGATATCGAAGCTGACTAGTCGATCGCCCGGCGGACAGTTGCCGATCCGCAGTGACGTTGCGCTGGGCGCGCGCGCCGCCATGAAGTTCGCTGCGATGCGTGATGTCCCTGACGTCCTCGGCTTCGCCGACTACGCGCATCGCCCGGATCTCACGCTCAAGCGTGTCCATGACCGCATGGTCACGGACACGCTCTTCGTCGATCACCGTCGGTTCCCCCTGCCGAAGCCGAATGGCGGAACGCGTGGACTCACGGTCATGAGCCCGGTCGCGGAGCTCGCGCTTCGCACCTACGTCGGGCGATGCAGCGCTGCGATCCGGAGTGCGGTCGATGAGGACCGCGTTCTCAACGGTCTCATTCGCAATCCAGGGCCCGGCTGGTTCAGCGCCGACTTCCGCGAGCAGCATCGGCTCCGGCGGGAACTGCAGCGAAGCAACTACGACGCCGAGTCGACACAGGCTGTCGGCTTCTTGGATGTCGAGAACTTCTTCCCAAGCTGTAGGCACGACCTGCTCGGCGACCAGCTCGAGGAGCGGCGTGCGCCTCGCGGCGCAGCCGTCGTGCTCGTGGAGATGCTCTCCAGCCTCTTCGCGACAGGG
>DASWIA010000043.1:0-99362 GCA_036397895.1 Acidimicrobiales bacterium | reverse complement strand
CGCTCGGGCTGACACCGACCTCGTCCCGTGCGACTGGTACCGGCACCACGCCCGCCGGCTGGTGGCGGAGGCGGCCCTCGTCGACGGCTGGGGCGACCCGGAGCGATGGCTGGCCGACGCGTTGGCCTTCTTCGATCGGGCCGGTCCGCCCGCTGTGGCCTCGGCCTGCCGGTCGCTGCTCCGCCGGGCTGGCGCCCGGGTGCCGCGGCGCCGTCGGCCGGCTCCCGACCTGGCGGCCCCGTGGGCGGCTGCGGGGGTGACCCCGAGGGAGGCGGAGGTACTGGCGCTACTGGCCGAGGGACGCTCCACCAAAGAGATCGCGGCGCGCCTCTATCTGTCTCCCAAGACGGTCGAGCGCCACATCGCCAACCTGGCTGCCAAGGTCGGCGTCGAGGGGCGATCCGAGCTGGTGGCCTTCGCGGCCAGCCATCCTGTGGGGGCGAGATGACCTAAAGATGGGGGTCTGCCCGATGCCCGTGGGTGGGCACCACTTCGATCATGGCCTCATCGACTCGACGAAGGAGCAACCATGACCGAGACCGTTTCCCCCATAGCCGCCGAGCGGGCCGACGTCAGCGTGCGGGATCTGCAGGAGAGCGATCTCACCCTCGCCGATGAAATCCTGCGCTCCGCCTTCGACACGTTCACGGGCGTGACCTCCCTGTTCGGTGACAAGGACTACGTCCACACCCGTTGGCTGGCCGACCCCGGCGCCGCCTTCGCAGCAGAGCAAGACGGGCAGCTCGCCGGGACCAACTTCGTGACTCGCTGGGGAACCGTGGGGTTCTTCGGACCCCTCTCCGTGCGCCCCGAGCTCTGGGACCAGGGAGTCGCCAGCCGCCTCATGCAGGCCACCGTCGCTCTGTTCGACCGCTGGGACACGGCTCACGCCGGCCTGTTCACCTTCGCCCACAGCCCCAAGCACCATGGGCTGTACCAGAAGTTCGGGTTCTGGCCACGCTTTCTGACCCCGGTGATGGCCAAGGCGCCGATCGCCCCACGACCGTCGCCCCAGCCGATCCGCTACACCGCGCTTCCGCCTGCTGAACGGGCCCGAGCCGTGGACGCATGCCGGGAACTGACCGCCACCGCCTACGAGGGGCTGGACCTCGAGCGGGAGATCCGCGCCGTGGAGAGCCAGGGTCTCGGAGAGGTCCTGCTCCTGGATGACTCATCGGGGCTGGCGGGCATGGCCGTGTGCCACCTGGGCGCCGGCACCGAGGCAGGCGGCCAGGGGTGCTACGTCAAGTTCGGATTGGCCAGGCCCGGACCCGGGGCAGAGGTGCGCTTCGGGACGCTCCTCGACGCCTGCGAGTCGCTGGCCGCCGACCACGGCGCCGATCACATCGAACTCGGTGTGAACGCCGGCCGCCACGAGGCCTACGCCGCGGTGATGGCGCGCGGCTACCGGGCGGGACTGGTCGGAGTGAGCATGCACCGGGCCAACGACGAAGGCTACAGCCTCCCCGGCACCTGGCTCGTCGACGACTGGCGCTGATCTTCCGATCACAGGAACAGACCAAAGAACCCAAGGAGATCTACGAGGTCATCGAGTAGCGAATCGCTCGCGGTCGGGTCGTCGACCTCCGAGCGCGGCTAACGCGGACGATTCGCACGACGAACGTTGCGCGTGACCGTGGCCTTCGTCGTGGACTGACCGACGCCAGGACGTTGGTGCGGCCGTCAATCGCCGCAGCCGCCGTCATGTCCGCAGGCAGGAGACGCCGTGGCGAGTCTGCGTGACGGTGTGGCGAGGTGGCGCACTGATCGACCCCGAGCCGATGTCCCCGAACGTGCCGGCATATCGATGTGGGGTATCGCCCCGAGGTGCCGCACGGGGCGTCGTCGTCGGGGTGACGCCCCAGAAGGTCGTTCCCCAACCGCCAGCCCAACGTAAGCCGGGATCACCCGTGTAACCGGCGGTAGGTCGCCTCGTAGGGTTTCGGCGACGCGGAATTAGGGGCACCCCCCAAGGGTGAGACGACGCATCTGCCAGGTCAGCGTCACCGAGTTGCGGTGACGAGCCACTCGCCGTTGTCGTGCATCACTACGCCGGCCTCGCTCAGGTAGGGCGCGAGTGCGTCGCGAACGGCCTCAAGCGCCGCGTGCTGCTCGGCGGTGGGCGCTGCGGCGAGCAGGTCGGCGACGCGGGGCATGGTGCGGATGAACTCGATGGCGTCGCCGATGTTGGCGCCGATGCGCATCGAACGCGTCAGGGCTTCGATGCGGATGTCGGTGAAGCCCGCCTCGTCGAGGATGCTTCGGGTGCGGTCGGGATCGGCGAGCCCATACGGACCAGGAGTGTTCGGGCCGAGGCCCTGCGGGATGCCGATGTGGGGGGCCGCGGCGATTCCTGCCACCATGATCCACTCGCTGCGGTCCGGGCCCTCGGGAGCCACGAACGCGAGACGGCCACCGGGGCGGAGGGCGCGGGCCAGGTTGGCAAACGCGGTGTTGGGGTCGTCGAAGAACATGAGGCCGTTGCGGCTCATCACCACATCGAAGCTGCCTGCATCGAACGCGTGGACCTGAGCGTCCGCTTCCACGAACTCCGCCTCGGCCGCGCCGGCTGACTCGGCGCGCTCGCGTGCGAGTGCGAGCATCGGTGGCGAGACGTCGATCCCCACGACCGCACCACCAGGCCGGACGCGGGTCGAGGCTTCGATGGTCGTGCCGCCGGTGCCGCACCCGACATCGAGTACCCGCTCGCCGGGTCGCAGGTCGGCCGCGTCGAACAGCGCATCGTCGAATGCCGAGAGCAGGTCGTCGTAGCGCCCCGCGTCAGCGGCGTAGTGCGGGCCCTCCATCTGCACCCACCAGCGGATCGTTTCGGCGTTTGGTGTCCGCTTCGCGGTCACTGTCGTACCTCCGGGTTGCTGTCCCCCATCCCGGACGTGTCCCGCCGGCGCTGGGATGCCCCCTCCTTCTCGGCGGTGTCCTTGATCCGGGCGAGGGTGGTCCGCATGCCCTCGAGGAGGTCGGCGTCGCGGTCGTCGACCCCGAGCATCAGCCCGTTGAACCAGTTGGTGATGGCCCAGTCCGGCTTGGTGACCTCGTAGGACTCGGTGAGGGCCGTACCGGTGCTGCTCGGTACCATCCGGTACCGCCAGTCGCACACACCGCAATGCAGCACCGCTCGCCGGAAGGCGAACTCGACACCGGGCTCGGCGGCGATGACCTCGAGCGTGTTGGACCACCTCGCCCGGCCGCGGCGGTTGTGACCCTTGAACCGGGCGCCGACGGCGGGTCCGTCGCCTTCGACCCAGTTGCAGCGCTGCGTCTCCGGGCTCCACTCGCCCATTCGCGTGACATCGCTGATGAGGTCGTACACGTGCTCCGGCGAGCCATCGATGTGGATGCTCGTCTGTCCGCTGGTGGCTCTTCGCATGGTGTGCCCCTTCTCGTCGGGATCCGGTTCGCCACGTGACGTGGTGGCTCCATACGAGCGTCCGCCATCGAGCCGCAGCGCGCATCGGTAGACCTACCTACCGCGGCGACCCTTCTGCCGTCGGCCGCCCTGTCAGTCCTGCACAAGCAGGTCGTGCTCGAGCGCGAACAGCGCGGCGGCAGCGCGGGTCGACACACCGATCTTGGTGTAGATGTGCTGCACGTGGTGCTCGGCGGTGCGGCGCGAGATGCCGAGCGCCTTGCCGATCTGGGGGTTCGAGTACCCCTTCGCGACGAGGCCGAGCACCTCGACCTCACGATCGCTGAGACCCGCTGGATACGCGCTGCGAGGGGCGGCCCGAGGCTGGCCGGCTTCGGCGACCACCGCTGCCGCGGCGTCGGGATCGAAGCGGCCTTCGCTCGCCTCGCGCAGCAGCTCGTCCGCGGCGTCACCGGGCGCGTAGGCGGCCCGATGAGGTCGGGGCTGGGTCATCGCTTGATAGGCGTCTGCCGCAGCCAGCACCCGAGCTGCCATGGTGATGTCACCGGCACGACAGCCACGGTGATAGCCAGACCCGTCGAGCCGTTCATGGTGCATGCCGACGATCCGCGCCATCGGTTCGAGGGCGCGAGTAGATCCAAGGATCCGCTCGGAGTGATACGAGTGGAGCTTGACCTGCTCCCACTCGCCGGTCGTCAGCGGCCCCGGCTTCTCCCACACCCGGTTGGTCACGCCAATCCGTCCCAGGTCGTGCAGATGGGCGCCGATCTCCAGCTGCACGACGGTGGGGTCCTCGAGCCCGACCCGCTTCGCAGCACCGACCGCGAGCCGCGCCACGCCGCGCGAATGGCCGTGAGTGAACGGGGTCTTGAGGTCGGCGACATCGCCGAAGGCTCGGGCGATCGAGCGCAGCCCCGATCCGCTGATCTCGACGACGGGCGCCGGTTCGATCTCGAGCACCGTCACCGTCGGGTCACCAGCCATGGCCTCGTCGATCAGTCCCTCTGCGTCGAGTGCCAGGTACTCGACCAACCCGGGGTCGAGGGTCTTGCCCGCGCGGCGTCGCAGCGCGACATCGATCTGATCAGTGACACCCAGACTGGTCAGCTCGATCGCCTCGGTCGCCACGCGGGCGATCCGGCCCGAGCGAGCGATCTCCTCGCCACGCATGCCACGTGCACCGCGACCGTTCCACCACTCGTGCATGTCGTGGAGGCCGTCGCTGACCGTACTGCGAAGCCCGATGCGCCTGGCCACGTCCCGGGCAACCTCGCAGCTGGCCTGATTATGCATCCGCCCGAAGGCCTGACCGCGCGCCGCCATCCTCGCCGCGCCCTTGAGCCGCGCCGCGGCGGGAAGGCCGCGGGTGCTCTCGGGGATCAACGTGGCAAACACGTCGCGCACGTCGGTGATGTCGGCCTTGACCGCCGCGTGGTTGACCGCCAGGTCGTCGCCGAACTGCTCGGCGGTCTCGTGCGAGTACGCGACGCAACCCACGTGAAACAGCAAGCAGACGAAGAAGACATCGCTGACCTCTGACTCGGGCAGCTCCATCCGGCGCGCCAATGACGTCCCAGCGACACAGGACCGAGCCGCCGTGTCCACCGGAAGCCCGTACCCCAGATCGGACACCATCGACAGCCCAGCGAGCAGCTCCGCGAGACGAAGGCGATCCGACACAGAAACAGTCTCGCGCGGAGCCACGCAGCCGCATTGCCCCACCGAGAGCCCGGCGATTCCCCGGGGCCGGGGCTTGCCGCGACTCGACTCCGCCACGCATTCGCCAGTGTGACCCAAACCGCGACAGCGGCCACGCGCCGAGACGTGCCCCGGAAGTGCCGGTCGAAGTCGCCCCGGCCGGGTGGCCCAGATCGTCGTCCCAGACCGCGCCATCGAGGTCACCGGGGACCCAGCTTTGGGTGACACGTAGGCCACGAAGGGCGACACTGAGGTCATGCACGACGATGCGTCGCGCTCTGACCGGGTGACGGCGAGATCGCGGGCGCTGACATGGACGATTCGCTCGCTCGTCCTGGTGGTTTCCTTCAGCTTCGTCGCCGGTGTCGTCGCGGCGCTGGTCGGCGGATCGCTGAGCGATCTGGGTGAAGGCGCCGGCGGTCTCTTCGGTGTGCCCTCGCTCCTCACCACGCTCATCGCCGTGTTCCTCGCACTTCCGGCGGCAGTGACCGTTGCCCGCCACGGCCGGGGCTCACCGCGTTTGCGACGCCCGATTGTCATCGCAGGCGGAGCCTGGGTGGTCGCCATCGGCTACTTCCAGGTCGCTCACTCGGTCGATCCCTGCCTACACGGGTGGTGGGATCTCTCGAACCGAGTCGGCGACCAACCCCTCTGTGAACGCTTCGGATCGGAGCTGAACTGGCATACACGCTTTCATCTCGCGGCGCACGCTGGCCCTGCGATGATCCTCCTCGTCGCCTACCTGTGGGCGATCCGACGGTGGGCGACCCCGACCGATCACGATGAGCTGGCCGAGCACGCGCCCGGCTCGGATTAGACCGGTGGGCCCCACGAGGCCGAACAGGGCAACCTCCAAGAGGGCGGCTGCGCCATCCCGAAAGTCAGTGCCGTACTGGGCGCAGCAACCTCCGCGAGCACGAGAGTTCGAATACCCACTTGAGGGCGTACCGAGTCGGCGATCTGCTCGGAGGTCGCAAGCACAACACGGTAGTCCCAGAACGCGCGGCCCGAGGTGGCCCAGCGGGTAGCCCCGTATGACGCCGGGTCATTGACGTAGCCCTAGCGGCAGAAGCGCCCCCGAGCTTCGTGCAGGAGCGACGCCCCCGAAGATCCTCGCCGACCGCTCGCCAAGCGCCGATCGGCAGCAGTGGACAGGGGCCGAGGCGCACGCAGCAATCGGCCGACTTCCGATGCGCTGGAGAGACGCCACCGAAGATCTCGACCCGGAGAACTGCCGACGGTGAGACGCCTGAGCCCGGGTTCGATCCAGAGCCACGCGACGTCGACCTACCTAGCGCACTCGATCGCCTCGAGCAGGAGGCGCGCTCGCTCCAGAGCCGCCTCGGCGAGATCCCACCGGCAAGCTGGAGCCACACCGCGATCATCGGCCAGCAGATCGCCCCAGCAACCTCGTCCACCGCGACCTCGGCGACGATTCGGGCGGGACGGTCCATCGTCTGCAAGATCCCATCATCGTAGATGTCACAGTTTCGACGTCTCGGACGCCGGTACCGGTGAGAGAGAGGAAGAGACATGCTGGCGACGATCCATCGCTCATGAGGCTGGCGGCCGAACATCGCCTCGCGCTCGAACAGCTCTATGAGCCGTTGCGCCGCTTCGCCGGTGCCGTCGGTCCACCAGAGATCGAGCCCGACGACCTGGTTCAGGAGGCGCTGGTGGGAGCGCTACGTCGCCGCCCGCTCGGCGAGTACGACGACCTCGGCGCCTATCTACGCCGCTCGATCGTCTCGTTGTCGACTGATCATCGTCGCCGCTTCGGCCGCCGGCGTCGGGTGATGAGCCGTCTTGGGCCGGCGGAGCACAGCTCCACCCCGACCTATCCGTCTGACGTCGCCGAGCTGGCCGCGCTGCCATCGGATCAGCGCGCCGTGCTCTATCTGGGCGACGTCGAGGGCTACCCGGCACCGGAGATCGCCAGGATGCTCGGCATCTCGGCCGACGCCGTTCGCGCTCGGGCCAGCCGCGCCCGTCGCAGGCTGCGAATGGAGATGCAGGAGGAGATGGGATGACCACCAGCAACGACATACGCCACCGATTCGAGGTTCTCGCCGAACGCGGGCACCGGCGCGGCGCCCCCGCCCTGCTCGACGCCCTCGAGGCGAGCCTGGCTGAGCGTCCGCTCGTCAACGGAGCTCGCCTCCATCGCCACAAGATGGCTCGGCTGGCGATTGCTGCCACCTCGATCGCCGTGGTGGCAGGCACCATCCTCGTACTGAGACCCGACGGGAGTGGTGATGTCGATCGGGAGGGCGTGCTGGTCACCGGCGCCGCCTCCGACACGACGACGTCGCCGTCGACAACCGAGGCGTCACCCACCTCCGAGGAGCCGACGGCGGCGTCGACTCCCGTCGTCCCGTCAAGCACCCCGACGACCGAGGGCTTCCCGACCACGACCTCGTCCCCAGCGGTCCCGGCCGGACCACCGCCAGCCACCATCTCGGGAGCCAACGGCGCGGTCGAGATGGAGCAAGGCTCGACGTGTTGGGACGGGCTCTGCGCTGACACCATCGGCCCCGGCGAGCAGACGCCATCGTTCTCGGTTGACGGCGGGGAGACGCTCACCGTCACCTGGGACTCGGCCGACTCTCCCAGCCGCGTCGATCTGTCGATCGAGCCCGTCGAGGGTGGACCGCGGATCGAGCGCGATCTCGACACGTCCAACCCCACGACGTTCGTGGCCGACCTCGGGCCGGGCTCGTACTACGTCATCGTCTTCAGCGTGTGGGGCGAGCGAGACCGAGACGACACATCAAACTTCGTTCGTCTCGACGTGAGGTGACGCCGAGCGACAGTAGCGTTCGTCGCCATGGCTTTGAACGAGCTTCAGGAACGGATGTGCGAGGAGAGTCGGTGGGACTTCTCGGACCTCGGGGCCCTATTCATCAACTGCACCCTCAAGCGGTCTCCCGAGCCAAGCCACACCCAGGCGCTGGCCGACAAGTCGATCGCCATCTTGGAACGCAACGGCGTCTCGGTCGAGACCGTACGCGCTGTCGATCACCAGATCGCGGCCGGCGTGTATCCCGACATGACCGAGCGGGGATGGGACACCGATGAGTGGCCGGCCATCTACGACAAGGTGAAGGCGGCCGACATCTTGGTGTTGCTCACACCCATATGGTTGGGCGAGAAGTCGTCGGTGTGCACCCAGGTGGTCGAGCGCCTGTACGCCAACTCTCACATCCTCAACGAAGCCGGCCAGTACGCGTACTACGGCAAGGTCGGCGGATGCATCATCACCGGCAACGAGGACGGCGCCAAGCACTGTGCCATGAACATCCTCTACTCGCTTCAGCACCTCGGCTATGTCGTCCCGCCGCAGGCCGATGCCGCCTGGCTCGGGGAAGCAGGTCCGGGTCCGTCGTACAACGACGAAGGATCGGGTGGACCTGAGAACGACTTCACCAACCGCAACACCACCTTCATGACCTGGAACCTTCTGCACCTGGCCCGGATGCTGAAGGACGGTGGCGGCATCCCGGCCCACGGCAACCAGCGGTCCGAGTGGGACGCGGGCTGTCGCTTCGATTTCCCCAACCCCGACTACCGCTGAACAGAACCGCCGAGCAGCTCACGATCGGCGGACGGTCGTCGGCCCCAGCGACGAGAATCAGCCGAGGTCAAGGGTGACGATCTCGGCGGGGTGACAGAGGCGGTTGGCGAGCTGCCGGGTGACCGGGTGATCGTCGCCCGGCGGAACGACCAGGACCAGCTCCGCCGACGGTGCGTGGACCCCTCGCAGATCGGCAGCCAGTGGAACCAGCTCCAGGTCGACTCCCGACGAGCACACGACGACCACCTCCCCGCCAGACGCCGACTTCCCGAGCGCACCGGCGGGGAACGGCTCCTTGATCGACGGTGCCGGCTCCACCGGTGGCAATGGTTCGAGCCACCGACAGCCCACCGGCGACGGATCGTCGATGATCCGACGGCGCAGACGGCGTTCGGGGGCGAGGTTCGAGAGGGGTTGGGTGACATCGCGCGAGGCCCGCTGGGCACTCACCAGCTCCACGACGCGGCGCAGTGACTCGTCTGTACCCCCGGCGAACGGCCCGGCCATCAACGAGGACGCCATCCGGTCGTGACGGCCGACGCCGATCTCGAGGTGGATGCTCCCATCGGGATCGGTCACCGTGCGGGCCACCTCCAAGCCATCGACCTCGGCGATCACCACGCCGTGCTCCACCACCGCGACCGCACCGGCCGCCTCGATTCGTTCGAGATGGACCAGGGCTTCGGCTGGGGGTTCTGACGGTTCCGGTGGGAGGGCGGGGTGTGCCTCGACAAGCTCGGTGCCGTGAACAGCCCAGATATGTGGCGGATCGGTGAAGGACAGCGCGCGCCGGGCAACGGCCGAGCTGGCGACGACCAGAGCACCGCCGGCGCGGGCGTTGCCGGCCGCCTCGTCGTCGATGAGCACGTTCAGCCCGGCGACCCCAACACGGTCGGCCCAGGTCAGTGCCCCGCCGAGAGCGCCGCGAGGTCGACGGTCGTCGGCGAGCACCCACCCCTGGATGACCCCATCGACGACGGTGGTTCCCGCCGCCCCCCCGGGAAACGAGGACGGCTCGGGAGCGACGCCCCACCGGGCGCGAACGAGGCCCCGCAGCTTGGCTGCCAGCAGCGCCGGTCGCTGATCGGCATCCATGAGCGGGGCCTCGGTACCGGTCCGGAAGGCGTCAAGCCCACCCGGACGACACGATTGGTCTACTCGCCACCCTTGCGACGGCCGTAGCGCTTCTCGAAGCGCTCCACTCGGCCACCGCTGTCGACGAGCTTCTGCTTGCCGGTGAAGAACGGGTGGCACTCGTTGCAGAGCTCGAGGTGCAGCTCGTCGCCGGCGGTGGACCGGGTGGTGAACGTGCTTCCGCACGAGCACACAACTGTGGTCTCGGTGTAGTCGGGGTGGATGTCAGCCTTCATCGGTCCTCCGCAGAGTGGTGCCGCGATGTGAATCGCAGCCCGCCATTGTGTCAGGCACCGGCCGTCTTGGCGATCTCGGCCAAGAACTCGTCGTTGGACTTGAACGTCTTCATGCGGTCGATCAGCAGCTCGAGGCCGGCATTGCCGCCGCCGGCGTCGTTGGCCAGCCCCGACAGCACCCGTCGCAGCTTCCAGACCTGCTGGAGCTGCTTGCGGTCGAACAGCAGCTCCTCATGACGGGTCGAGGAAGCGTCGACATCGATGGCGGGATAGATCCGGCGCTCGGACAGGCGGCGGTCGAGCCGGAGCTCCATGTTGCCGGTGCCCTTGAACTCCTCGAAGATCACCTCGTCCATCTTCGAACCGGTCTCGACCAGGGCAGTGGCCAAGATGGTGAGGCTGCCGCCCTCCTCGAGGTTCCGGGCGGCGCCGAAGAACTTCTTGGGCGGGTAGAGGGCGCCGGAATCGACACCACCGGACATGATCCGACCGGTGGCGGGAGCGGCCAGGTTGTAGGCCCGGGACAGGCGGGTGATGCCATCGAGGATGATGACGACGTCCCGGCCCGTCTCGACAAGGCGCTTGGCCCGCTCGATGGCCAGCTCGGCGACCTGGGTGTGCTCCTCGGAGGGCCGGTCGAAGGTGGAGGCGATGACCTCGCCGTTGGTCGACCGACGCATGTCGGTGACCTCCTCGGGCCGCTCATCGACGAGGAGCACCATCAGGTGGACCTCGGGGTTGTTCCGCTCGATCGAGTGCGCGATCTGCTTCATGATCGTGGTCTTGCCGGCCTTCGGCGGCGACACGATGAGTCCGCGCTGGCCCTTGCCGATGGGGCTGATGAGATCGACGATTCTCGCCGTCATGTTTGTGGGATCGTCCTCCCGCTCGAGCGGGAGCTTCTCGTCGGGGAACAGCGGGGTGAGGTCCTCGAAGTTGGGGCGCCGATGCTCGGCCTCATCGGCGGGGGCACCGTTGACTGTCTCGACGCGAAGCAGGGCCGGGTTGGTCTCGTCGCGGAGGGCCTCGCGACCGAGGCCGGTGACGTGGTCGCCCTTGCGCATGTGGAACTGACGCGCCTGGCGTTGGCTGACGTAGACGTCGTCCTTGTGGGCCAGGAAGCCCTTGACCCGGAGGAAGCCATAGCCCTGTGCGTGCAGGTCGAGGATTCCCTCGACAGCCGTCGGCTCGCCCGCCCACAGCTCGGTCTGGCCACCACCCTGCTGCTGGCCGCCGCGCCCCCGCCGGCGACGGTTGCTGCCCCGGCGGTTGCCGGCTTCGGCGACGGTGATCTTGATGGCGTTCGGATCGTCCTTCAACGCCTGCTGGCGCTCGCGATCGGCCCGCTGCTCGTCGCCGTCGCCACCACCCTTGTCCTGGCCGCCCTTGTCCTGGCCGCCCTTGTTCTGGCCGCCCTTGTTCTGGCTGCCCTGACGATCGCGGTTGCGGTTCTGATTGCCCTTGGTACGGTCGGTCTGGCGATCCCGTTCGCGATCGGGATGGTTGCCGCCGCCTCGCCCCTGGCCGTCGCCGGACTCTTCGACATCGACCTCACCTGCATCGGTGGACACAGGGGCCGTCGAAGAGTCGGCTGCTCGGTCGTCACGGGCATCGTCACCGGTATCGTCAGCCGCGTCGTCAACACCGGTGGACTCACCCTTCGCCGTCGGCTTCTTGGTCTTCTTGGGCTTCTCGTCGACATCAGACTTGGCCGTCGGGACATCGCCATTGGCTGAGCTCCCGTTGGCCTCGCCAACGCCGGTGGTCTCCAGGATCAGGTCGACGAGCTCGGCCTTGCGGGCCCGCGATGGTGCCTTGGCACCCAGGGCGTCGACGATGGAGAGGAGCTCATCACGGTCCTTCTTCTCGAGGACCGAGCGTTCGAGGGTCTGGTCGCTCATCGCAACCTCACAGATCTGCTGAGCGGGAGCACCGGTGGTATCAGGCGCGTCCCGCGATTCGGATTCGGGATCCAGCCGCGTCAGGCATTCGAGCGGAGGCTCGGATGCCGGGAAAGGCGGGGCCGGGTTGCTCCGCCTCGACGCCCGACCTGACCCCGGATGGAGCCGGTGGGGCGGGGGGAACAGGGACGACTGTACCGCCTGGCGGACAACCCGGCAACCACATGACTGGAAAGGTCCTCGCTCCTTCAGGTGGCGGGAGTGCGTTCCAGAAGGCGACCCATCAGCTCGTGGCCCGGGATCTCGGGGCGATCCGCTACCCCAGACTCGGTGTAGGAGCCGCCAGCGCCGTCCACCCCGCTGCCGACCAGCATGTAGGGCACGGCCCCGGTGGTGTGGGTCTTGAGAGCCAGGGGGGTGGCGTGGTCGGGCAGCAGCAACAGGCGCCAGTCCCCCATCGCGTCGAGCCCCTCCACCAGCGGTGCCAGGATCCGGTGGTCCCAGCTCTCGAGGGCGCGCACCTTCTCCTCGACGTTCCCGGCGTGCCCGGCCTCATCGCTGGCCTCGACGTGGATGAGGAACAGGTCGGAACCGTCGGCCAACGCGGTGAGGGCCGCGTCTCGCTTGCCCTCGTAGTTGGTGTCGTACCAGCCGGTCGCGCCGTCCACCTCGACGATGCTGATTCCGGCGAGCACACCAAGGCCGCGGACCAGATCGACGGCGGTGCACAATCCGGCCCGCAGCCCCCATACGTCGGAGAAGCGGGGCAAGACCGGTTGCGGGCCCTGACCCCACAACCAGATCTGGGTGGCGCCGAGCGACGAGGCTCCGACGATGTCCCGGCTGGCGGCCATGAGGTCGATGAGCTTCGATGCTGCTGGCCCGGTGGGCAGCACGATGGGCTTGTCGGAGAGGTCATGGGGCGGCACGCAGCGGGCGTCGGCCCACTCCCGCGGCGTCACCACGATGTGGCGGTACTGAACGCCCGGATGAAACGCCACGTCATCGGTTCCCAGCGCTTCACCCAGCTCGGCGATGACCGATGCCGCGTCCTCGGTGGCGGGGTGGCCACCGGCGAAGTCGACCATGGTTCCGTTGTCGCCGACCGTGACCAGATTGCAGCGGAACGCGACCTGGTCGGGTTCCAGCCGCAAGCCCAGGGCCGCGGCCTCGATCGGTGCCCGACCGGTGTGGAATCGGCCGGGGTCATAGCCAAGGATCGACATGTTGCCGACGTCGCTCCCCGGTGGCATGCCGGCGGGGATGACCGCGGCCCGACCCACCTCGCCGGCGGCGGCCAAAGCGGCAAAGGTGGGCAGGTCGGCCGCTTCGAGCGGAGTGCGTCCACCGAGCGCTGCCACCGGTTCGTCGGCGCAGCCATCGGGCACGCAGACCACGTACTTCACCGTGAGGTCCCCCGATCGGGGCTGACGACCTTCGCCGGCGGCACCGACGGAACCCGGCTGACCGACTGCACGAACGCCTCGACCTCTGTGAGCTCGGCGGGAAGCCGGACGAAGTGCTCGGCCCGGTCCATCAGATCGGCGAGCCGGCCGGGAAGCCGGGGACGGCTGCCCGTGGCCTCTTCGACGGCGTCGGGGAACTTGGCGGGATGAGCGGTGGCCAGGCACACCATCGGACTGGTTGCATCCCGCCGGCAGGCCCGGCCGGCCGCCACCCCGATGGCGCCGTGGGGATCGAGCACCGGCCCGCCCTCGGCGAGGACCGAGGCGATGGTGGAACGGGTCTGATCGTCATCGAAGGAGGCGGCGTCGAAGTGCTCCCGGAGCGGAGCCAGAACGTCCACCGGGACCGAGACGGTGCCGTCGTCGCGAAAACGGGTGAGCAGATCGGCGACGGCGACGCCGTCGCGGCCCATCAGCTCGAACAGCAGGCGCTCGAGGTTGGACGACACCCCGATGTCCATCGACGGGCTGATGGTGGGCACCACCGGCTCCATCGTCATGGTTCCGGTGCGGAGGAAGCGGGTCAGGATGTCGTTGCGATTGCTGCCGATGACGAGCTGGCGGATGGGAACCCCACACCGTCGCGCCACCTCACCGGCGAACATGTTGCCGAAGTTGCCGGTGGGCACACTGAAGGAGACGGGACCACCTCGGCCCACCTTGGCCGCAGCGACGACGTAGTAGACGACCTGGGCCATCACCCGCGCCCAGTTGATGCTGTTCACCGCCGACAGGTGCACAGCGTCGCGGAACGCGGTGTCGGCGAACATCGCCTTCACCAGGTCCTGGCAGTCATCGAAGGTGCCGTCGATCGCCACGTTGTGCACGTTCATGCTGTCGACGGTGGTCATCTGTCGCCGCTGGACGTCGGACACCCGGCCATGAGGATGGAGGATGACGATGTCGAGCGCTTCCCGATCGCGGCAGGCTTCGATGGCGGCAGAACCGGTGTCTCCCGATGTGGCGCCCACGATCGTGACCCGTTGGTCGCGCTGAGCCAGCACATGGTCGAACAACCGCCCGACGACCTGGAGGGCGTAGTCCTTGAACGCCAGGGTCGGGCCGTGGAACAGCTCCATCACCCACATGCCGCCACCGAGCTCCACGAGGGGCGCGACATCGGGGTGGTCGAACTGGTCGTAGGCGTCGACCACCAGTGAGCGCAGGTCGTCGGGGCTGACCGAGTCGCCGACGAAGGGCTCGATCACGTCGACGGCAACATCGGCGTACGGCCGCCCGGGAGCGGCGACCGTCCTCTCGAAGGCGCCGGAGAGATCGGGCCAGTGCTCGGGCACGTAGAGGCCCCCGTCGGTCGCCAGCCCGGCCACCAGCACATCGGCGAAGTCGAGCGGTGGGGACTGGCCCCGGGTGGAGACGTAGCGCAGTCGATCCTCCATGGGAATCAGTCCTCGTCGCCGACGACCCGCAGCACGCTGTTGACCGAGTCGACGGCGCCGAGGCTGCGCAAGCCGGCGATGGTGGCCTGCACGTCGGCTTCGCGGGCGGTGTGGGTGATGAAGATGAGACGGGCCTCGTGTTGGAGCCCGAGCTGCTCCATCGATCGGATGGATACGCCGTGGGCTCCGAACACGCCGGCCACCGACGCCAGCACGCCGGGCTCGTCGACCACGTCGAGGTTGATGCAGTACTCGGTGCGCAGATCGTCGATGGTGCGGATCCGGCGTCGCTCGGGAGCGACGAAGGGGCGATGGGTGCCCTGGCGCAGGTTGATGGCCGCATCGACCAGGTCACCGAGGACGGCACTGGCGGTGGGGCGCCCCCCGGCACCCCGGCCGTAGAGCATCATCTGGTCGCAGGCGTCACCCTCGACGAACACGGCGTTGAACGAGTCCCGGACGCTGGCCAGTGGGTGGTCGCTGGGCACCATGGCCGGATGGACCCTCACGTTGACTTCGTCGGGACCACCATCGACGGACTCGCTGCGCTCTGCAATGGCGAGCAGCTTCACCACGAAACCCAGGCGGGTTGCGTAGGAGATGTCGTCGGCGGTGATGGTGGTGATTCCCTCGCGGTAGACGTCGCCGGCGACGACACGGGTACCGAACACGATCGACGCGATGATGGCCGCCTTGGCCGCCGCGTCGTATCCCTCGACGTCGGCGGCGGGATCGCGCTCGGCGAACCCGAGGTTCTGTGCCTCTGTCAGGGCCTCGGCGTAGCTGACTCCGGCCTCGGTCATGCGGGTTAGCACGTAGTTGGTCGTGCCGTTCACGATGCCCATCACCCGGGTGACGTGTTCGCCGACCAGCGACTCTCGCAGCACCCGGACCAGCGGGATGGCGCCGGCGGTGGACGCCTCGAACAACAGGTCGACACCGCTGGAGCTGGCCGCGGCGTAGAGCTCGGCGCCGAGGTTGGCGATGAGCTCCTTGTTGGCAGTGACGACGGGTTTGCCCTCCTTGAGCGCATCGAGGATGAGGTCGAACGCCGGCTCGATCCCCCCGATGAGCTCGACCACGACATCGACGTCGCGGGCGCTGACGACGCTCGCCGGATCGGTGGTCAAGACCGCCGGCGAGATCGTGACCGAACGATCCTTCGATGCGCTGCGCACGGCAACCCGGGAGATCTCGAGACGAACGCCGGTGCGCTCGGCGATCTCGCCGGCCTGCTCCCGCATGAGCGCGACGAGCGCGCCCCCGACGGTGCCGCAGCCAAGCAGACCGACACGGACCGTGGACGTCTCACTCATGTGGGTCACGGTAGCGGTGAGGGGGCCCTCAGGCATCGAGGTTCTCGGCGACCAGTAGGTCGTCGTAGGTCTCGCGACGCACCACCGGACGAACCCGGCCGTCGCTCACGAACACCACGGCGGGGCGACGGATCTTGTTGTAGTTGGAGCCCATGCTGTGGCCGTATGCGCCGGTGACCGGAGTGCACAGGATGTCTCCGGTGTGGAGGTCGTCGGGCACGGCCGCGCCCTTCACGATGAAGTCGCCGCTCTCGCAGTGCTTGCCGACGACGTCGACGACGCGGGGCCGCTCCGCCTCCACACACCGAGGGAGGAAGGCCTCGTACCCCGAGCCGTAGAGGACGGGACGGGGGTTGTCGCTCATCCCGCCGTCGACCGACACGTAGGTGCGGACACCTGGGATCTCCTTCACGGTGCCGACCGTGTACAACGTGACGGCAGCGGCGGCGGCAATGGAGCGGCCGGGCTCGGCCAGGATGCGGGATCGTATGCTGGCGCCCTCGCACGCCGTGCGGACGGCGCGTGCCCACTGCGAGATGGTGGGTGCCTCCTCCCCCACCACGTAGGCCACGCCGAGCCCGCCGCCCATCGACAGCTCCCCGAAGTCGTGGTCGGCGGCGAACCCGGCCACCACCTCAGCCGCCTTGGTGAACGACTCGGTGGCGAAGATCTGGCTTCCCACGTGCACGTGCAGACCACGAAGATCGAAAGCCGCCGATGCCGCAACCCGATCTACGGCCTGCTGGGCCATGCCGGACGGAACTCCGAAGCCGAACTTGGAGTCCTCCTGTCCGGTCCGGACGAACTCGTGGGTGTGGGCTTCGACTCCGGGCGTGATCCGCAGCAGGACGGGTATCGGCGCCCCTGGCGCGCCCCGGTACCCGACACCCGAGCAGAGCATCTCGAGGCGGGAGATCTCGTCGAAGCTGTCGACCACGATGCGGCCGATCCCGAGCTCGATGGCCCGGCGGAGCTCCTCGTTCGACTTGTTGTTGCCGTGCAGCACCAGCCGCTCCGGCGGCACGCCGGCGGTGAGGGCAACATGCATCTCGCCGCCCGTGGCGACGTCGAGGTGCATGCCTTCCTCGTGGGCGAGCCGAGCCATGGCCACGCACAGGAAGGCCTTGGTGGCGTAGGCCACGCCGTCGCCGAATGCCTCGACCGCCTCCCGGCAGCGGTTGCGAAGATGGCCTTCGTCGTACACGAACAGCGGCGTGCCGAACTCCTCGGCGAGGTCGAGCACCGCACATCCGCCGATCCACAGCGATCCATCCCCCGCGACGGTCGATGACTCCGGGAGGAGCGAGAACGGGATCGGAATGGTCACGTTCGTCCCGCCGTCACATCGACTCAGGGGCCGACACGCCGAGCAAGCCGAGCCCGATGACCAGCCCGATGCGGGTGCCTTCGGTCAGCGACAGGCGGGCCTGGGTTAGCTCGGGGCTGATTCCGTCGCCCATCACATAGCAGTCGTGGTAGAAGCCGTGGAACCGCCCGGCGAGGTCGCGCACCCAGGTCGAGATCTTGTGGGGCGCCCGCTCCCGGCACGCCAGGTCCACGACGTCGGGAAGCTCAGCCAGAGTCCGCAACAGCTCGATTTCGCGCGGGTGGGTGAGGAGACTCAGGTCGACCCGGTCGAGGGGCGGCCGATCGACCCCCCGCTCCGCCGCCACCTTGGCGATGGAGTGGATGCGGGCATGGGCGTACTGCACGTAGAAGACCGGGTTCTCGTTGGCCTGCGCCTTGACGACGTCGTAGTCGAACGTCTGGCGGGTGTCGGCGGACTGGAGCAGGTAGGTGAGCCGGGCCGAGTCGGCGCCCACCTCGCCGAGCACGTCGCGGAGCTCGATGATGTCACCGGCGCGCTTGGAGAGCCGTACCGGCTCCCCGCCGTCGACGAGGTTGACGAGTTGGATGATGACCACCTCGAGGTCGTCGGGGTCGTGGCCGAGCGCTTGGACGGCCGCCTTCATGCGGGGTACGTAGCCATGGTGGTCGGCACCCCACACGTCGATGAGGAGGTCGAACCCACGGGCGAACTTGTCCCGGTGGTAGGCGATGTCGGGAAGCAGGTAGGTGTAGTGGCCATCGCTCTTGACCAGCACCCGGTCCTTGTCGTCTCCGAAGCGGGTCGACCGAAGCCACAGGGCGCCGGCCTCGTCGTAGACCATGTCGCGCTCGCGCAGATCGGCGAGCGTGGCTTCGATGGCGCCGGACTCCACCAGGGTTCGCTCGGAGAACCACGTGTCGAATGACACGTTGAACGGCTCGAGGGTGGCGCGGTGGTCGGCGAGTGCCCGCTCCTCGCCCCACACCAGCGGATCGGCGCCGGGAGCCATGTCGGCCGCCCACTCGCCGATGTAGTCGCCCCGGTAGCCGCCATCGGGTAAGTCCGTGCCGTCGCGTCGAGCGGCCAGCGATGCCGCGTAGTTCTGCATCTGGATGCCGCGGTCGTTGATGTAGGTCTCGCGTTCGACCTCGTAGCCCGCTCGCTCGAGGATGCGGGCGACGGAATCTCCGTAGGCCGCGTTGCGGCCATGCCCGGCATGGAGCGGACCGGTCGGGTTGGCCGACACGAACTCGACGTTCACCCTGGTGCCGGCGCCGACGTCCGAGCGCGCGTAGCCATCGACGCCCTCCGACAGGACGATCGCCAGCACGCCGTGCAGCCAGGTGGGGGACAGGTGGAAGTTGACGAATCCAGGCCCAGCGATCTCGACCCGCTCCACGTGGTCCGGAAGGCTGGCGGTGAGCTGATCGGCGAGCTCCGCGGCCAGCTCACGGGGATTGCGGCCGGCCGCCTTGGCACACGCCAGCACGACGTTGGAGGACCAATCGCCGTGCTCGCGGCGGGCCGGGGCCTCCAGGCCGATGGTGGCGGGCGGATCGACACCGAGGGCGCGCAACCCCTCGGCCAGCGCTTCGGCGAGCTGATGGCGTATCACGCGTGTTCCTGGTGGGACCGGCTGGTCATCGGGGGAGTCTCGCCCGTCACCAGTTGGGCTGCCACCTGGTTGGGCCACCTGGTCGGCGAGTGCTCCGGTGACGGGTGCCTCAGTCGGCGAGCACCTTCTCGACCCGCTCGAGCAGATCCATCGGCTCGAACGGCTTGGTGACGTAGTCGGCGGCACCGGCATCGAGCCCCGCCTGCACGTCGGGGCTCTGGGCCTTGGCCGACAGGAGGATCACCGGGATGGCGGCCAGGTCAGGGTCATCGAGCACCAAGGCCAGGAGCTCGAGGCCGGTCATCTTCGGCATCATGATGTCCGACAGGATGCAATCCGGCCGCTCGGCCCGGATGGCCGCTAGACCGGCGAGACCGTCGTTGGCGGTGACCACCGCCCAACCCTCCATCGAGAAGTTGACCTCGATGAGCCGTTGGACGACGGGATCGTCCTCGACCACCAGGATGGTGCGACCGGCCATTGACGGAACTGTACGCACTCCCCCGTCGGTTAGAGGCACCACTAGGATGCGCCGACCGCCATCCATCGGCCTTGCCCTCGTAGCTCAGTGGATAGAGCATCGGCCTCCGGAGCCGTGTGCACAGGTTCGAATCCTGTCGAGGGCGCCATGACCATTCTCGATCGCTTCAGGCTGGACGGGCACGTCGCCATCGTCACCGGTGCTGGTCGTGGCATCGGCCGGGGCATCTCGCTGGCCTTCGCCGAAGCCGGAGCCGACGTGGTGGTGGCCGCCCGCACCCAAGAACAGATCGACGACACCGCTCGAGAAGTCGAGGCCCGGGGAACCAAGGCACTGTCCATCGGTACCGACGTCATGGAGCGAGCCCAGCTCGAGGCGCTGGTGGCCGCCGCCGTCGAGCACTTCGGTCGGATCGACATCGTGGTGAACAACGCTGGGGGCTGGATGCCGCGGGAGGCGCTGCGCACCAGTGAGCGGTCCTTCGAAGAGGCGTTCCGCTTCAACGTCACGTCGGCTTTCCTGCTGACCCGGTTCGCCGTTCCCGAGATGGTGCGCACCGCCAACGGCGGCAGCATCGTGAACATCTCGTCGCGGGCGGCCGACATGATCCAACCTGGCTTCGCCGCCTACGGCACGGCAAAGGCTGCGCTCTCCACCCTCACCAAGCTGGTGGCCACCGAGTTCGCACCCAAGGTCCGGGTGAACGCCATCGGCACCGGCAGCATCCTCACCGACGCGCTGGCCTACGTGGCCGCCGACGACGCCATGCGCACCGCCATGGAAGAGCGCACCCCCATGGCACGTCTCGGCACGGTGGAGGACGTCGCCGCCGCCGCCCTGTACCTGGCGTCACCCGCCAGCGGCTGGGTCACCGGCAAGGTGCTCGACGTCGATGGCGGCACCGAGCACCCTCAGCTCGACGTGCCGGTCACACCCCTGTAGCCGTTCGGGGAGCTGCTGGTCGGGAACCGGTCGGGTCCCGAAGGTCAGGGACGGGCGAACAGGTTGGCGTGCTCGCGCACGACTGACCCGTTGAGCATGCTGAACGGCATGTTGTTCGGTCCGGCCGACGGGAACATCACCGTGCACGGATGCTCGGGGTCGATCCGCTCGTTGCTGTCGTGGGGGCGTTGGCCGGTGATGCACTCGCCGTAGTGGTGGTGGGCACCCATGAGGTGGCCCACCTCGTGCGACATCACCAGAGCCGCGGTGTTGTGCTGCGCCACGATGCCCGTCACCCGGTCGGTCCACGCTTCGCCGATGGCGAAGGACAGGTCGTCCCAGCGAACACCACCGATGCAGTTCGCCTGACCCAGGAGACCCTGGCCGTCGCCGCTGACATCGGGACGGCTGAAGAGATCCTTTCCGGTCGCCACGTAGACGATGTCGATCCCGTCGGGCACGCTCTCCTCGAAGTGGTCCTTCACCTGCTCGAACATCTCGTCGCTGTAGATGGCGGGACGGGTACCACCGTTGAAGTCCCGGACTTCATCGGTCAGCTCGGCGGAGATGATCCCTGGAACCTCTTCGTAGCCAACGACGTTGAAGTCGATGCCGAGCTCGGCGTAGCTGGTCTTCACCGCAGGGACGACGTCGTCAGCCAGGTGGTCGAGAGCTGCGGCCTTGGCGCTCTCGAGATCCAACCCCCTCGATGTCTCGAGCAGCTCGATCTGGTCGTAGGCCACCACCACATCCAGGGTGATCTCGGACCCGTCGTCGGTCACTCCGGGCAGGCCGACGTGGCGTGGAACGAGCTGCGAGCAGTCCTCAACCAGGCTGTCGATACGGAACGATTCGTGCTCGTCGCCATCCTGGTCCTCAGCCACGGTGGCCGTGGTCGTATAGGTGCCCGAGCCGGGAGCGACGAAGAACGGGTTGACCGAGACCGTGTAGGTGCCGTCGGGCGGATCGGCGAGCGTCACGTTCTCGACGGGGTCGCTCGACTCCGACGTGGCGATCAGGACACCGGCGGGGTCGAAGACGTAGAGGTCGAGATCGCCGCCTTCGACGAGCATCTCGATCTCGACGGAGTAATCCGCACCTCCCCCCAGCGCCAGCTCGAGGGCGAAGTGGTCACAGATCGGATCAGTCGGGGACAGACATCCAAGATCGCCGGCGGTGGGACGGGGCACCAAGAACGGCCCACCCTCCCAGGTCACGGAGTCATTGGCTTCGTCCAGGGTGCCCTCGGCCGGCGAGGAGGCCTCGGCGCCGGTACCGACGATGGTGCCGGCCAGCAGCCCGGCCGCGGTGACCAGTGCAGTGAGTGGGCGAATGGAAGACATGCTGAGTCCTCGGGCGATCAGGAGGCGGCGGGTGGGTGAACAGAGACGATGATGTCGAACGTGGCCCCCACCGCCAAGTGGGCGAGGGCGCTGACCTCGTACCCGCCGACTCGGCCAGTGGCCAGTGGGATTTCGATGACCTCGTCGTTGCCGGCAGTGGCGGACTCGTGAGAGCCACCCGTCCCGGTCAGGAACAGGTCGATGTCGCTGAGACCGGTCGGATCCACGACGTTGGCGAGCTCGATACGAAGGGTTCCGGAATCGGCTCCGACCAGGAAGCTCTCCCGGACGCACGGGTCGACCGCGCACTGTCGGACGGCATCGACGGTGTAGGCACCGCTGAGCTGGATCGAGTCGCCGTGATCGAGGGGATCGGCTCCGCCCGCAACCGTGCCGACGGTCACGCTCGCGCAGCCATCGCCCTCGGGTGCGGCCACGTCGACGTCGGGCACGAGGGCGACGAGCTCCCGGCGCGAGGTGATCTCGAAGGCGTCGACCGTGAGCCCGCTGCGCAGGCTGAACACCTGCTCGCCGGTGTCGGTGAGGACGACCCGGGCGGGGATGTCGATGGTGATGAGGTCAGCGATGACGTCGACCTCGCCGGTGACATTGGAGCTCTCCGAGTCGGCGATCGTCACCCGACCTGGGTTCCACTCGATGAGCCGCCAGCGCTGATCCGAGTCGACGCGACTGTGAAAGTACTGGACCCCGTACGCCTTGCCGTCCATCGAGAAGTTGAAGTCGAAGTACTCGCCGTTGGTTCCCACTGGGGGAAGTTCGAGGTCGTTGAGGTCGTCGACCTCGATGGTGAACCTGAGGTTCTCCTCGGTCTGCTGCCACTCCACACCCATCTCGACGAGATCGAGCGCCGGCTCGCTGTACACCGGCTGGGTCACGCCGATGACGATGCCGGTACCGTCGCCTCGGGCGTCGGGGATGGTGCACTGGGTGCTGGTGGCCTGAGCGGGCCCAGCGAGGGGAACCGCGCCGGCCCCGATGGCCAGGCCGAGGGCGACGAGCGCGGCGGTCCTGCGTCGCGACATGGGTAGGGATCCTTTTGGTCAGGCGGACAGCGTGGTGACCTATTCGACGCCGGGGCGTCGCGCTCCTCCCGGAATTCGTCGTCGAGGTGTCCCAACGGAACGCAGGGTCTGGACTACGACTGGGACACCTGGTCCACCTTCGGCTCCTTGGGGAGGCCGAGCACTCGCTCGCCGACGATGTTGCGCTGGATCTGGCTGGTGCCACCCCAGATGGTCTCGGAGCGGCTGAAGAAGAAGGCGGCCTGCAGCGGCGACACGGGATAGTGGTGACCACCCCGATGGCGCGACGTCTCGAACACGTCGTCGGACGAGCCCTGGAGGATCTGACCCATCGGCCCCTGGACCGTGGTGAACACCTCCATGAACCACTGGTGGTACTCGGACCAGTTGATCTTGTTGAGGGCGGACACAGCAGCCGCCTTCTTGGTTCCGTGCACCGCGTCGGTGAGCTGGCGGTAGCCGTTGATCTCCATGATCTTGACCTTGCCCCAGGCCCGAGCCAGGTCCTGTCGCACCAGCGGATCGTCGCCTCGGCCGTTCTCCCGGGCGATGGTGCGCACCTGGCGCCACTCACGCTCGAAACGGCGGAACCCGGTGGTGGTGGACGCGCCGCGCTCGAAGCCGAGCGTGGTCATCGCGACCTTCCAGCCGTTGTTGACTCCGCCGACCACCCAGTCGCGCGGACAGCGAGCACCGTCGAAGAACACCTCGTTGAACTCGTCGGAACCGTCGGGCTGGATGATGGAGCGAACCTCGATGCCCTTCTGGCGCATCGGCACGAGCAGGTAGGAGATCCCGGCGTGCTTGGCCACGTCGGGATCGGTGCGGGCCAGCACGAAGCAGTAGTCGGCGTACTGGGCCTGGGTGGTCCACACCTTCTGACCGGTCACCACCCACTCGTCGCCGTCGAGGACGGCCTTGGTCGTCAGGCTGGCCAAGTCGGATCCGCTGTTGGGTTCGCTGAACCCCTGACACCAGGTGATCTCACCCCTGAGGATCTTGGGGAGGAAGAGATGCTTCTGCTCCTCGGTTCCCCACTGCAAGATGGTGGGGCCCACCAGGGTGTCGCCGAAGAAGTCGGCTCGCATCGGAGCCCGCCTGGTGGCGAACTCCTCGTTGAGCACCACGTTCTGGATGAGGCTGAGACCCTTGCCGCCGTACTCCTGGGGCCACGACGCACAGATCCAGCCGCCGTCGTACAGCTTCTTGGTCCACTGCTCGTCGAACGCCTTCCGCTCGGCGGGTTTCATCGCGAAGTCGGGCGACCCCCAGCCGTCGGGGAGGTTCTCGTCGAGCCAGGCACCGATCTCGGCCCGGAACTCCTCAGCCTCGGGAGGGTAGGTGAGGTCCATCTGTCCATCTTGGCCGCCCCGGCGAGCGGCCGCACCTCGCCATTCGCTGCTGCCGTTCGTTGAGCAAGCGTGACGACCCTGTTACGGTGAACGATGACCAGCTAGAAACGCGCGGGAGGTGATTCGACAGTCCATTCAAGCGCCGACTCGGCGCTTGTGCTGCGACACCGAATCCCCGGGATCACTGTTCTGATCCCATCGTTGTGGTTCCTCATTGGTGGTTCCGGCCATCACGTCGTGGCTCGCTCGTATGCGAACCGCACCGTCACGCTCGAATGCTCCAGCGTCACTGGGCGCTCCTGAGCCAGTTCTGCGCGCCCCGGCTCCCACCGACGCCGCCTCGATGTGGCGGCTGGTCCATGCCGGCGGTGCGCTGGACGAGAACTCGCCCTACGCCTACGTGCTGGTGTGCACGCACTGGGCGGCGACTTCGGCCGTTGCCACCAGCGGTGATGGCGAGCTGGCCGGCTTCATGGCCGGCCACCGGGTTCCCGACGATCCCGACACGCTCTTCGTGTGGCAGATCGCCGTCACGCCCGACCACCGCGGCCAGGGACTCGCCTCCCGCCTGCTGGACGCGGTGATCGCGCGCACACCCGAGCCGCGATGGCTGGAGGCCACGGTCACGCCGTCGAACAAGGCATCCGACGCTCTGTTCCGCGGTGCCGCCCACCGCTGGAGCACCGACATCAGTGTGCGCGATTGGGCGCCCGCCAGCTGGTTCCCCGGCGATCACGAACCCGAGCGGCGCTACCGCATCGGACCGATCAGATCGCCCGGATCGACCTGACCACGAGTCACCAACTCCACCCTCCCACCACACCCGACAACCACGAGGTCAACCTCATGTCCACCATCGAACGCCATGAATCCCAAGTCCGCTCCTACTGCCGGACGTGGCCCACCACCTTCGCCACGGCGTCGGGTGCCGTACTGACCGACGTCGAGGGACGCGAGTTCATCGACTTCTTCGCCGGGGCCGGCACGCTCAACTACGGCCACAACCACCCGGCGTTGAAGACCCGCCTCGTCGAGTACCTCCTCGACGACGGCGTCACCCACAGCCTCGACACCATGACCGAGGCCAAGGTGCGATTCCTCGAACGCTTCGTCGAAGTCGTGCTCGAGCCGCGGGGCCTCGATCACAAGGTGATGTTCCCCGGCCCGACCGGGACCAATGCCGTCGAGGCCGCGCTCAAGCTGGCCCGCAAGGTCACCGGCCGTCACAACGTCGTGTCGTTCACCAACGCCTTCCACGGCATGACGCTCGGCTCGCTGGCCATCACCGGCAACGCCATGAAGCGTGGCGGCGCCGGCGTCTCGCTCGACGGCGCGGTGTCGATGCCCTTCGACGGGTTCCTCGACTCCGACATCGACTCTCTCCACGTGCTCGAGTCCTACCTCGACGATGCCGGTTCGGGCCTCGATCCCCCGGCCGCGGTGATCGTGGAAACGATCCAGGGCGAGGGCGGCGTCAACGTCGCCCGACCGAGCTGGCTGCGAGGTCTAGCCGATCTTTGCGCCAAGCACGATGTGCTGCTGATCGTCGATGACATCCAGGTCGGTTGCGGCCGCACCGGCACCTTCCTCTCCTTCGACGACATCGGCATCGAGCCCGACATCATCTGCCTGTCGAAATCGCTGTCGGGCTACGGCCTCCCCTTCGCGGTGGTGACCTTCCGCTCCGATCTCGACGTGTGGGAGCCGGGCGAGCACAACGGAACCTTCCGCGGTTCTTGCCCGGCGATGGTCACCGCCACCGCGGCCCTCGACCTGTGGGCCGATGGCGACCTCGGACGCTCCGTCCGTCGCAAAGGCGCTCGCATCGAGGCCCGGCTCTCCGACATGGCCGACCGCCACAGTGACCTCATCCACGAGGTGCGGGGCCGCGGGATGATCCACGGAGTCGCCACCCGGAATGGCAGCATCGCCGACCGCATCGTGTCGGAGTGCTTCGAGCGGCGCCTGATGGTCGAGACCTCAGGCGCCGACGGCGAGGTTGTGAAGCTGCTCCCGCCCCTCAACATCGACGTCGAGCTGCTCGACGAGGGCATCGACCGACTCTCGAACGCCATCGACACCGTGGCCGCCAGCCACGACCTCACCTCGACCGGAGGAGCATCACGATGATCGTGCGATCCCTCGACGACATCGTCGACACCGACCGAGACGTCAGGGCACCGACCTTCCACAGCCGGCGCCTCCTGCTGGCCGGCGACGGCACGCCGTTCTCGATGCACGACACCGTTCTCCACGCTGGGTCGAGCACCAAGATGTGGTACCGCAACCACCTCGAGGCCGTGTACTGCATCGAGGGCCGCGGTGCCCTCCACGACCTCGAGACCGACGAGATCCACCGGATCGAGCCCGGTGTTCTCTACACCCTCGATGGCCACGAGCGGCATGTGCTCGACGCCGACACCGACCTGCGCATGATCTGTGTCTTCACCCCGGCCCTGGTCGGTGACGAGGTCCACGACGCCGACGGCACCTACCCCCTCCTGAGCGCAGCTGGGGAAGGTTCGGGATGACCGACTTCGCCGTAGGGGCCACGGCCGCCCAACGCCGCTATGGGCGGCTCGACCGCACCCGCCCGCTCACGCCATCACGACCACGGAGGAAGCCAGTGGCTGCCACCCAGCTCGCATCTGCCGATCCCTACGTCTCGCGATCCCTCGACCAGGCTCGCATCGTCGAACGCCCTGACCCGGTGGTGTGGGGCCACGACCCGGGTCCGCTGTCTGACCAAGAGGTCGCCCGCTTCGCTCGAGACGGTCACCTCACGCGGACCGACGTCTTCGCCCCCGACGAGGTGGAGATGCTCGCAGCCGAGCTGATCACCCAGCTCCAGCCTGACTGCGTGGGCGCCGCCGGCGAACGCGTCGTCTACGAGCCCGACCGGGTCGACGCCGTCCGGTCACTGTTCGAGGTCCACATCCTCTCGCAGCCGTTCGCCGATCTGTTCGCTGACCGGCGGTTGGTGGATGTGGCTCGCCAGCTCCTCGCCGGCGAGGTCTACCTCCACCAGACCCGGATAAATCGCAAGCCGGCGTTCGTCGGCGACGGCTTCGGGTGGCACTCCGACTTCGAGACCTGGCGAGCCGAAGACGGGATGCCCCGCCCGCGGGCTGTCAGCGCCGTCGTCGCCCTGACCGACAACACCCCTCACAACGGGCCGCTGATGTTCTTCAACGGATCCCATCGCTGGTACGTCACCTGCCCCGGCGAGACACCCGAGGCGAACTACCGGTCATCCCTTCGCCAGCAGGAGACGGGGGTACCCGACCAGGCGTCGCTGACCGCGCTGGCCCAGCGCTGCGAGCTCGATGCCGTCGTCGCCCCCGCCGGCTCGGTCACCTTCTTCGAGTCGAACCTCATGCACGGCTCCGCTGCGAACCTCTCACCTCACCCGCGGATGAACGCCTTCGGCGTCTACAACCACGTCGACAACGCGTTGGAGCCCCCCAAGGAAGCGCCCGAGCCCCGGCCGGAGTTCATCGCGTCACGCACCGTTCGCCCGATCTGAGATCGCCGGCCAAGACCTAGGCTGGCCCACCGTGACCGACACCGCCGAGGCCGCGCCGACCAAGGCTCCCCGCTGGACCCATCAGTGGAAAGAGCTGTTCGAGGAGGTCATCGACTCGGGACTGTGCACCGGCTGTGCGGGCTGCGTCATCGCCTGCCCCCACGACGTGATCGGCTACGACCACGGCGAGGGCGGCTACAAGCCATTCCACCTCGAAGACGAGCTGGGTGCCACCGACTGCATCCACGGTCAGAAGGGCTGCACGTCCTGCACCCGGGCCTGCCCCCGCTTCCGTGACTGGGAGCCCCAGGCCGACCAGCAGCTGTTCGGCCACACCCGCACCGTCGACGAGCTCTCAGGCATCTACAAGGACGTCATCCTCACCCGGGCCTCCGACGACTTCGTCGCCGAGATCGGCCAGGACGGGGGGCTGGTCAGCGCGCTGTTGATCTGGGCTCGCGACCACGGCTACATCGACTCGGCGCTGGTGTCCTATCTCGAGGGCGACGGATCCACCTGGGTGGCCAAGCCAGGGGTGGCCGTCACCAACGACGACATCTTCGCCTCGGCCGGCAGCCGCTACACCTACTCGGCCAACACGCTGGCCTACGACAGCGCCGTCGAGGCCGGCCACGAGAAGATCGCCCTGGTCGGCATGAGCTGCCAGAGCTCGATCCCGCCGATCATGGAGGCCCGCAAGGTCGGCAAGGTGGGCCGTCGGTTCGCCCTCAACATCGGGCTGCTGTGCTCGAAGACGTTCGACGATCGCATCTTCGAGGAGCTGCTCGAGGCCAAGTACGGCTTGGCGCGCAACCGCATCAAGAAGGTGAACATCAAGGGCGTGTTCCAGGTCTGGACGACCGACGGGGAGTACCACGAGGTCCCGCTCAAGGAGTGCCATGCCTGGACCCGTGAGGGCTGCAACCACTGCCCCGACTTCGCCGCCGAGCATGCCGACATCTCCGCTGGCGGCATCGGCAAGTACAACGACTGGACGCTCACCGTGGTCCGCACCGAAATCGGCCGCGAGATCATCATCGGGATGCTCAAGGACGGGGCGCTGATCGGGCGACCGGGCGACGACGACCCCGCCGCCATCGAGCTGATGCACAAGCTGGCCCGAAAGTCCCGCAAGCGCTGGCCGGAGACGGCGGTGGGCGAGCCCCGGCTCGTGCCCCCACCCAGGCCGAAGGCGGCGGCTGCGCCCGCGGGCTGATCTTCGCCCTACAGCAGCGCTCGGGCCCGGCGGAAGACCACGTCGAGCATGTCGGGTGTGAGGCGTCCGGTGAACGTGTTCTGCTGACTGACGTGGTAGCTGCACAGCACGGTGCGGGCCCGGCCGTCGAACGTCACCGGCACTTCGATGCCGTGACCGAACTTCGGTCGCGGCCGAAGACGGAACGAGCGAGCCAGCGTGGCGTAGGCGAACCCGCCCAGCACCACCGCCACCGTCCATGGGACCAGTGAGAGGTCGGCCTCCAGGAAGGGCCGACAGGCGTCGCGCTCGTCGTTCGTCGGCTTGTTGGCCGGCGGAGCGCATCGGACCGGGGAGGTGATCCAGGCGTCGGTCAAGGTGAGGCCATCGTCGATCGAGATGGCTTCGGCTTGGGATGCGAACCCGGTGCGGTGCAGCGAGGCGTAGAGAACGTCGCCCGACCGGTCACCGGTGAACATCCGTCCGGTGCGGTTGGCTCCGTGGGCGGCTGGCGCCAGCCCCACGATGATCATCCGCGCCGAGGGGTCACCGAAGCCGGGCACCGGTCGCCCCCAGTAGTCCCACTCGGCGAAGGCGGCGCGCTTCTCCACCGCCACGCGCTCCCGCCACTCCACCAGGCGAGGGCACGCCCGGCACGAAACCACGGCGTCGTGGACCTCGGCCAGCGATGTGAAGTCCGTCCCTGACATTGACCGCAGGGTAGGCCGACTCACAGCCGGGTAGGTTGGCTGCTCCGATGGCGTCGAAGACACCCACTCTCCCCAAGTCAACGTTGATCCTCCTGGTCCGCCACGGTCAGACCTCGACGACCGGCAAGGTGCTCCCCGGCCGGGCTGTGGGGCTGCATCTCAACCCCACAGGACGAGCGCAGGCCGCCGCCGTCGCCGAGCGCATCGCGCCCCTCGAGCCCACCGCCGTGTACGCAAGCCCGATGGAGCGGACCCAGGAGACGGCAGTGGCGATCGGCGAGCGGTGCCGCAGGAGGGTCCGCTCCCACGAGGGGCTCATCGAGTGCGAGTTCGGCAAGTGGACCGGCCGTCGTCTCAACGACCTCCGTCGCAAGCGCGAGTGGGCAGCGGTGCAGTCCCACCCGTCAGGTTTCCGCTTCCCCGCCGGCGAGTCGTTCGCCGAGATGCAGTCACGGATGGTCGACACGCTTGGTGCCCTGCATCGCCGTCACCAGGGCAAGACCGTCGTAGCCGTGTCCCACGCTGACCCGGTCAAGGCGGCGGCCTCGTGGGCGGTGGGCGCTCCGCTCGACCTGTTCCAGCGCATCGTGATCTCGCCGTGCTCGGTCACCGCCCTGCTCGTGGGAGCCCACGCTCCGATCGTCCTGGCCATCAACTCGCTCGGCGACCTCACCGAGCTCGCCCCCTCCTAGACCGAAGGATCCATGGGAACCGACGCCGACCTTCCCGACCTCGATGCCTTCACTGCCGGAACGGTGGGCGAGCCGGGTGCCCGCGTGTTCCACCTCCAGGCACGCGCCGGTGATGTCTCCGTCACCCTCAAGCTCGAGAAGCAGCAGGTGGCAGCGCTCGCTGATCACCTCGATTCGGCCCTGGCCGACATCGAGCTCCCTCCCCCCGACGACCTCCCCACCGATCTCGGATTCGAGATCGCCCAAGCGTTGTGGACGGTGGGCGAGCTGGCCATCGGTCACGATCCCGACATCGAGCGCTTCGTGATCGTTGCCTCGGAGTTGATCGAGGGCGAGACCGAGGACGAGGAGATAGCCATCGCCGCCGAGGCCGGCACCGCCCGATTCGGCCTGACCCACGTGCAGGCGGCAGCGTTCGTGGCCCATGCCCGTGCCGTCGTGGCCGGCGGTCGCCCGGCCTGCCGCTGGTGCGGGCGGCCGGTGAACCCCGAGGGTCACCGCTGCCCGCGGACGAACGGCCATGGCGTCGACCATTGACCTCCGGCGGCACCATCGACGTGCCTCCTGTTCCCGACGATCCCCTCGGGGTGCTGGAGCACGGGGCGGTGGACGTCTTGGGCCGCATGCCGTGGAGCAGCAATGCCACGCTGCTGGCCCGCGTCTGCCATGGCGACGTCGAGGTGCTGGCCGTCTACAAGCCGATCGGCGGCGAGCGCCCGCTCCGCGACTTCCCGCCCGGGCTCGGCCGGCGCGAGACGGCAGCCTTCGAGCTCGCCGAGCACGTCGGATGGCGGTTGGTGCCTCCCACCGTGCTCCGTGATGGCCCTCACGGTCCAGGCTCGTTCCAGCTGTTCCTCGACGCCGATCACACGGCCCACTACTTCACTGTGCGCGACGATCCTCATCACCGCCGGTGGCTGCTGCGCCTGACTCTGTTCGACCTGTTGTCGAACCAGACCGACCGCAAGGGCGGTCACATCCTGGCCGGCACCGACGGACGGCTGTGGGCCATCGACAACGGGCTCAGCTTCCACGTGGAGACGAAGGTGCGAACCGTGCTGTGGGACACGGCCGGCGAAGCGATCCCCGCCGACGACCTCGGCGACATGGCCGGCGTGGCTGAAGGGGATCTGCCCGACTCGTTCGATGATCTGCTCTCCGAAGGAGAACGCGCTCGCCTGGTGGCGCGAGCGGCGTCGATCTTGGCCGACCCGGTGTTCCCGGAGCCGCCCTGGGGTGATTACTCCTACCCGTGGCCGCTGGTGTGATCGAGCTGTCGTGGCCGTCGCCACTCCCCGACGACGCAGAGGTCGAATCCGCAGTGGAGCGGAACGATCCCGCCGAGATGTTGCGCTGGATCGACGGATGTTGCTCGGACCGGGCATGGGCTCGTCTGGCCGAGCTGCGCGACCGGTGCCTGGCGGCGGGCGAGCGCGGCCGTCAGCTCGGTGGGGTGGCCGCCCACGCCGAGTACCGGCTGGCCCTCGAAGCGCCGCCGGAGTGGGCCGCGGTGGTGTGCCGCGACGGACTCGGCCGGTTCACGCCCGGTCCGGTGCATGAGGTGGCGGCCAGCACCCACTCCTGGGCCGAGCTCGAGCCCCACCTCGCCGGCGGCACCGATTCGTCGTTGGTGGCCCACGAGCGTGTCGTCCGTGGTGAGGACCTCACCCACGTGACCCAGACCGCGCCGGCGTCAGAGCTTCCTCTCCGCCTCGGGCTGTGGGAGCCGGACTGGGCGGTGCCGACGTTCCGGCCCGATGGCGTCGTCGACCCGGCACCGGCGCTCCCGAAGCAGTGGACCGAGCTCGAGCTCGACCCCACGTCGATCGACGTCCAGCCCGATGCTGATGCCGACGACGCTCTGGCCCGGCTGGTTACCGCCTGGACCACCGAGTCGGAGGGCTCACTTCGATCGGTGTCGGTGGATGGTTCGGCTGCTGAAGCGCTCTACGCGCTCGACCCGGGCAAGACCATTCGGCTGGCCGAGGTGTCAGCGGCCGCCGCCCTGGCCCAGATCGGTTGGGCCGCCGCCGGCGGCGGCGCTCATGGCCGACGCCGAGGTGCGGCGGCGGGGCGGGCGGCCACGTGGTGGCTGGCAGCAACGCTGGCCGGGATGGCCGACGACTGGCCGCTCGACCCCGACGCTCTCGGTGAGGCGGTGCGGTCCATGCGGTGGTTCGTGTGGGACCGAGACGAACCTGACCACGGCTGGAACCTTCGAGTCGCGGTGGAGGACCCACTCGACGGTTTGGCCTGGGCATGGGAGGCCACCGATCACGCGGAGAACCCGAGGCGTCAGGCCCAGCGCCACGAGACGTAGAAGGCACCGTGGGCTCGACGCGACCGGCGCCGATTGGGGGAACCGGCGGGTGGCGCATCGAGCAGCCACCCTGGAGCAGATCGAGAACCTCGCATGGGGGTGCTGCAGCTCTCGCGGGGGGCTGTTGGGGGAACTGCTCCGGGGCAACCGTTCCACGGTGCCTGGTCACTGCATCGGCGGCATTTGCCGGGAGTTGAGCGTCCTGTTCGATGTCGCGAGACGGACCGATTCAGGCAACCGGGCCCAGCACCCGGTCGGTGTAGGCGTTGGTGAAGGTTCCGGTGGGGTCGACCTTGCGTCGCGCCGCCGCGAACGCGTCCCACATCGGGTAGCTGGGGGCAAGATCAGACGCGGTGCGAAAGTGGAGCTTGCCCCAGTGCGGGCGGCCACCCCGCTCGCGCATGATCGTCTCGACGCCACAGAAGTACTGCTCGACGGGCATGCCCCAGAACAGGTGAACCGCGATGTAGCAGGTGTCGCGGCCGTGGGCCGGGCTGAGCCAGAGGTCGTCAGCGGCGACGAACCGCACCTCGATCGGCACGTTGACCTTGAGGCCCGATCGGTCGATGAGCTGGCGGACGGCGGAGATGGCGCTCGCCGCCTCGGTGCGGGGGATGGCGTACTCCATCTCGTTGAAGTGAACGAGTCGGCGGGTGACGAAGACGCGATCGCTGCGTCCGACGTAGTCGCTGCGGCCCATCTGGCCGGTGGTGAAATCGGCCAGTCGTGGGATCTGCGAGGGGAACCGGCGCCCGAGCTTCCACACCGCGCCGAGCACCACGTTCTCCAGCACGATCTCGTTCATCAGCTGCTTGCGCTTGTTGGGGACCCGGGCCGGTTCGTCGGTGCGGTTGTTGCGCTTCGTCCAGGCGTAGGGGGTGTGAGGGAACCAGTGAAACTCGAAGTGGTCGTTGCCGTCGGCCTCCTCATCGAGCCGCTCCAGCAGGTCGTCGAGGTGCTCCTTCTGCTCGAGGGCACGGAGGTTGTACGCCGGAACGCACTGCAGAGTGAGCGTCGAGAGCATTCCGGCGGCTCCGATGCCGAGGCGGGCGGCCTCGAACACGTCGGCATCACGCTCGGCGTCGCAGTCGATGACGGTTCCGTCGGCAGCCACGACCCGTGCGCCGACCACGGCCGTGCTGAGGTTGCCGAGCTTGGACCCGGTGCCGTGTGTGCCGGTGGACACCGCGCCGGCGATCGTCTGGCGGTCTACGTCGCCCAGGTTGTGCATGGCCAGTCCCATGCCAGCCAGGGCTTCGTTCAGCTCGTAGAGGTGGATGCCGGCCTCGACGGTGACCCGGTTGGTGTCACGGTCGACGCCGAGGACATTGCGGTAGCGGTCGAGGCGGATGTGCACGTCGTCAGTGAGCGCGCAGCCGGTGAAGCTGTGACCGGCACCGGGGATCTTCACCCGGCCGCCACGTTCGGTCGCCGTGCCCACCGCCGCCGCCAGCTCGTCCTCCGATGACGGGTGGACGACCTCGTCAGGCTCGCATCGTTGGATGCGCGACCAATTGGTCCAGACGCTGGTGCTGCTCCCCCTGGCCACCGCAGCGACGTTACCGCTGCCGACGAGACCGGAGTCCCATCGCCGCCACAGCCACCAGCAGTAGAGCCGGAAGTCCCGCCGACGACGACAGGGGGAAGGACGGATCGGTGGGCACCGGGCTCGGCGAGGGCGCATCCTCGGTGGTCTCGTACTCGCCGACGAGGGGCAGACCGGAGCCCCCGAGCGGCTCGGGAGGGGTCGGACCGGTCGGATCCGGGTCCTCCATCGGGCTACCGCCCGGGCCGGCGTCGTCGGGATCGTGGAACGACGCCAGCACCTGGGTGGTCGGCCGGTTCACCCACTGCATCGATAGCACCGCGGCGGGCAGGAACAGGATCCGTTCGGCCGTGGGATCAGCATCCCACGACTCGAGCTCGCCGCCGAGAGTGGCCGCCGCCGCGTTGAGTGAGGCGACCACGGCGGCACGACACGACGTCTGGTCGCCGTCGATCCACCCGTCAGTCTCGTCAGTGGCCTCGTCGAAGCGGCCACCGCAGTAGGCGGTCGAGTGGGGGCTCCGGAGCCCATCCTCGTGGATGGAGGCGACGAGGTCGGCGGGCCCGGTGTCGGCCAGGAAGCCGTTGCCCAGCACCTGGGCCAGCGCCGTCCAGACATGGCCGTAGTAGCCACCCTGGTAGGCGGATCCGGCGGAGTTGGGTGCGTTGTCCCGGCCACCGCGGATGCGCCCGGCGACATCACCGAGCACGTGGTCGATCAGCGGGTTCCACCAGGCGTCCATGGCAGCCACCGCGGCACCATGGTCGTAGGAGCCATCGCCGTCCCCGTCACGGCGCAGCGCCCGGTAGTCCGGCGTCTCGCTGGCGACGCTCTTGTCGCGGACCCACTCTTCCAGGAGACCGACCATGTGGGTCGCGTCCGGAGTGAGACCGGTGAGGTCATCGCCGAGCACGGCCAGGGCGAGTGGAGCCACGAAGCGACCTCGTAGATCGGTGAGGCCGGCTTCCTCCATGATCTGGACGACCTCGGGCACCGACAGGTCGTTGCCTGCTGCTGCTTCGTCGACAATGCCCTCCTCCAGCAGCATCGACCGGTAGATCGAGTCGTAGTCCCACGACGCGTCGCTGGTCCCCCATCCCGGCGCCGGGCGGTTGTTCCACGACACGAGGTGATGTCGATCGACGCCCGTCGCCTCGTTCTGCGCCGGCACGTAGTGGGGGTGGGTCGTCATCTGCCGGTCGCGACGCCACTCGATGGAACCGTCAGGCAGGGGAACAGCGACGTCACCGGCGACGACGCCGGTGGCGTCGACGACGTCGTAGTCCCAGTCGTTGTCGACGTGACGGCCATCGACGGGGAAGTCGGGATGCTGATCGTCGGGGCGGAGGGGGTAGACGCCTCCGTGCACGTAGCCGATCTCGTCGGCACTGGCGTAGAGCCAGTTGGTCGAGAGGTTCATGGTCTCGGTCATGATGTCGACGTAGTCCTGCGCGGTGGTGGCCTCGTTGCGGTTGACACGGGCCATGGCCACGGCCGCATCGAGCTCCTTCATGTAGCTGGATCGCTTCTTGCTCACCGCCACCGGGACGCCACCGAGGTCACCGCGGGCGACCACGTTCCCATGCACGGTCCGCTCGACGAAGATGTCGGGCAGCTGCTTGGTGCCGGCCCGCACCCCCACCACGTCGGTGGCCGGCCGATGCAACCGGCGGTACATCGGAAGGCAGGACGCCTCGCCGTCACCGTCGTGGTCGTACAGGTAGTGATCAGACCGCTCGTCGGCGTCCGACCCGTCGGGCTCGCACAGGAAGTCGACGTAGGTATCGATCATGTCCGAGCCACCGGCGGTGGCGGTGAACGCGTAGTCCTGGGTGCGGCCGATGACGACCAGGGCGGTGAGGCCCGGGAAGCTGGCGCCGCGGGCGTGGATGGTGTCGCCGTGCAGCTCGTACTCGTTGAAGATCTGGGGCGAGAAGTAGCCTGCCTGGGGGCCGCCGATCATGATGGGGTTGCCGGACTCGGTGAGCGTGCCGTCGACGGCGAAGAAGTTGGACATCGACGACTCTCCGCCCGAAGAGAGGTCGACGACGACGGCCGGGGTCTCCAGCTTCAACCGGTCCCACTTGACCTCCGCCTCGTCGGCCAGCGACGAGACATCGGCCGCCAGCGCTGACAGGTCACCGCCGATCGAGGTCGGGTCGACGCCGAGGTCGCCGGACAGGAGATCCTCCAACAGCACCCCGAGGCCCGGTTGGCCGGCGGTGGGGGAGCCGATGTTGGCTCCGGTCAACTCCGGTACCTCGTGGTAGTCGAACGTGGTGTCGGTGTGGACCGGCCCGTCCTCGTTGTGGCGGTTCCGGAAGTCCTCGTAGACGGCCAGGCCCTCGGTGAGGCCGTAGCGGTCCTGGAGCGACAGCAGGGACGACAGGGCGCCGAGCTCGCCACCGCCGCCGGCACCGAAGAGCGCTCGCACGGTGCTTACCGCGGCGACGACGTCGGTGGTCGTGTAGGGGCCGGGGTAGTTCTGGTCGGTGAGCGAGAACAGGTCGGAGATTCCGGCGGGGTAGGGCACCTCTCCGCGCTGGGCCTCGGCAAGATATGCGTTGATTCCGTTCACGTACTCGTCCAGCCCCTCGACGATGTCGGTGCCTACTCCCTGACCCGGGGCATCGTCGTAGAGGGCGGGGAGACGGTCGATCTGGGCCTGGAACTCTGCTTCGGTGTAGCCGTAGAGGCGCACCATCTCGGCGTCGGCGAACCATGCCGGTCCGGTTTCGAGGAGGTCGAAGGCCTCGGCGCGACCGAGCGCTCTGAGCAGCTCGAAGATGGCGAGGCGGTCCTCCGCCATCGTGTAGCCGGCGCCGAAGAACATGCCGGCGTCGGTGTGACCGTAGATGTGAGGTACGCCCCACTTGCGGTCCCGCACCACCGTCACGTCAGCCCGGGGGTGATAGGTCCGTTCGGGATCGTCGACAGGACGGAAGCGGCCGTCCTTGAAGTGGTCACCCAGCACCCGGTCAGGCTCGTCGGCCAGCAACGGATAGGTCTGGACCAGGGTGTCATAGGCCTCGATCTCGCGGGTGGCATGGCGCGTGTCGGACCCCGGAGGGGTCACGGTGCCGGCAACGACCGCCGAGTCGGTGACCCGGGCGAGCACGTCGAGGGGGTCAGGCGGAGCCAGCTCCTGGACCTGGCCGCCGGCGGGGATGGCCGGAAAAGCAGCGACGACGGCCGAGGTGGCGATGAGCGCAAGGATGCGGCGGAGCAAGTCGGCGGAACGCATACTGATCGGTATTCCACGCCGATGGCGTCGACTCCTGCCCGGGTCCGACGTTGCTGCCCGCGCCGTCGTTCGATGCTGGGCTGAGACCTCAGCTCCGGGCGGCGAGGGCTTCGAGGAGAGCGGGCAGCACCTTGTGGACGTCGCCCACGATGCCGAGATCGGCGACCCCGAAGATGGGGGCCTCCTCGTCCTTGTTGATGGCGATGATGTTCTTGGAGCCCTTCATGCCGACGAGGTGCTGGGTGGCACCGGAGATCCCGGCCGCGATGTACACGGTGGGCTTGACGACCTTGCCGGTCTGACCAACCTGGTAGCTGTAGGGAACCCAGCCGGCGTCGACGATGGCCCGGGAGGCACCAGGAGCGCCCTTGAGCGCCTTGGCCAGCTGCTCGATCATCTCGTACTTGTCGGCCTCGCCCAGGCCACGGCCACCGGAGACAACGATGTCGGCCTCGTCGAGCTTGGGGCCCTCGGACTCCTCGACATGGGTGCCAGTCACCTTGGCCGCACCGGCGGTGCCGGTGTCGGGCACCGAGACGGTCTCCACCGTCGGGGCCGGGCCGCCGGTCGGCTCGACGGCGAATGACTTGGGCCGGAACAGAGCAAGACGGGGTGACTCACAGCGGAATGCGGTCTTGACGATCTTGGTTCCACCGAAGATCGCCGTCTCGCAGACGATGTCGTCCCCATTCACCTCGATGCCCACGTTGTTGGTGATGACCGGGCGGTCGATGGCGACGGAGAGGCGGGCGGCGACGTCGCGGCCGTCGTAGCTCTGCGGGAACATGATGAGATCGGGAGCGCCGGCGGCCATCGCCTCGGCCATCGCCGCGCCCACGGCAACGCCCTGGAGCGATCCGCCGAGATCGCCCGTGGCCTTGAGGGCGGTGGCGCCGTGGTTGCCGAGCGCGGCGGCAGCATCGGAGGCATCGCCTCCGATCCAGGCCACGACCTCCGTTGCACCAAGGGCCTTGGCCTCTCCGACCAGCTCGAGGGAGCCAGACGTCGCCGCGCCCCCGACGAGATCGCAATACACCCAGATGGTGTTCACAGACATGTGCCGGGCCTCCTCAGATGACCTTGAGCTCGTCGAGGAAGGCGACGATGCGCTCGTGCGCATCACCCTCGTCGACCACCTTCTCGCCGGCCTCGCGGGCCGCTGCTTCCTCGACCGCCACCGTTTCCTGCCGGCTGCCGGCAACACCCACGGCGCTGGCGTCGATGCCGAGATCGGCGATGCCGACCTCGTCGACGGGCTTCGACTTGGCCGCCATGATCCCCTTGAAGCTGGGGTAGCGGGGTTCGACCACGCCGGCAGTCACCGACACCACGGCGGGGAGTGGGCACTCGACCTCGTCGTAGCCCTCTTCGTTCTGGCGCCTGACCTTGACCAGGCCATCGGCGACCTCGATGTGCTTGGCGAACCCCACCGACGGAAGACCCATCACGGCGGCGATCTGCTCGGGAACGGTGCCGGTGTAACCGTCGGAAGACTCCGTGCCGGCCAGCACGAGGTCGTACTCGGTGCGCCCGATGGCCGCGGCGAGCACCTTGGCCGTACCGAGGGCATCGGTGCCGGCGAGCGCGTCATCGCTCACGAGCACCGCCTTGTTGGCCCCCATGGCCAGCGCGGTGCGCAGACCGCTCACCTCCTTGTTGGGCACCATCGAGACCAGCGTCACCTCACCACCACCGGCGGTGTCGACGAGCTGGAGTGCCATCTCCACGCCGTAGGAGTCGGATTCGTCGAGGATGAGCTTCTCGTTGCGGGACAGGGTGTTGTCGGGATCGAGCGACCCGGGGTTGGCGGGGTCAGGGATCTGCTTCACACAGACGACGACGTTCATGGCCGGGCATGCTCGCACCACCGGCCCGGGTCGGGCCAACCGAGGGGTACCCTTCCGATCCGTGGATCACGACGAGGTACACATCGAGGTGCCGTGTGACCCGGCCCTCGCCGGGCTCGTCACATCCGCTGCCCTCATCGCCGCTCGTCCCGTCGGTCCCGACCGTTCCACCGAGGCCGAGCTTGCCAACCTGATCGACGTGGGTTGGACCCGTCTGACCTCCGACGACGCCGGCTCGACGGTCCAGATCCGGCTCGGGCTGGGCGATCCCCTCCATGTCGAGGCGCGCCGCTCCGACGGGAGGGGGCCGGCCTTCTTGATCCGCGTGGCCGCCGAGTCAACCCGCCTGTACGACCAGATCTGATCGCCGTGCGCATCCTCCTCGTCGTCAACTCGTTGGCCTCATCGGTCACCGCCCGGGGCCGGGTGGTCATCCACAAGGCGCTGTCGGCGGACCACCAGGTGGATCTGGCCGAGACCTCCCGGCGCGGCCACGCCACCCGCCTTGCGCAGGGCGCCGCCACCCAGGGCTACGACGCCGTCGTGTGCCTCGGGGGCGATGGGACGCTGAATGAGACCGCGAACGGTCTCGCCAGAACCGACACCGCCCTCGCCGTTCTTCCGGGTGGGAGTACCAACGTGTTCGCCCGGAGCCTCGGTCTGCCCAACGACCCCATCGAAGCCACCGGCGCGCTGGTCGAGGCGCTGGGTCGCGATTCGATCGAATCAGTCGGCCTCGGATCAGTCAACGACCGGTACTTCCTGTTCCACGTCGGCGTCGGTTTCGATGCCGCCGTGGTGGCCCAGGTCGAAAGGCGGGCGGCGCTGAAGCGCTACGCCGGCCATCCGCTGTTCATCTTCGCCGCTTTCGACACCTGGCTCCGCCACTACGACCGCTCCACGCCACGATTCGCGGTGCACCACGACGACGGGCGTGTCGTCGACGACGCCTACTTCGCCATCGTGTTGAACAACAACCCCTACACCTACATCGGCAACCGGCCGTTCAACGTCGCTCCCGACGCGACACTCGACCGTCCCCTGGCCTCGGTGGTCATCCGCACGCTTTCGTTCGGCCCGTTCCTGGGTGTGGTGGCATCGGCGTTGGGGACCGGCGGCCGGTTCCGCAAGCACCGCCTGGTCGACTACACCGTCGACGAACGCGAGCTGAAGGTGTCGGGGTACGGCCCGATCCCCTACCAGGTCGACGGCGACTACCTCGGCGACACCGAAGTCCTGGCCTTCCGCCATGAACCCGACGCGCTGCGGCTTGTCCGCCCCTGACGCTTCGTTTGCGCAGCGCGCCCAGGGCGACGGCTACGCAAACGAAGCGACGCCCGCCCCCTGACCCTTGCCACGAGTTCGGGCCGGTTTCAGATGTCTTGCCCGAATTGGTTAGGTTGTGCAGACGCGAGCTCTTGCACCGCCCCGGGGGGAAACCGATGCCGAACCGACGCCGAATCCTGTCCAGCCTCATCGCCGTTGTCACCATGGCAACGTTGCTGGCGAGTCCGCTCCGCGGCGGCCAGGCGGTGGCCACCCCGGCACCGTGGACCTACTTCGACGTCACCGACGGAACGCTCATCGCCGCCGCGGTGCGCACCCCCGACGGCTGCACCCCCCAAGCCCCATGCCCCGTCCTGTTCCAGATGGACGGCTATGCCGCGGGAGGATCGCAGGGCATCAACCCCGAGTCCTACAACGACAACTACATCACCGTGTACGCGTCGGTGCGCGGCACAGGTTGCTCGGGCGGAGTGTTCAACCTCTTCGACTACCGCCACGCCGAAGACGGCCACGACATCATCACCAACCACTTGCCAGACCTTGCCGGATCCAACGGAGAGGTCGGCATCGTCGGGCACTCCTATCCTGGCCTCACCGGATGGCTCACCGCCGCCACCGACCCGCAGAACCTCAAGGCCATCGCCATCTCCGGTCTCATCGATGATCTGTACCGGGGCATCGTCTACCCCGGGGGAGTTCCGAACTACGGCTTCCCGGCCATCTGGACCGGCGCCTACCGGCCCGCGGTGGAGGTAGCTGGCAACGCCAGCCGAGTGGTCGAGGAGACCGTGTCTGCCGACGCCACCTGCCTCGCCAACATCGCCACCCGCAACACCGACGTCCCCGGCGCCGTCGAGTCAGTCCTCGAGAACCCAATCCTGAACGGCGCCACCACCATCGAGGACGGCAACTGGTGGCGCGACCACTCCACCATCACCCGCATCGGCGGGATTCAGCGCCCCATCCACATCACCCAGCAGTACGAGGACGAGCAGACAGGACCTCGCGGTGGCCACGTGCTGTTCGAGCGGCTCGGTGACCAGGTGCCCAAGCGCCTCGTGGTCACCAACGGCGTGCATGGCACGACCGGAGTCGGCCACGAAGACCGGGTTCGCTGGCTGGACTGCTGGATCCTCCACGACGGCGACGTGAGCGCATCGGCCACCGACCAGACGCCGTGCGCCGACATCCTCGATAGGGACCAGCGGGTCAACCTGTTCTTCGAGTCAACATCCAACTCGTCGCGTCCGCTATCGGAGGCGTTCGTGTCATCGGACTGGCCGCTCCCTCCCTCCGACGCCACTTGGACCCGCTACTTCCTCCGCGACGATGGCACGCTCTCGACCGTGCCTGGCGCCGGCGCACCGCGCTCCTACGTGCACACAACCGCGGGGCGTCACGTGACGGCCGACGCCGGCATGCAGTTCGGCAACGACGGGTTGGGGCAGGCCACGTTCTTCGACGGACCCGATCAGCTCGCATATGAGCTGGAAGTGACGGGTCAGGACCCACTGGTGGTGGCCGGACCGATCAACCTCACGCTCACTGCGTCGTCCACCGCGGCGAACACCGACTTCTTCGTCGACGTGCTCGACGTCGCTCCCGACGGCCGCATCTCCTACCTCCAGCGCGGCATGCAACGAGCGTCGCACCGAGCCGTCGATCCGTCCCCCGATCGCACCGACCACACGCCCGAGGGCGACATCTTCCGGGCGTGGCACCCCCACACCAACACCACGACCGCACTGTTGATCCCCGACCAGCCCGAACAACTCGAGATCGAGGTGTTCCCCTTGGGATGGATCTTCCGACCCGGCCACAAGCTGGTGATCCAGGTGCACGCACCCCCGCCCGCCGACCCGCTCTCGATCTACGCCTGGGTGTCGGGACTGCCGGCGGCAGTGAACACCGTGTACCACGCGCCGATGGACGGACTTGCCGCCTCGAGCGTCCTCATCCCCGTGATCAACGACCCGGCCGGCGTTCCGGGCGCCTTGAACGACCCGCCGGACTGCGTCGACATCGTGGGCGTGCCCTGCTTCAGCCCCCAACTGTCAGACCTGCCGAGCCTGTAGCGACCACCCCTGACCCTTCGTTTGCGCAGTGCACCCAGGGCGACGGCTACGCAAACGAAGCGACGCCCGTTCCCAACCCTTCGTTTGCGCAGTGCACCCAGGGCGACAGCTACGCAAACGAAGGGTCATCGTCAGGCGTCCGGGCGGTCGAGTGCGGCCCGGACGGCGGCGGGGTCGTCGCTGATGATCCCGTCGACGCCGAACGTCGCCAGCTCGCCCACCCGGTCGGGATCGTCGACGGTCCAGGCGTAGACGTCGAGCCCCACGCCATGCGCCAGGTCGACCAGCTCGGCGGTGACGAGCGGGTCGTGAGGGTGGAGGGCCACGTGGCACGAGGCAACGGCCGCCGCCACCTCGGCTCGGGCGTCGGCGATGTGAAGCATCAGCAGTCCTGTGCGCACAGCCTCGACATTCGACCGGATTGCGGCCAGCGCGTCAGGGTGGAACGACGAGATCCAGCACCGGTCGGCCTCGTCCAGCTCGACCAGCACCCGGGCGGCGTCGACCGCCGTGAGCCGGTGCGGATCGAAGCCGGGCTCGTGAGGCAGGTCCTTGGCTTCTACGTCGACCACACCCGAACAGGCGGCGATCGCCTCGCTGAGCGATGGCACGCTGGTGGGCAGGTCACCTGACATCGTCTCGCAGATGATGCGGCCGTCGCCGAGGAGCGGGTCGTGGACGACGACCAGCGCCCCATCTGCGGTGCGGCGAACGTCGAGCTCGACCCCATCGGCCCCGGCGCCGTCGGCCGCCTCGAAGGCGGCGACGGTGTTCTCGAGCGCTCCGGCCCGAACGCCACGGTGGGCAAGTACCAGAGGCCGACCCGGACCACGTTGCGTACGGCTTTCACCACGAAGAATCACAGGTTTCGACTCCGTGAAATAATGCTTGCAACTGTTCGCATGCGGGTCTACTGTGATCACGCCGCATGAGCAACATCTGTCGGTCGCACCGTGCGACCCGGCATGTGAACTTTTTCACAATAGCACCCTGGAGGACCCGTGGCACTCACCTGGAGCCGTACCCACGATTGGGACGTGGACGACTGGCGCGACACGGCGTCGTGCCGAGACACGGATCCTGATCTCTTCTTCCCGGTGGGCACGACCGGACCGGCCATCACCCAGATCGAGGCCGCCAAGGCCGTGTGCAACGAGTGCGAGTCCCAAGCCCAGTGCCTCGAGTTCGCCCTCGCCACGAACCAGGAGTCAGGCATCTGGGGTGGCACCTCCGAGGAGGAGCGCAAGCAGCTTCGCAAGCGCTGGCTGCGGGCCCAGTCCGCCTGACCACGCTGCTCACCAGACCGGCGCCTCCTTCCCGAAAGGAGGCGTTGTCGCGTCAGCCGTGGTCTCAGTCCGGATCCCGGTCGACCAGGCGATCGCTGCCGAGCGGCACCACGAGGTGCACCACGGTGCCCGACGGCATCCCGCGTTCCACGGTGAGCGTCCCCCCCAACTCCGAGGTCACCAGCGCCCGAACGATCGAGAGCCCGAGCCCGGTGGCATCCTCGATGCGAAACTCGTCAGGGATGCCGACCCCGGCATCGGCGACGCGCACGTGCAGGTCGACGTCCTCTCGACCGAGCGTGATGCTCACCAGCGGGTCATCTGGTCGCAGCTCATCGACCGGAAAGGCGTGATCGACCGCGTTCTGCAACAGCTCGGTGACCACCACGGCCAACGGCGTGGCCACATCCGCCGGCACCTTGCCCGCCTCGCCGATGACCTCGAAGCGGACCGGACGGTCGGGCGAGACCAGCCCCTCCTCTACCTCCCGCACCAGGGGACGAACGATGTCCTCGAACACGACGTCGTCGCCGGTGTCGCGCGACAGCGTCTCGTGCACGAGAGCAATCGATCGAATGCGCCGAACGGACTCCTCGATCGCTGCCTTCGCCTCCGGTGACGACAGCCGCCGACCCTGGAGCCGGAGCAACGAGGAGATGGTCTGGAGGTTGTTCTTCACCCGGTGGTGGATCTCGCGAATGGTGGCGTCCTTCGACAGCAGGAGCAGATCGCGACGGCGGACATCGGAGATGTCGCGCATGAGCACCACCGCGCCGCTGACCCGTCCGAGATCGAGCAGCGGGATGACCCGCATCAGGATCGTGACATCGTGATCCCGCTCAACGTCGGTGGTGACTGGCTGGCCGGTGCTGAACGCACCTCGCACTGCGTCGTCGGGCAGACCTACTTCCGACAATCGCATCCCTTCGGCGTTGGCGTGGACCCCGGCGCGGTGCAAGGAGGACACGGCATTGGGCGACGCATAGCTGACACGGGAGAACTCATCGAGGAGGACGACCCCGTCGCCGACACGAGGGGCGCCCTCCTCGCGCACCGGTTCGATCTCGAAGGGGAACTCACCAGCGACGATCATCCCGGCGAATCGATCGAAGATCTCGAGGTAGACGCGTTCGAGCTCGCCGGGCTCGCGACCGACCCACGGCGCCGCCTCCCGCGTCAGGAGGGCGACGCGCTCACCTCGGTAGCTGACAGGAACGCAACGAACGCTCGCTCGCGCCCGAAGCGCCGAGATGGTGATCTCGCCCTCCTCGATGCTGCCGCTGTTCCACGCCTTGGCCACCAGAGGACGTTCGACGTCGTCGACCACGCTGCCGACGTGATCGGTGCGGTAGAGGGTCTGGCTGGTTGACGGACGCCGCTGAGCCACCGTCACGAACCGGCCGGGAGCCGTCTCCATGGGCAGGAACAGCAACAGGTCGGCGAAGCAGAAGTCGGCCAGAAGATCCCACGACCGGATCAGGCGCTGGAGGTGCTTGATCGAGCCGGTGTCGAGGCTCGGTGCGTGCACGCGGGCGAGATCGGCGAGGCCGGCCATCAGCGGCGCCAGATCTCGTCGCCGAGAGCGAGCAAGCCACCCAGGTCATAGATGTCGTGCTCGAAGTAGGGCACGGTGGCCACCACATCGGGGGCACCGGCCAGCTCGGCACGCTGCTCGGCCTCCCGCATGGCGACGACCTGGAAGTTCGAGAAGCTGTCGCCCACCTCGGCCAGCACCCGGGCCAGGGCCGACGGCTCGACATCGACGCCGAGCTTCGGTGCGACACGGGATGCGATGTCGTCGGCCTGTTGGGAGAGCTGCTCAGCCACCACGGCTGCGCTGGTATCACGCAGATAGTCGGGCAGCACCTTGTTGAGCACCAGCGCCCCGAGGTGCAGGTCGCGCGCACCGAGCTGCTCGATGAAGAACTCGGCTTCGTGGAGCGGAGCCGCTTCCAACGTGCTGACGACCACGAATGTGGTTCGCTTGTCGCTCAGCACCCGGCTGACCGCCTCGGCCCGATCGACGAACCCGTCGTACATCGACTGGAACAGGATGAAGAACTCGGCGATGTCCTCGAGGAACTGGCTACCCAGGATGCGGTCGGCCACTTGGTAGAAGGGCCTGGACGCGGCGCTCACGAGCCGGCTGCGGTACGGCGCGATGAGCCAGCGAAGGAACCGGCTGCTGAAGAAGTCGGCCATCCGTTTCGGCGCCTCGAGGAAGTCGATGGCGTTGCGAGTGGGTGGCGTGTCGACGACGATCAGGTCGTAGTTCCCCTCGTGGTGGATCTCGTAGAGCCGCTCCATGGCGATGTAGTCGTGGCTCTGCACGAACCGACCGGTGATGTTGAGATAGAGCGGGTTGGCGAGGATGTCATCGCGGGTTGCCGGGTCGGGGGCGTGCCGCCCGACGAGGTCGTCCCAGCTGGCCTTGGTGTCAAGCATCGCCGCCCACAGCTCACCGCGGGGCCCGTGGCCGGTCGTCCGGAACTGGCCGGGCTCCACCCGCACCTCGGTGTTGCCGATGCTCTCGAGACCCAGGGCGTTGGCCAGCCGCCGCGCCGGGTCGACGGTGAGCACCAGCACCTTCCCGCCGAGGTGATTGGCCGCCTCGGCCGCCAACGCCGCCGCCGTCGTGGTCTTGCCCACGCCACCGGATCCGCAGGTGATGACGATCTCCTTGGCGGCCAGCAGCTGCTCGAGCGTCGCCGCGCTCTGGTTGCGGCCTGTGGCCATCAGTAACCCAGCTCCTCGCCCAGGCGGTCGGCCAGCTGATGGGTGGCTCGCAGGCCATGCGACCTCGCGAAGAGATACGGCAGGTACATGAGCGGTGCGCGATCGTCGATGCGCTCACGCAACACCGCCAGGTGCTCGGCGCGGCTGCGACGCAGCTCCACCGCCAGGCGTGCCGCGTCAAGCACCGGTTGGACGGGACCGTTGACGGCATCGGTGAGGGCAGCGACGCCAGCGGGTTCAGCCAATGTCTCGAACAGCGCCTCTTCGCTGCGACCGAACAGCTCAGGCAACACCCTGTTCACCACGATGGCAGCGAGATCGACGGGTGTGGTCGCCTCGAGACGGTCGACGAGCTCGGAGGTCTCGTTCACCGGCATCTCCTCGGGCGTGGTGACGATGACCAGGCCCGTTGTGGCGGCATCATGGAGGATCTTGACCATCCACTCGGTCTGGTTGCGAACCCGGCCGACCTGCACGAGCTCGTTGATGCTCTCGGGTGCCGTGAGCTGGCCGACGATGTGGCCGGTGGCGACGGCGTCGACAACGACGAGGTCGTAGGTCCCCTGCCTGACCTCGAACACGAACTTCCCGATGGTGAGGATCTCCTTGACGCCAGGGGCGGCATTGGCGACGAAGTCGAAGGTGCGGGCCAGCGGCCCGATGCGGGCCAGCAGAGGGATCTTGAGCTGGAGCGACAAGTACTCCTTCAGGCTCTCCTCGGTGTTCATCGACATGGCAAAGAGGTTGGGCTGGATCTCCCGCTCCTCGAACGTGGTGGTGCCGCACTCGAAGAAATCAGCGAGATTGCCCTTGGCATCGACCTCGCCGAGCAGCACTCGCTTCCCGCGCCGCGCCGCGAGCATGGCCAACGCCGCGCTCACGGTGGACTTCCCGACGCCGCCCTTCCCCGTGACGAAGACCAGCTTGCGGTCGAGCAGATCGACGGGCACTACTTGACGCCGAACCCGATCGCTCGGTCATCGTCGGGCGAACCCATCTCTATGTAGGCGACCTTGTCCGCGGGCACGCCGACCGTGCGACCGGACGCCTCGGTGAGCCAGACGGTGGCAGCGTCTCCACCGATGACCGAATCGATCTGCTCCTGCAGGGCATCGCGGTCGGTGTCGTCAGCCATCTCGAGGCTGAGCTCCTTGGCGGTGTAGATGACGCCGATGCGGACCTTCACGAGGGCCTCCTGGTCGCGGTCGAGTGGTCGCGGTCGAGCCGCCATCGTAGGCCGCGATTGACGCGCCGCCGCCGCTCACCTGACCTACGCTCCGCGCCGTGGTCGCCGCCCCCAACACTCCATCCGCATGACCGACCAGCCGCTCCGGGTGGTCGTCGTGGACGACGAACCCGATGTCCGCCTCCTGCTCCGGGTCGCCCTTCCTCAGCGGGGTATCGACGTCGTGGGCGAGGCCGGCGACGGCAACGCGGCGCTCGAGGTGTGCCGCGAGCACATGCCCGACGCCATCGTGCTGGATCTGCTCATGCCCATCGCCAGCGGGTTCGAAGCCATCCCTCGGCTCCAGGCCGAGATGCCCGGCATCCGCATCGTCGCCTACACCGCCGTTGCCGGCGAGTTCGTCCGCAGCGAGATGGACCGGCTGCGAGTGCCGCTGGTGCTCAAGGGGTCCGATGTCGGGCCGCTCATCGCGGCCCTGACCGCCAACGGCACCAGTTGACCTGACTGTCGGGTGCCGCCTCAGACGATCTTCAGCTCGGAGCGGTACACCCGCTTGGGCGGGTGGGCGTCGATCCACTCCGCCGTCTCCCGAATGGCCCGGGCAGCCGGATCGTCGGGCGCCACCGCGCTGACCGGCCGCCCGCTGTCGCCGCCTTCGCGCAGACCCATGGTGAGCGGGATCCGTCCGATCACCTCGGTGCCCAAGGTGTCGGCTAGAAGCTGCCCACCACCCTCGCCGAAGACCGGGTAGGCGGCACCGTCTGGTGTCGTGAACCCGGCCATGTTCTCGACGACGCCGAGCAGCTGGAGGTTGACCTTCCCCGCCATCACCCCGGCCCGCTGGGCCACCCGCTGGGACGCCGGCTGGGGAGTGGTCACCAGCAGCACCTCACCCCGGGGGAGGAAGCCGGCCAGGCTGATCGAGATGTCGCCGGTACCGGGCGGCAGGTCGACGAGGAGCACGTCGGGCTCGTCCCACCACACGTCGGTGAGGAACTGCTCGAGCGCCTTGTGCAGCATCGGACCCCGCCAGATCACCGCCTGGTCCTCCTCGGTGAAGAAGCCCATCGAGATGCACCGGACGCCATGAATCTCGGGCGGCACCAGCATGCGGTCGACGACGAAAGGCGGCCGCCGTATGCCGAGCATCGCAGGAACCGAGAAACCCCAGACGTCAGCATCGACCACAGCCACCCGCTTCCCCTGCTGGGCGAGGGCGACGGCGAGGTTGACGGTGAGCGTGCTCTTGCCGACACCGCCCTTCCCTGATGCCACGAGGATGCAGCGGGTCCGGTTGTCAGGGTCAGCGAAGCGTACGGCGCGCCCTTCGGCGTGGCCGTGAGCCTCGCTCTGGCCCGCGGTTGCACCCGGATCACCGATGAGCTGACGGCGCAACGCCTCCTGTTCCTCCTCGGAGAGCACGTCGGCGGTGACGGTGACAGCCTTGACGCCCTTGATGGCACCGACCTCGTCCTTGATGGCGGACTCGAGCCGCTCGGGGTCGGGGTAGGCGTGGCCGGGGTGGGCGATGGCCACCTCGATGCGCTTGCCTTCGCCGTGCACCGACCGGACAAGGCCGAGATCGATGATGTCGCGACGGAGCTGTGGCTCGATGACCCGGCGAAGGGCGGCGAGGACGTCTTCTTGGTCGAGGGCCACCGCTGCTCCGTGGTCGAGAGAATTACCCCTATCGAGATAGGTAGAATAATCGCGATGGCGTCTTCTCCCCCAGCCGAGCTCGATTCCGAGCGCTTTGCAGCGGCGGTCACCGCCATCACGCAGGCCTTTGGCGACCCCACCCGCCGCGCCATCTATCTGTTCGCCCACGAGCACGATTCCGGTGTCACCGCGTCGGCCGTCGCCACCGAGTTCGCACTCCACGCCAACGTGGCTCGCCACCATCTCGACAAGCTGGCCGCCGGCGGCTACCTCGAGGTCCACATCGCCCGCGACCGCGATTCGGGGGCCGGCCGGCCGTCCAAGCACTACTTCACCAGCGGCAGCCCCACCGGCATCGAGCTCCCCAAGGGCCGCGACGACCTCATCCTCCGACTGCTCGGCAAGGCGCTGGGCCGGCTGCCCCGCGCCGATGCCGAGGCCATCGCCGAGGAAACCGGTCTGGAGTACGGCCGCACCCTCGCCGATGCGATGTCTCCCGGCGACGCCCAGCGCTCGCTCAAGACGGCCATGTCAGCGGTGGCCGATGCCCTCACCGCCCACGGGTTCGCCGCCCACGCCGAGGCCCGCGGCAGCTCCCTGCAGATCGTGGCCGACCACTGCCCCTTCGGCACCACCGCCCAGCAGCACCCGGTCATCTGCGCCGTCGACCGGGGAATGGTCCGCGGCCTGCTCGACGGCCTCTACGGCGACACATCGCCGTCCACCGCGTCATCCCGGGCCCACGGCGACGAGACGTGCGTCACCGAATTCGGATGACCCGGCACTACCTCGACCACGCCTCCACCACCCCTCCCCGCCCCCAGGTCATCGACACGGTGACCGAGTGGCTCGGCCGGGTCGCGGACCCCGGACGGGTCCACACCGAGGGCCTCGAGGTTCGAGCAGCCATCGAGTCGGCTCGCGACTCCGTCGCCGCCCTGGTCGGGGCCCGCAACCGCGAGGTGGTGTTCTGCTCGGGAGCCACCGAGGCCGTAAACGCCGCGGTGTGGGGCGCGGCACAACGCCAGGACGGTCCCATAGTCGTCTCGGCGGTGGAGCACTCATGTGTGCGTGAAGCCGCCGAGCGGACCGGTCGTTGCCTGGTTCTCGGCGTCGACAGCGACGGCTGCGTCGATCTCGGTGCCCTCGACGACGCCCTGACCCACCAACCGGCTCTCGTGTGCGTGCAGTGGGCGAACCACGAGGTGGGCACTGTCCAGCCCATCGCCGAGGTGGCGGCGCGTTGTCAAGAAGCCGAGACGCTGCTGCTGGTCGACGCCGCGATGGCGGCAGGGCACATCCCGGTCACCTTCGACGGCATCGACCTGCTGGCCATCACCGCCCACAAGATCGGGGGGCCGCCCGGCATCGGTGCCCTGGTGGTGCGACGCGGCCTGCGACTTCCCCCGCTGCTCCTGGGCGGCGCTCAGGAACGAGCCCGGCGGGCGGGGCTCGAGAACGTGCCGGCCATCATGGGCTTCAGTGCCGCGGCCGAGCTGGCGGAGGTGCCGGCCACCGCCGAGACAGCCTTCACCTCCCGGCTCCGGACCGTCATCGGTGGCCTCGACGGGGTGAAAGCGTTCGGGCCGGACGACCCCGCCAAGCGGGTCTCCCACATCGCCTGCTTCGGCTTCGATGACGTCGACGCCGAGCCGGTGCTCGTCGGCCTGGACCGATCGGGGATCGCCGCCCACTCCGGTTCGTCGTGCAGCTCAGAGCTCATCGAGCCGTCTCCGGTGCTCGCCGCCATGGGCGCACCGGCCGACCGCTCCCTGCGGCTGTCGGTGGGATGGACCACCACCGACGCCGACATCGCCGCCGTCGAACAGGCCCTGCCCAAGGTGCTGGCCGGGCTGCGCGCTCTCCGATGATGGCGGCCCACAGCACTCCGCCGACTACCCTCCCGGCCCGATGTCTTGGTGGCTCATCCGTCATGCTCACGCCGGCGATCGCCACTCCTGGGGAGGCACCGATGCCGAGCGACCCCTGTCGGAGAAGGGGTGGCGTCAGTCGACCGCCATCGCCGACGCGCTCATGGGCGGTGATGATCCCATCACCACCGACGCGGTGCTGCTCTCGAGTCCGGTTGTTCGGTGCATCCAGACGCTGTCGCCCCTCGCCGAGCGACTGGGTACCTCGGTGATCCAAGCGGGTGCGCTGCTGGAGGGATCCCAGGGCGCCGGCGTAGCCGAGGTTCTCGTGGCGTACGGCGACCGGCCCGTGGTGCTGTCAAGCCACGGCGACGTGATCCCGTCACTGCTGGACCATCTGGGAAGTGCGGGCATGGTCAGGTCCGACGATGACCGGTGCCAGAAGGCATCGGTGTGGTTCGTGGACACAGTCGAGGGAGCCCCGGTGTCGGCCCACTACTTCCCGCCCCCGCCGCTCTGATCCGAATCGTCGGCGCCGGCCGGCTGAGAGCTGAGCCGCTCCAGCTCCTCGACCAGCGCCGCCACCTCAGGCACCATCGACGGCGGCGGGTCGTTGACCAAGAAGATGCGGGCATCGTCGAGCGCGCCGGCGATGTCGTCATCGTGGCGGAAGCGGATGAACGCCCGGAAGAAGCGGGCGTCGGGGTAGTCAGGATCGGTCGCCACCGCCTCGTTGACGAGGGCGCGCCCCTCTTCGACGAGGCCCGCCAGCACCAGCAGCCACCCCTTGTAGGCCAGCGCCTCCCGGTTGGTCGGGTCGAGCGCCAGCACCTCGTCGAATCGTTCCACCGCGGTGACGGCCTCGCCGCTCGCCATGGCCAGCCGTGCCCGAGCGAGCAGATCGTTGCTCGACTCGCGGATGGAGCCGGAGGCCACGTCACCGGGCGCCCGCTCCCCGGCGGACTGGGCCACCGCCCACCCCAATCCGAGGGCCGCCAGCACGATTGCCGCCATCACCACGATCCGGTTGACCGGCCGCCGGCGGCCCGACGCCCGCGTGGCTGCGAGGCGCGCTTCGCCGGCGCTGATGGAGCGGAGCACCGCCGCCGCCCGCGCCGTGTACTCCGCGTGGAGGGTGGTGTGGTCGTCGGGGTCGAGGTCGCCGGCGGCGAGCTCGCGGTCGAGATCCTCGAGGCTGGTCAGCAGGAAGTCTCGCTGCTCCTCGAGCGCAGCGAGCCGGTCGGGGTCCAGTCGACCGCCGCGCCCGAACGCCGACTCCCCGGTCACCGGCGCCGTCACCGGTGGTCGTCGACGCGCCGCGACCTGGCGGCGGCGACCAACGTCTCATCGGCGCTGGAGGCCACCGAGGGAGGCTCGGTCTGCCAGCGGCGCAGGGTCATGGCTACGGCTGCCAATGCGGCCGCCAGTCCGGCCACCGGAAGCACCCACACCAGACCGGCGAGTCCCGAGCGGGGCGGTGTCAGCAGGATGGACCGGCCGTGCACGCTGACCAGGTAGGCCCGGATCTCGTCGTCGGTCTGACCGTCGGCGATGCGCTCGTTGATCTCGCGGCGTATGGAGCGGGCGGTGGCGGCGTTGGACTCCAGCACCGATTGGCCGCGACATGTCGGGCACCGGATCGTCTCGGACAGATGGCGAGCCCGGTCGTCGGCGGTGGTGGCGTCGGGTTCGTCGAGAGCGGCGACGAGCAGCGCCCCCGAGGCGACGAGAGCGATCGCCACCCAGGTGAGCCGGCGGATGGTGGCGCTCACTGGTCGGCTCCTGTCGATCCGCCGCCCTGTTCGCGGCGTTCGGCCGAGGCGCCGGCTACCAGGGCCTCGAGGTCGTCGGCCACCACACCGCCGATGATCTTCGACACCACAAAGCCGTCCGGATCGACCAGGTAGGACTCGGGAACGCCGGCCACGCCGAACGACAGAGCGATGGATCCGTCGTCGACGACCACCGGCCAGTCACCGCCATGGCGGTCGAAGAAGCGACGCACGGCCGCTGGGTCGTCGTCGAACACCACGCTGACGACACGTGCGTCGCCCGTCACCCGGTGGCGCTGATCGAACTTGACCAGCTCGGGGTGCTCGATGACGCACGGCACGCACCAGGTGGCGAAGTAGTTCACCACAACCCACCGGCCCCGGAGGTCATCGAGATGGAAGTCGTCGCCGGTCACGGTGACGCCGTCGATGGGCGGGGCTGGGCGGCCGAGGAGCCGGCTGTCGCTGGCACGCTCACCGGCGGGCGCCCTCGTGGCCAGCACGCCGATGAGACCCAACAGCAGCACACCCACGATCACCGACACCCAACGGCCGAGGTTGCCGCTCGGGCGGGTGGGGGGGATCTGCCCCTCGAGCCCCGAGCCGGGCGACTCGTGGCGGGCGTCATCGGCGCCGTCGACCGGTGAGGTCACGCGTCACCCCCGGTCTGGGCGAGGACGGGCACCTCAGCGCGGGTCGCGGCCGGAGCGACGGACACTGGATCAGTGGGGAGGCGGCGCTGGCCGGGGACCGCGGCGAGGGCGGTGCCCACCACCATGACGATGCCACCGAACCACAGCCACGCCACCAGCGGGCCCACAAGCACCCCGATGACGACGGTGTGGTCGGGGTCGGAGATGTCGTCGGGCGCAGCCAGAAGGGTCAGGTACACGTCGTCGATGGCAGTGGTCCGCACCGAGGGCGTGCCGATGGCCTGGGTGCCGAACGGGAACCGCGTGAGGGCCGGTTCGAACACCCCGCCGCCGTCGACCTGCACCCGGGCCGAGAGCACCGTCTTCTGGTCGGTCCGGACCTCGGTGGCGCCGAGGTAGGTGACGGTGTGACCGGCGAGGGTGCCCGAATCGCCGATGCCGAGCCGCAGCTCGGTGCCGTGGGAGTAGCTGCCCGAGGCGGCCAGCGCCACGGCGACGAACACGACGCCGAGGTGCACGATCATGCCGCCGTTGGTGCGGCCGACGAGTCCCCGCAATCCCTGTTTCGACGTAGCGACCACGAGCTGGCGGATGGCCGCCCCCGCCGCGAAGGCACCCAGCCCGAAGGCGGCGATGGGGGCGAGGCCGCGATAGCCACCGAGCACCGGTATCACCATGGCCGCCACCGCAGCGCCGGCCGGAATGACCAGCCGTTGGTGCAGCAGGTCGCTGCTGGCCTTGCGCCACGGAAGTACGGGGGCCACCGCCATCAGGAACAGGATGGCCAGCCCGAGGGGAATGGCCATCCGGTCGAAGAACGGGCGGCCCACCGAGATCCGGTCGTCGTTGACGGCCTCGATCACCAGCGGGAACACGGTGCCCAGCAGCACCACGAAGGCGAAGCCGCCGAACAGCACGTTGTTGGCCAGGAACGATCCCTCGCGCGATGCCGGCGAGTCGATGCGTCCGGGGGCCCGGAGCCGATCGGCGCGCCAGCCGATGAGCCCCACCCCCACCACCACCACCAGGGCGAAGAAGCCGAGGATGGCCGGCCCGATGCCGGACTCGCTGAAGGCGTGGACCGAGTCGAGGACACCGGATCGAGTCAGGAAGGTGCCCAGGATGGTCAGCGAGAACGTGGCCACCAGCAGCGACAGGTTCCACACCCGCAGCATCCCCCGACGCTCCTGCACCATCGCCGAGTGCAGGTAGGCGGTTCCGGTGAGCCAGGGGAGGATCGACGCGTTCTCCACGGGGTCCCACGCCCAGAAGCCGCCCCATCCGAGCACCTCGTAGGACCACCACGCCCCCAACACGATGCCGAAGGTGAGGAAGCCCCAGGCGAACAGGGTCCAGCGGCGAGTCTCGGCCAGCCAGCCCTCGCCGACGCGCCCGGTGACGAGGGCGGCGATGGCGAAGGCGAACGGCACCGTGAAGCCCACGTAGCCGAGGTAGAGCATCGGTGGGTGCACGGCCATGAGCGGGTGGTTCTGGAGCAACGGGTTGGGTCCCGGCCCGTCCGTGGGGATCGGCCCGCTGATCGTCTCGAATGGGGCCGCCGGTCCGGCCATGAGAGCGAAGAAGAAGGCCGAGGTGACCAAGCCGACAAGCAATGCCCAGCCCACCATGCGGTCATCGAGACGGTGGCGGAAGCGCACCGTGACTGCGACCAGATAGCCGGAGAGCACGAGCGCCCACAGCAGGATCGAGCCCTCGAGCGCCGCCCACAGCGAAGCCACCGTGTAGAGCAGCGGGGTGCTGCGCGAGTGGTTCTGCGCCACGTACACGAGCGAGAAGTCGTGTCCCACCAGCGCCCGCTCCATGGCGATGGTCGCCAGGACCGCCCCGGCAAGGGCCAACAGCACATAGACGCGGCCGTTGCGGATCAATGACCGGCGCCTCGACCCGAGGCCGACCGCCAGGGTCACGACACCGGACACCGAAGCCAAGAGCCCCAGCGTCACTCCGGCGGTGCCGAGAGCGGCGTTCACTCCCCGGCGCCGCTCTCGGCCCTGGGAGCGGGCTCGGATCCGTTGTAGACCTCGACCCGATCCGGGTTGTCGGCCTGGTACTCGCTGGTGTGCTTCACCAGCATCCGATCGCTGTCGAACCAGTCGCCGAGATCGGACCAGCGGCCTTCGAGCACCACGGGGATGCCGGCCCCGAACAGCTCGGGTGGATCACCGCGGTGGTGCACCTCGACGCTGGCGCCGTCGTAGGCCACCTCGAACATCACGACACCGGAGGCATCGGTTGGCTCGTCGCCGACAACTGTCCCCTGGAGCCGAAACCGCCGGTCACCCAGCTCGTCTCGCTGGGCGACGGCGTCGTCGGCGTTGCGAAAGTACAGCGACGCGTTGGTGAGGCCCTGATAGACGACCACCGCCGCGGCGGCAAGCACCAGCAGCACCACGAGCATCTGCCACCGACCCGATCGTCGCCGACCGGATGGATGCTCGGGCGACGAGCGCGGCGTGAGATCAAGACCGTCGGAGCTCATCCCCACCGCCGTCGCTCCTCGGGCACGAGCCGGGACAGGGTCCGGCCGCGCCGGAGCGTTCGCCAGGTGAAGAGGGCGACCGAGCCGGCGACGACGCCCCAGCCGGTGAGCACGTAGGCGGCGTGGGTCATCGAGTGCTCCCGTGTCCAGCCAGATCGGCTTCGGCCCGCCGCTCGACGATGGCGCGATCGAGGCTCACCTCGTCGACCTGCCGCTGGAGCCAGGCGACCCGGAACCGGTGGGTGAGCAGCCAGGAGAACACCACGCCGCCCACCACCATCCCAGCGAAGAGCGTGAACAGCATCAGGTCGTCGATGGTGGGATCGAGCTTGGCCACGGTGGCGTCCTGGTGCAGTGTGTTCCACCAGTCGACCGAGTAGTGGACGATCATGGCGTTGGGTACCAGCAGCAACCCGAGGACCGCTGACCTTCGGGCCCGGGTGTCGGCCGATGCCGGCACCGAACGCAGTGCCAGGTAGCCGACCAGCAGCAGGAACAGCAGCGTGGTCGAGGTGAGGCGCGCGTCCCACGTCCAATACGCGCCCCAGGTCGGTCGACCCCACAACATCCCGGTGACGAGCGTCAGGGCCGCGAACAGTGTGGCGAGCTCGGCGGAGGCCTGGGCCAGGGTGTCCCACCCATCGGTGCGCTTGCGCAGCCACATCAACGACCCGAGGGCGCAGAGGCTGCAACCGGCGTACATCAGGATCGCCGACGGCACGTGGACGTACATCAGTCGCACGGAGTCTCCCTGCACCACGTCGGCGGGGCTCCACCACAGGCCCAGGGCAGCCAGGGCGGCCACGCCGGCCAGCGAGAGCCAGCCGAGTACCAGGGTGGCGCGGGAGCCGGTTCCGGCCGGGGCGATCGTGGTCATTGGTCCTCCAGGAGCACGCCATAGATCCCAGCTCCGGCGCCGGCGTAGAGCAGAGCGAGCACGACGAGCAACCCGGCCCACCCCCACCCGGCCTCGGGTGTCGAGTCGATGGCGGCCTCGGTGGCCGAGGTGGCGGCGATTAGCACGGGGGCCAGGACCGGCAGCAGCAGGAGGGGGAGCAGCGTCTCGCGCACCCGGACACTGGCCGCCAGGGCCCCGTAGGTGGCTCCGGCCGCCCCAAGCGCGACGGTGGCCGGGAGGGCGGCGGAGAGCAGCAGGGCCGGGGTGGCGAGCTGGACGTTGTAGAGCACGACGGTCCCGGCCGCCAGCACGATCTCCAGCCCCAGCAGCTGCACGACGATGGCCGCCGCCTTGCCGGCGAACACGGCGCGGGGTTCGAGCCCGGAGAGACGGAGCATGTCGCGAGTGCCGGCGTCGGTCTCGACGGCGTGAGCCCGGTTGGCCGCGAGCGTCGTGGACAACAGCACGGCCACCCAGAACAGACCGGGAGCGACGCGACCCAGCACCCCGCGCGAGGGATCGATGGCGAAGGCGAAGAGCACGAGGGTGAGCACGGCGAACGGGACCACCTGTGTGGTGGTCACCCGGCTGCGCCACTCGAGCCGAAGGTCCTTGGCGGCCACGATCCGAGCTTCAGCGAACAACGGGCACCTCGGCTGATCGGTACGGGGTTTTCGCCGGCCGGTGTACCGCCGCCGCGGCCGGGTTGCCCTCGGGCGGGTGGTCGTCGACCACGATCCCGCCGACAATCGTGACCTCGCGGGTGGCGACGCCCGCGGCCCGGTCGAGCTCGTGGGAGGCGAACAGCACTGTGGCACCAGCCGCGGCCGCCCGGCGAAGCAACTCGTCGACCAGGTCGCGGCCCGCCTCGTCCAAGCCGGCATGGGGCTCGTCGAGCAACCACAGCTCAGGACGGCGGGCCACCAGCGCGGCGAGAAGCGCCCGCTTCCGTTGCCCAGTCGACAGCTGGGCCACCGCCACGTCAGCGAGCCGGCCGTCGACCTCGAGGTGGGCCATGGCCTCGGCACCGGCCTCGGCGGCGACACCCGCGGCGCGGGTCCAGAAGGTCACGTTGCCGGCGACGGTCAGGTCGTCGTAGAGCCCCGCGCCCGTCCCGGCGTAGCCGACGCGGCGGCGGACCGAGCGGGGATCGGTCACCAGATCGTGGCCCAACACCTCGAGCGACCCGCTGGTGATGGGCACCAGACCGGCCGAGGCGCGCAGCAGTGTGGTCTTGCCGGCTCCGTTCGGCCCGCGCAGCAACACGATCTGGCCGGCCGCGACGTCGAGGTCGACGCCGGCGAGCGCCGGGAACCTCCCCAAGAGCGCGACCGCCTGGTGAAAGCGGACTGCGGGAGCCATGGGCAGCCAAAATCTACCGACGCACTGATCAGCGGCACAATGCAGCCCCTCGCCGGGTTCCCTCCCGGTGAACGGTCGACCACCATCTGTCGGCCGTGGTCGGTACCCTGCTTCTGTGACCGAACCCCCTCCTGCGCCTCCGTCGAGTCATCGGATGAGCGCACGCCGGGTGAGCGCACGCCGGGTGATCGGTGGGATCGGTCGGTTCCTCATCCTCATGGGCACGCTGGTGCTGCTCTTCGTCGCGTACCAGCTGTGGGGTACCGCCATCGCCGAGGCGCGATCGCAGAACAGCCTTCGGAGCGAGTTCGAGGCGACGCTGGGCGGTGAAGTCCCCGACGCAACCGCCATCACCTCCACCACGACGTCTTCCTCCACCACGTCCACCACCGAGGCTTCCGCCACCACGACCACCACCGTGCTACCGGTCGGGGCTCCTCCTCCGCCGGAGGGAGAGGCCCTGGCCGTGCTCCAGATCCCCAAGATCGGGCTCGACAAGGCCGTGGTCGAGGGGGTGGCGGTGTCGGACCTCAAGAAGGGGCCGGGGCACTATCCGGGTACGCCGCTTCCTGGCCAGCAGGGCAACGCCGGGCTGGCCGGTCACCGCACCACCTATGGCGCACCGTTCCACCGCCTCGACGAGCTCGAGACCGGCGATCCGATCCACGTCACCACGCTCGAGGGAACCTTCACCTACCGGGTGACCGAGCAGTTGATCGTGACCCCGGCCGATGTGTACGTGCTCGGCGACTACGGCGACAATCGTCTGACCCTGACCACCTGCAACCCGAAGTACAGCGCCCGCGAGCGGCTCATCGTGCATGCCGTGCTCGAGGGCGATCCGGTGGGAGTCGCTCCGGAGCCGGAGCCCGAACCCGATGAACCCGACGACGTCGACGAGCCGGTGATCCCCGGCCAGGACGACCCCGATGTTCCGGTCGACCAGCCCGACATCTCGGAGGTGGCGCACGGGTTCGATCTGGGTGGGGATCCCGCTGCTCGAGGACCAGCGGTGGCGTGGGGCCTACTGGCCGCCCTGGTGCTCGTCGGCGAGTGGGCGGCGGCCCGGTGGTGGCGCCGGTGGCCTTCCTACCTGGGGATCACGCCGGTGTTCCTCTTGGTGCTGTTCATGTTCTTCGAGAACTTCGCCCGCCTCCTGCCCGCCAACATCTGACGCCGCCGGCGTCGGCCCTACCCCTCAGCGGCCCTCGAAGCGCGGAGGTCGCTTCTCGCCGAACGCGGCGACGCCCTCGGCCACATCGGCGCTCGCCCACACCTGACGCCAGGCCCGCTGGAAAGGCGGGTCGGTGCCCACCTCGCGCTCCAGGCGGGCCAGACCCAGCTTGTGGGTGGCCATGGTGAGCGGAGCACGCTGGGCCAGCTCACCCGCCCACTCCTGCGCGGCGGCCAACGGATCGGTGGCGATCCGGTGGACGAACCCGACCCGTTGGGCGTCTTCACCGGTGAAGGTCTGCCCGCCCACCAACATGGCCCGGGCCGGGCCGAACCCCCAGTCGAGCGTCAGGCGCTGGATGGTCCAGTGGTCGACGGCGACGCCGAGGCGGTTGGCGGGGATCCCGAAGGTGGCGTCGGGCGCTGCCACCCGCAGGTCGCACACCGCGGCGAGCTGGGTTCCGGCTCCCAGGGCGGCGCCTCCCACGGCGGCGATCACCGGGATGGGGAGGTCCCGGATGGCGAACAGCACCTGGCGGAGTCGGGTGGCGAAGGCGATGTCCTCCAGGGTCGAGAGGTCGGCTCCGGCGCAGAAGTGGCCACCCGACCCGGTGAGCACCATCGCCCGGCATCGGCCGTCACCGGCTGGCGCCACCGATCCGATGGCCTCGAACAGACCGTCGAGCGCCTCACCATCGACGGCGTTGCGCCTCTTCGGACGATCGATGGCGATGGTGGAGACCGCTCCGTCGCTGGTGAGGTGGATCATCGACGCACGACCGTAGCGTCGGGCGCGTTGGGTCCACGGAGTCAGAGCCGACGCGCCCTACAGTTGGCAACCGATGTGGCTGTTCCTCCTCGCCGTCCTCGTCGGCATCGTGGTGGGCAAGCTGCGCAGCGGGGGGCTGGCCCATCTGGCCCTCGTCAGGGTCCGGTCACTGACCCTGCTCATCCTCGGCACGGCGCTGGCCATCGGCCCCGGAGTGCTCGGCTTCGGCGCCGGGTTCCTCCAGTGGAGCTCATTCGCTCTTCTCGCCATGTTCGGTGTCCGCAACCTGAGCCTGGTGGGCATGCCGATCTTCCTGCTCGGTCTCACCCTCAACTTCCTGCCCGTCGCCGCCAACGGTGGGATGCCGGTCCGCCAATCGGCGTTGGTCGGGGCCGGGCTCGCCACCCACGAGTCGGTCGATCAGCTCGACCTGGGGAGCCGCCGCCACTTGGCCACTCCCGGCGACTCGCTGATGCCTTTCGCCGACATCATTCCGGTGCCGTCGCTCAACGGCGTCTACAGCTTCGGTGACTTCGTCATGGCGATGGGGCTGGGCAACATCGTCGTCGCCGCCTCGCGGCCGCGCCGTCGCCGTGGCCGCCGCCTCGAGCCGTCGATGGATCCCTCGTTCGTCGCCGCCGCCCGAGCCGCGGCCAAGGCCCAGGCCGAGCGACGTGAGCTCCCGCCCGCCGCCGATCCCAAGACGTGGGACAGCGCCGCCGCCCACGCCGCGGAGCGGCTCCTGCTGTCCAACCCCGCGGCTCCGCCCACCGAGGCATCCGGCGGCGAACCCTCACCCTCCCCCGTCGTCGAGGCCGACGACGTCGCCGACTCGCCCGACTCGCCCACGGGAGAATCTCGGCGCGTCGCCTGACGCCCGCCCTGCCGCTGGAGTCGACCGTCCCCCGGGTGAGGCGGCATCGTTGAGCCTGTGCCGACGGTCGCGTTCGTGTCGTTCCGCCTCGGCGGAACCGATGGCGTCTCGGTGGTGGCCGCCACGTGGATGAGGGTGCTGGTCGGCCTCGGCTGGAAGGTGCGCACCGTTGCCGGCAGTGGGCCGGTAGACGTCGTGGTGCCCGGCCTAGAGATGGACGCCCACCGGCCGCCCGACACGGGCGCGCTGGCGGCCGCGTTGGGCGCCGTTGACCTCATCGTCGTCGAGAACCTCTGCTCGCTGCCGCTGAACCCCGGCGCCACCGCCGCGGTCGTCGATGTCACCCGCGGCCGCCCCGCCGTCATGCACCACCACGACCTTCCCTGGCAGCGCGAGAGGTTCGCCGCGGTGGAGGGCTGGCCGGCCACCGATCCGGCGTGGCGCCATGTCACCATCAACCAGCTCACCGCCGCCCAGCTGGCCGAGCGGGAGATCGAAGCCAGGGTGATCGGCAACGCCTTCGACACCGAGGCACTCCCCGGTGATCGAGCAGCGACGCGCCAGAGGCTCGGGCTGGGCGACCAGGACCGGCTGGTCCTCCACCCGGTGCGGGCGATCGAGCGCAAGGACGTCCCGGCGGCCGTGGCGCTCGCCGAACGCCTCGACGCCACCTACTGGCTGCTCGGTGAGCCCGAAGAGGACTACGCGCCGATCCTCGACGAGGTTCTCGGCCGCGCTCGGTGTCCGGTGCTCGCGGGGCGTCGAGGCATCGGGGTGGGCGACGCCTACGCCGCCTGCGACGTCGTGGCCTTCCCGTCCCGATGGGAGGGGTTCGGCAACCCCACCATCGAAAGCGCGATCCACCGTCGACCGCTGGCCGTCCGCCGCTACCCCGTCCTGGCCGAGATCGCGTCGTTCGGCTTCGAGTGGTTCGACGTCGACGACGAGGCGACGATGGACGGCCTCGAGGCCTGGCTCGAGCACCCCGACCGGACACTGCTCGACCACAACGCCGAGCTCGCCCGGCGCCACTTCTCGCTCGACCGGCTCAGGCTCGACCTCGCCGATCTCATCGGCGACATGGTCCCCACCGCCTCGCGAGGATGACGGAGATGACCGGGTTCAGCGATGACGATCCGGTGCTGGCCCGGCGGGCGAGGTACCGGCGGTGGTCGTCTGTGGGCCAGCGAGCGGGGATGATGCTCTACGGCGTTGCCCTGGTGACGCTGGTGATCGGGCTGTCCCGCGGCTTCACCGCGTCGTGGTCGTCGGCCACTGCGGCGGCGCTCATCGGCGGTTCGGTCATCCTCGCTCCCTCGATCCTGCTGGCCTACCTGGTACGGGGCGCCGAGCGGCACGAAGCAAGCGAGGCCATGCGGCCACGGCCCTGACGTACTCCGCCGAGGCGCGGGATCACCGAGGGACGAGCTTGGCGCGACGCCGACACCAGCTCAGGCGACACCCGATCAGATACCGGGTGGTTTGCAACCGTCGCGACCCGGTGGAAGCATGCGCCGACAACCGGTCGCTCAACAGGGGGAGCCCAACGTGCCCAAGGCCGCCGTCCTCAACGCATACGACACGCCGCTCGAGATCGCTGACCTCACCATTGACGAACCGCACGCCGGTGAGGTCAAGGTGCAGGTCGTCGCGTCGGGGGTGTGCCACTCCGATCTCTCGGTCAAGAACATGACCATGCCCCTGCCTCCGCCGCTGGTGCTGGGCCACGAGGGCGCCGGCATCGTCACCCAGGTCGGTGAGGGCGTGACCTCGGTGGCTGAAGGTGACCACGTCGTGATCTCGTGGGTGCCCCAGTGCGGCAACTGCTTCTACTGCAACCGCAACCAGAGCTACCTGTGCGAGTCGGGAATGCTCGGCATGATGAGCGGCGGCCTGACCGATGGCACCAAGCGCTTCCACCGGGGCGACACCGAGATCGGCCAGATGGCGTGCTCGGGCACCTTCTCGAGCGAGACGATCGTCCCCGAGACCGGTTGCGTGAAGATCCCCGACGGTGTCGATCTCAAGCACGGTGCCCTCATCGGCTGCGGCGTGCAGACGGGCGTCGGCGCGGCCATGAACACGGCGAACATCCGCCAAGGCGACACGGTGGCCGTCCTCGGTTGTGGCGGCGTCGGCCTCAACGTCGTCCAAGGCGCCAAGCTGGCCGGCGCCGAGCGCATCATCGCCATCGACATGATGGACAACAAGCTCCAGATGGCAACAAAGTTCGGAGCCACCGACACCGTCAACGCCGGTGACGGCAACGCGATCGACGCTGTCACCGGACTCACCGAGGGCCGCGGCGCCGACGTGGCGTTCGAGGTCATCGGTCTGAAGCCGACCATCGACCAGACCATCGCCATGACCCGCCGGGGCGGCGAAGCGGTGCTGGTCGGTGTGCCCAAGATGGACGTGCAGCTAGAGATGCTCGCAGGGCTCGGCATGGTGATGCCGGCCAAGACGGTCAAGGGGTGCTGGTACGGGTCGTCCAACGTGCAGAAGTTCGTTCCGGAGCTGCTCCAGCTGCACCGTGACGGCAAGCTGATGCTCGACGAGCTCATCAGCCGCACCATCACCATCGACGAGGTGAACGAGGCGTTCGACGCCATGGCGGGCGGCGAGGTCGCCCGCTCCATCATCGAGCACTGACGGGTGAGGGTGACCAGCCGCGAGGCCGTGCCCTAGGGCTCGGTCGGCTCGGTCGGTTCGGTCGCGTGGAAGTGGGTTCAGCCGTCGAGACGTGGAGGCAGCGAGCGCTTGAACCGCCTGCGGCGAACTCGGTTCGCCATGAGGCTGACTCCCACCCGTCGCGCGGGCAGGGGTCGAATGGGTTCCGCGGGACGACGCACCGCTGCCGACTGGTCCGCCGGACGACCCCTTGGGCGAGCTGTAGCCACGACCAAGATGTTCGCCAAGCCCGCCACTTCTCCTGCCCCGCTTCCCAACATGCTCAACTTGGACACCACTCGCCGTCGACGACCTCGCGACGAGTGGGTTCGTGGTCACGATTCGGAGCGCAGTGACGGGATAGGTTGCCGCTGATGGCCAGTCGCCTCTCTGCCGACGCTCGTCGCCGGCAGCTTCTGGACGTGGCCGCGTCCCACTTCGCGGGCCACGGGTTCCACGCCGCGTCGATGGCCGAGCTGGCCGATCTGGCCGGGGTCACCAAGCCGGTCGTCTACCAGCACTTCCGCTCCAAACGGGATCTCTACCGCGAAGTGGTCGAGGACTCGGGTCGCCGGCTGCTCGACGCCATCCTCGCTCGGACGGCAGCGGCGGCCGGACCTCGTGAGCAGGTCGAGGCTGGCTTCGAGGCGTACTTCCGCTTCGTGGACGAGCACCCCGATGCCTTCCACGTGCTGTTCGGCAGCGACGCCCGTCGGGATGGCGAGCTGCTGGCTGCGGTCGACGGGGTCGAGCGGGCCATCGCCGACACCATCGCCGGGCTCATCGAGGCAGGACTCGACGACGACCACCGCGTAACCCTCGGTCACGCCATCGTCGGGCTAGGCGAGGTCGTGGGACGGCGCTGGTTGGCTGGTGGACGCACCACCGATGCCGCCTCCATCGCCGCCGAGGTGGCGGACCTGGCCTGGAACGGGCTCCGCGGCGTCCACCCCCACGACCACCGCCCTCCCACAACTTGATGCTGCGGCACATCACTCCCGTCGCCGTGGCAGTCGCCCTCGTCGCCGGTAGCTGCGGCCAGCCCTCTGGACGGCTCGCACCCGAGACGCGTCCCTCGGTGCCGCCGCCCACCGAGACCATCGCGTCGTTCGCCGTCGAGGTCACGCTGGCGGTACGGGTGGGCGTGATGGGCGCCTGGATCGAAGCTCGAGGTGACCCGGTCGGCGGCACCATCAGGCGCGTCGGCTCCGACGGGCTGGCCGAGTTGACCCAGACCCTGTGGGGAGAGGCGGTGGGCGACGCCATCGGATCGGGATGGTCCGACCAGCTTGCCGAAGCGGCCCGACCGCACGACCCGACCCCCGACGACGCCGACGACGGCGACGACCGCGCCCCCCAGGGTGTCGCCGCCCTGGAGAGGATCCTGTCCGCCGCCGAAGCCGACGCTCTGGTGGGCGACATCGACGAGGCGTTGATGAAGGGCACCACCGCCACCGCAGACCTCGGTGAGGGGTTGCGCGAGGCGCTCGACGCTGCCGATGCTCTGGCCCGAGCCATCATCGACACCGCTCGAAAGCAGTTCATCACCGTCTTCGAGCCGATCGGAAGGGACACGGCGTCCCGTCAGCAGGCGATCGCCGGTGTGCTGTTCGACATTGCGGCCGTTGCCATCGTCGCACCGGGTGACCTGGCCATCGTCGACTCCCGCCCGTGGGTCGACGCGCTCTCGGCCACCCCCGAATCGGTCGAGGCCCTGGCCCGCGCCGTGGCGGGACTCGGCGACGCCACTCCCCTGGCGGTGTCGGCACTGCTCGTCTCCGCCGATGAGGGGCAGCGCTCACCGCCCGAGGGGATCGCCGATGATCTCGACACCCTCGCCGGCGCGGTCGACGGTGCCAGAGGCATCGATGTGTCCGGCGTGCTGGCCGTGACGCGGGCGATCGCCCCGGTGGTGTTGGCCGCCACAGCCAAAGCCGGGTGACGACGCTCGGCTACTCCTCGAGGCAGTCGGGCTGCTCGGCCAGGATCCAGTCGAACAGCGGCTGACCGCTGAACCAGCCCGCCACGTGGGTGCCGACCAGCCCATACACGTCCCGGGCGACATCGGGGGGGATCTCGGTGACGTCACCGGCGGCCATGGCCAGAAGCTCGGCCTGGCACGTGCGCTCCATGGTGACGAACCAGAACACGGCCTCCTCGACGCTGTGCCCGACGGTGATCAGGCCGTGGTTGGCCAGCACGGCAGCCTTCGTGTCGCCGACGGCGGCAGCGATGGCCTTGCCCTCGGCGATGTCGTCGGCCACGCCGCCATAGGCGGTGTGGATGCCGTGGTCGTCGTAGAAGATGCACGCGTCCTGGGTGAGCGGGCGGAGCTTGCGGTGGAGGGCGGAGAACGCCTTCCCGTAGACGCTGTGGGAGTGAGCAGCCGCCACCACGTCGGGGCGAGCGGCGTGCACCTGGGAGTGGATGGCGAAGGCGGCGGCGTTGAGCGGCCAGGTGCCCTCGATGATGTCGCCGGCATGGTTGACCAACATGAGGTCTTTCACCCGGATCTGCTTGAAGCTCATGCCAAACGGGTTGACCCAGAAGTGGTCGTGTTCGATCGGGTCCCGAGCGGTGATGTGGCCGGCAACGCCTTCATCGAAACCGAGCCGCCCGAAGATGCGGAAGGCGGCAGCCAGCCGCTGCTTGCGATGGGCCCGTTCCTCGGCCGGCTCGCGCTGCACCGCGAGGTTTGGGGGTAGCAGGTCGGACACGATTGCCTCCAGCGGTCGTTGAGCGGCACCCAGGGTACCGCGTGCGCGCCCTTGGGCTCAGTCCCGGCCGGCCAACGCACGACCAGCATCGCCGTGATTGTCCACCAGCCATCGGGTGAGCCCCTCGATGAGGGGTTCGGCAGGCATCCAGCCCCGGGCCACGATGCCGACCGAGTCCCTGTCTCGCAGCAGAAGCGTTGGAAAGCCCGTGATGCCCCACTGGTGGGCCTGAGCGAAGTCGCGCCAGGTCTCGCTGCGCACGGCCTCATCGCCGAGACCCGCGAGCATGGTCTCGGTGTCGAAGCCGATGCCGGCAACGGCCTCGGAGATCGCCACCGGGTTCGTCGGGTCGAGGGTTCCGGTGTAGAAGCCGCGTTGGATGAGCTCGAACACGTCGAGGGTCCGCTCCGGTTGCTGGCGGCGGGCGACGACCACCGCCATGTCCGCCGTCTCGGTGTCGTAGACGAAGCCGTCGGTGTCCAGCACGCGGTGGTCGAACGGCTGGCCGGTGGCATCGGCGACCTGGGTCCAGTGGTGGGCGAGGAAGTCGCGCATGGCGGCATCGAGCGGTTGGGCGCTCGGTCCCGGTCGGAGCCCGCCGACCATCACCCGGAGCGGGAGCTCAAAACCCGCCTCGAGTGCCCGCAACGCCGGGGCAAACCCCCAGCACCACGAGCACATGGGACCGCCCACATAGATGAGCTCGACGTCGGGCACCTCGGACACGACGGCCACGGTACCGGGCTGGGACGTGGCCCCGGTCGCCGGTCGTCTCAGATGCGCAGGATGATGGTCCGCTCGGTGTCGGCTCGGGGCGGGGGCAGCGCCACCGGCGTTCCGACCGCGTCCTCCTCGGCTCGCTCGGCTTGGCGCAGCAATCGCCAGATGCCGTTGCCGAACAGGTCGAGCTCCGTCGATGCGTAGCGCTCCCCGCCGAACCGCGCGATGCGCTCCGTCTGGTCGGCCAGGACCTTGATGTCCTGGCGGACGATCTGCTTGCCACGGGCCAACACGATCGGGCGGGCGACCACCGATGGGAGACGGGTCCAGTACCGGACGACGAACCACGCCCGCGTGCGCCGGGGGGCCACCGGGAGGTGGAGGATCGTGTTGACGATGTGGAGGAAGCCGCGGACCCCATACTCGATCTGGGCGATGGAGGGCAGGAAGAAGCGGTCCCAGTGGTCGAAGGTGAGCTGGGAGCCGTCCTTGCCTCGGATCGGTCCCAGCCCGACCGGCTCGCCCACGAACTGCACCTCGATGCCTCCGGCGATCTCCCGACGGGTGGCGGTGATGTCGCGTGGGTCGCCACCGCGGAAGATCCCCTTGTGGAGGAAGGCGGTGTGGGGGACGTCGAGCGCGTTCTCCAGCGATGCGTGCACCGTCGACTCGAGGAGGTAGTCGAAGACCACCTCGCCAGTGCTGCCCCGGTCGGTGCGGTGGGCTGCAGCGACATCGGGAAGGGGGAAGGGATCGCTGGTGGGTTCGCCGCCGGGATCGTCGGCGGGAACGCCCCACACCCACACGAACCCGTGTCGCTCGATCGCGTGGTGGGCACCGACCTGACGGGCAGGCGATGCCGGAGATCCGCCGTCACTTGCGAGGCCGGGGATGGCGGTGCAAGAGCCGGTCCCGTCGAATCGCCAGCCGTGATAACCGCACTCGAGGTCGCCGTGGCGATGGACCCGTCCCAGGCTGAGGGGCAGGTTGCGATGCGGACACCGGTCGAGAAGGGCGCGGGGATGTCCGGTGGCGTCGCGGAACACGGCCAGCGGTCGCTCCATCAACTCGACGGCGATGGGTCGCTTCGCGCCCAGGTCCTTGCTCTGGGCGACCGGGTACCACCACTGCCGCGGGAACGCGACGAGGTTCCGGGTGCCAGCCAGCGCCTCGTCGTCGGTGACGTCGCCGCTGGCCGTCCCACCGCGTTCGGACAGGTCGACCATGCGCGGAGGATAGATCCCCGCGCCCTTGCCGACCCCACGCGTCGATGTGGCGGGGAGTCACCCGCCCGTCCAAACATCTCCTCATCACGCTGGAGCGTGGGGCAAACTCCCGCCATGAGCACCCGTCACCCGACCACCGACCAGCTGGAGTCGAGATTGGACTCGGTCCGCGCCGCTCCGTCCGACACCGGTTGGCTCGCCCTGATCGTGCGGCGCCCGGCGGTTGACGAGCGCGAGCTGCTCGAGGAGGGCGAGCTGCACCCCGACCACGGGCTGGTGGGCGACACCTGGAAGGATCGAGGCAGCAGTCGAACGGAAGACGGGTCGGCCCACCCCGACACGCAGCTCAACGTCATGAACGCCCGGGCTGCCGCCATGGTCGCCGACAGCGATGACGTCGGTCGGTGGGCGCTGGCGGGCGACCAGCTCTACCTCGACTTCGACATCTCGGCGACCAACGCCCCGCCCGGCACCCGCCTCACCATCGGCGAGGCGATCATCGAGGTGACGGCGGAGAAGCACACGGGCTGCAAGAAGTTCTCCGCCCGGTTCGGCGCCGACGCCTGGCGGTTCGTCAACAGCGAGGTGGGCATGGAGCTCAAGCTGCGAGGCGTCAACGCCCGCGTCGTCCGGCCCGGCACCATCCGGCGTGGCGATGCCGTCCGCAAGGTGGTGGAGGGCGGATGATCCGCCCGCGCTACCAGTCCCGGAAGCGCGTTGGGTCGCCGCCCGGCTGACGTCGTGGTGGCAGCCGCGGTGGCGGGTCTGCTCAGCGGGCTGCCCTCCACCATGCACGCGCTGGCCACGGGCCGGTCCCCCCTCGCTGCCGCTCGCGCCGCGGGGGAGGTGGTCAGACGACCCGGGCTCCCCGGTGGGGTGGCGGCCCACGCCGTACTGTCGGTGCTGTGGGGTGCGGTGCTCGGCGTGCTGCTGCCCCGCCGCCGGACGGTGGCGTGGGGCGCGGTCGGTGGCGCGGCGATCGCCCTGCTGGACCTGACCATCGCCGCCCACCGCTACCCCCCCATCGCTGCCCTCCCCCGCGCCGGGCAGGTGGCCGACCACGTGGCGTTCGGCGCGTTGGTGGGCGCGGTGCTCAGCCGGCGGGATCGGTGGCACGTGGGCCTGTCCGCGTCGCACCGCGGCCGAGTAGAGCCGTCGTCGAGGAGGGACGCCGTCAGAGGCTGGCGAGGGCGCCGTCGAGGTGGCGCAACCTCTGCGAACCGGCGTCGGTGACCCATGCAGTGAGCAGCGACGGCGACGCCCCTGGCACCGAGGTGTCGACCTGGTACCAGCGCGCTTCGGTGCGATCGTCGTAGACGTCGAGGATGCAGTAGCCGTTGGCGTCCATGTCGACGTAGCGGATCCAGGGATTGTTGGCGATGAACGCTGCCTCGAACGCCGACGTCAGGGGATAGCCCTGGACCAGCGAGGCGAAGGGGGTGGTGGATATGGCGGGCGTGACGAGCTCGACGCCGACGGGGTCGTTGAGCGGGTCAGCGCCGGGAACGAGCTCGTTGGCCCACGAGGAGTGGATGTCGCCGGTGAGCACCACGTTGTTGGGGCCCTTGGCCAGCTCGTCGAACAGCCGGCTGCGAGCGGCGGTATAGCCATCCCATCCATCGCTGTTCCAGTAGACACCGCCGTCGGCCAGGCGCTGGCTGGGACCGCCTTCGATCTCGTGCACGAGCGGCACCTGCTTGCGCATGGCGCCGATGGCCTCGGGGGGCCCGCTCACCCGCCAGTGGGCGGTGAGGATTCCCTGGCCGAGCATCCGCCACGCCGCGCTGCGCTGGCGGGACGTCTCCAGCTCAGCAGCCAACCATGCTTCCTGCACCGAGCCGAGCATGGTGCGTTCAGGGTCGTCGTTTTCGGCGGTCGATTCCGCCGCGGCGTTCGAGACCTGCTGGTCGCGCTGGAGGCGGGTGTCGAGCATGACAAGGTCAACGAGGTCGCCGACCTGGAACGACCGCCAGATCTGCAGGTCGCCGTTGCTGTCAGGAGCCCCGACGCGCACCGGTTGGTACTCCGACCAGGCCCGCTGGGCCGCGGCTTTGCGCTCGGCCCAGGTGCCGGGGTCGGCGGGTGGGTTGTGGGCGTGGCTCCCGTCGCGCCACGCGTTGTCGGCCGACTCGTGATCGTCCCAGGTGGGGATCATCGGAGTCGACGCGTGGAGCGCCTGGAGGTCGGGGTCGGTCTTGTAGTGGGCGTATCGGGCCCGGTACTGGTCGAGCGTCACCGTCTCGACGTCCGCCTCGTGGGAACGGAGCGGGCCGGTCGGGCTCTCGTAGATGTAGTCGCCGAGGTGGACAACGACGTCGCATCCCGCATCCGCCAGCCCTCGATAGGCGTTGTAGTAGCCGTCGGTGTACTTGGCGCAGGAGGCGAGTCCGATGCGGAAGTGACCGGGGGAACCGGACGGCAGCGTCTTGGTGGAGCCGGTGATCGTCGCGCCGTCTGCACTGAACTCGTACGCATAGGCGGTGCCCGGTTCGAGGCCGGTGACGTCAACCTTGACCGTGTGGTCGGCGGAGTCACCGGTGGTGACGCTGCCGGCTGCCGCCTCGGTCTGGTCGGGGTTGAGCACTCGCCAGGCCACATCCGTCTCGACGCCCGCCGATGCCACGCGGGTCCACAACGTCACGCCGGTCTGGCTCGGGTCTCCCGACGCGAGCCCCTGGGGGAAGCTCGGGCTGCCGGCAGCGCGGGCCGGAAGGCGCCGGCCCAGCGACATGGCGACGCCGGCGGCGGCGCTCGCGGCCAGGAAGCGGCGACGGGAGAGACTGGTCCGAATCGTCACCATCGTCTTGTTCTCCTCGGGACCGGTCGAGTCCTGCTCGTCACCGGGTTGAGTGGCTACGTTTCCCTCATGGTCGACCACGAGCGGGTGCCCTACGACGAGTTCTCGATGTTCCACGAGAACGCGGCGGAGTACGGACTGGCGTTCGATGAGCCGCCGGTGGTGCGACGGGTCCACGTACCCGTCGATGGCGAGCGCCGGCTCTCGGCCCTCTGCTGGGGTCTGGGTGAACCGGAGATCGTGCTGCTGCACGGCGGCGCCCAGAACGCTCATACCTGGGACACCGTGGCTCTGGCCCTGCGCCCCCGCCCCCTGGTCGCCATCGACCTTCCCGGCCACGGGCACTCCGATGGCCCCGGCCCGGCCCAACGTGCCGGGGCTGCGGTCACCGGGGCCGCCACCGACGTCGCCGTCGTCATCGAGCACCTGGCGCCGCACGCTGCGGCTGTTGTCGGCATGTCGTTCGGGGGCCTGACCGCCATCGCCCTGGCCGGCATGGCTCCCCACCTGGTCCGCAAGCTCGTGCTGGTAGACATCGTGCCCGGGATCGAGCGGGACCACGCCCGCCACATCGTGGAGTTCGTGTCGGGTCCGCCGACCTTCGCCGGCTTCGATGAGTTGCTGGCGCGCACCATGAAGTTCAACCCGACTCGCAGCGAGTCCTCGCTCCGCCGGGGGATTCTCCACAACGCGGTCCAGCTCGACGACGGCACCTGGGTGTGGCGTCACTCCCGCTGGCGCCTCGACGAGGAGAGTCAGGTCAGTGGGCCAGCGGGAGTCGACGATGACAATGGTGGTGACACCATCTTCGAGGACCAGCTGGCCACGCTCGAGCGGATCGACGTGCCGATCCTGTTGGCCCGGGGGCTGCGCCAGGACTCGATTCTCCGTGACGAGGACGAGGCCGAGCTGCTGCGGCGCCAGCCCACAGCTCACGTGGTCCCCTTCGCCGACGCCGGACACAGCATCCAGGGCGACAGCCCCGTGCATCTGGCCGCGGTGATAGACGAATTCGCCCGCTGATTCCCTGTGGCCCCGACTCCGTCAGCGGGTAGCGGGATGGGCCGAGGCGGCGATGCCACTCAGGTCAACCCGAGAATGCCTCCTCAAAGGCTGCCAGCAGCTCGGGCGTGGACTTCGCACTGAAGCCGCACCCGTTCACCGTTCCGCCCTCGGCGGTGACGAGGTACTGCTCCCCAGCTTCGAACGTGACCCCATCGATCGAGACCATCTCGCCGGCCAATGTCGCCAGGACCACGGTGTCGGCGTCTCCGCCGGTGAACCAGCGGTCGACCGACAGCTCGACGGAGTCGCGGCCGACGTCGACGGCGGTGGCCTGGAACGCCATCGGCATGTCGGCCAAGATCGAGACGTCGAAGGCGAGGCACGACGCCATGACAGTGGATGGCCGGACAGCAAGATCGAGGCGGGAACCGGAGTCCGGATCGGCTCCGTCGGAGTCCCAGCTGACGACGAGACCGGTGATCGCCACGACCATCACGGCGCCGACCGCCACGGCCCATCGGAGTGGATTCGGAACTCGGATCTTGGGCAGGGACGGGTCCTGCTGTACAGACATGATGCGCTCCATTCGGGTTCGTGACGTTGATGCCGCTAGCGGCTCAGTGGGCACACCGGGGTGCATCGGATCGCTGTCGGTCAGGCGGGTTCGGAGTTCGTCGCTCATGGTTCGATGCTCTCGGTGTGTCCATGACCTAGGTGTCCGGGCGACCGGCGATCCTGACGGAGGAGCTCGGATTCCAGTCGCTTCTTCGCCCGGCTCAACCGTGCACTGACCGCATTCGGGGAGACGTCGAGCACGACGGCCATCTCACGTGGTTCGAGTCGCTCCCACGCCCACAGCCGCAGGAGCTCACGGTCCGATTCACGCATCCGGGAGAGCGCCCCGACCACCGCGTCATCTCCCGGCGCCACTTCGACCACGGCCGGCCATGAGTTCGACAAGATCCTCTCGACGAGCCGGCGTCGGCGGCCGGCGGCACGTCGCTGATTGGCGAGCACTCGCCGGGCCACACCGTAGGACCATGGGACCAGGGCGTCGGAGGGAACCGCGGGCAGCCGTCGCCAGATGGTCAACAGGACGTCATCGAGGGCTTCTTCGGCGTCCTCGGCTGACGCCCGTCGTCGGAGGTAGCGCTGGAGTGGCTCGTAGACCACGGCGCACGCCTCTTCGAAGTGGCGGCGACCGACCTGGGACTCCTCATTGGATGGATCAGGCTTCATCGCACGACGCGTCGTCAGCCCGTGGCGAGCCAGCGCCGCCCTGCGCGGTCGTCTGTCCAATCAGCTCTGCTCCCTGAGATCGTGCGGCCGTCCGGGACGAACGCAACCGGCTTCGACTGGTTGGACGTTGTCGCCCGGTCGGTGAGTTCCCAGAGATGTCGTCGCCGGCTTGGCGATCGGCGATCTCACCACATCCAGGTGGGAGGACTCGGGCGGGCTGACCGCCAGACGGGTAGCGCTCCAGACGGGTAGCGGTAGGCTCGGCCGCCGACCCATGAAGGAGGAGATCTCATGAGCGTCTACAAGGTGATCGAGCTGGTGGGCACCAGCGACAAGTCGTGGGAGGACGCCGCGGTGGGCGCGGTGAACCGGGCGCGGCAGAGCCTGCGTGATGTCAGAGTTGCCGAGGTCGTCGAGCAGGACCTCGACCTGAGCGACGGGGACTCGATCACCTACCGAACCAAGCTCCGGGTCTCCTTCAAGTACGAAGGCGAGTAGCCGCTGGCTCGGTGGGCCCGGGCACACTCGGGCCCACCGGCCTAGATCTGGCCTAGACCAAGTTGGCGGCCCCCGGGCCCACTCGAGGTCGGTGGCGATGAGGGTGACGATCAGCTCGACGTGACCTCGACCTCATAGGTCTGCCCCGCATGGCGGAGGCGGTCGGCCAGCGCGGTCCCCATCGCCGTCGCCGGGGTGAGGATTCCTGCCCGCGGCGGCAACCGCTCGCGGTCGAGCGCCAGGCAGAGCGCGCTCTCGCCGAGCATGACCGAGGTGGCGGCATAGCCGGGATCACCCGGCGCCGCCACGTGACAGACGTAGTGCCGCCCAGTCGAGGTCCGGGTGTGGATGTCGATCGTGAAGAAGCCTCTGGCCCTTGCCCGCTCACTCGGACCCTCCCCCGGCGCAGGGAGGAACCGGTCGAGCAGGGCCCGGCTGGGACGGAAGCCGATCGCCCCTACCAAAGCACCGATCCCACCAGCCAGGGCAAGTGCCTTGGCCCGGCCAGTGATCCCCGGACCGGTGGCCATCACCTCGCGGTACCGAAAGCGACGCCCGTACGCCCAGTCCAGGAGGGCGTTGCTGCGCCGAACGACGCGGGTGTTGATCGCGGCCATCACGAACGGGGCGAGCCAGGTCCCGAGCGCCGGGTCGTGTACCGGCGACCGCACGTCCGATTCGGGACCGAGATCCGGCTCCGCGGCGCGCTCGGGGCTCAGGGCGTAGGGGTGCTCAGCCACCCTCCGCAGCTCGGGATCGGCGCGGACGTCGTCGATCATGCCCTTCATCGAGGCGATGGTGCCCCCGCTCGGGCGTCCCTTGAGTGCGATGACGGCGTAGGTCGTCTCCTCAAGGTCGCCGGCTTCGTCGGCGCTGGCCGCCTGGTGCAGCAGGAAGACCCCGAGGTCAGAGGGGATGGAGTCGAATCCACACGAGTGCACGATGCGGGCACCGCTGGCCTGCGCCGCCTTGTGGAACCGATCGATGGTCTCGCGGATGAACAGGACCTCGCCGGTCAGATCGACGTAGTCGGTTCCGGCGTTGGCGCACGCCTCGACGAGCGGGAGGCCGTACTGCCGATATGGACCCACCGTGGTGGCGACCACCCGGGCCCGTTCGGCCAGCGACTGCATCGCCGCGGCATCGGTGGAGTCGGCGATGACCAGTGGCCAGTCCCCCGCCCGGCCGCCTACCTCGGACCGCACCCCCTCGAGCCTGGCCTGGGACCGACCGGCCAGAGCGATGGCGACGCCGTCGGGGGCGTGTCGTGCCAGGTAGTCGGCGGTGAGCTTCCCCACGAATCCCGTGGCCCCGAACACGATGATGTCGAACTCTCGGTGATCGGTCACACCCCGAACGCTAGCCATCCGACGAGGTCGGCGGCCGTCCCCGACGCCCGGCGACCTCGTCGTTGGATCCCGCTGATTCCGGCTCGGCTTCGTTGACCTAGCGATGCTGGGTCAACGGCTACGTCAACCAAGACGGCGCTATCGGTCCGTGTGTGCTTCGACGTGGGCGGTGAGCTTGTCGAGCGCCATCGCCCACCCAGCCGCGCCCGGAGAGTCGCTGGGAACTCCGCGATGGGTCATCACCATCTTGGTGCGGCCGCCGACGTCCTCGAGCTCGACGCGGACCTCGGTCGTCAGGGGATGCCGCCCGGGCGTGTCCGTATCCGACGGCGACACCTCGTCGCCGTTCTCGTCGGACATGAAGTCCGTGTAGACGAGTCGCTCGTTCACGAGGACCTCGCGGTACTCACCCGCGAACCACATCCGCGTTCCACCGTCCGGGGATCCCATCTCCATGCAAACCAGACGGGCGCCGCCTACGCGCACGTCCATCGTGGCGACCGGGACGGTGGCGCCGTCGGGGCCGTACCACTCCTTGAAGTGTTCCGGGTCGGTCCACATCTGCCAGATGAGATCGAGTGGCGCATCGAAGCTGCGCTCGATCACCACGGCGTCCTGGGTCGCGTTGCTCTCAGCCATCGTGTTCGCCTGGCCTTCCGTGTGGTTGAAGTCGGGTGAGGTAGTCGTCCATCCGATCGAAGCGGGCCTCCCACACTGGCCGGTACTGCTCGGCCCACGTGGAAACCTCCTCGAGTGGTGCGGCGTCGAGAGCGCACGGTCTGTATTGGGCTCGCTGACTCCGCATGACCAACCCGGCCCGCTCCAGCACCTTGATGTGCTTCGAGATGGCGGGAAGCTTCATCTCGAAGGGCTCGGCGAGCTCGTTGACGGTCGCCGCACCTTCTGCGAGCCGGGCCAGGATCGATCGTCGGGTCGAACTTGCCAGTGCAGCGAACGTCTCGCTGAGCCGATCGTCGTCGACAGTCGCGGTCATGGCTCCCTCAGTATTTTCCTATCTGGATAATTAACTGAGGTGGAAAGTACAGGGATTGGTTCGCCTCTGTCAATCATGACTCCCGTGATGAGCTCAAGGTTGAGCCCCGTCGGCGAGCCTGCCGTACCGTCACCGGACAGACTGACGGCGTGACCGACTGGCAGATCGACTTCCTCGAGAGGTGCAGCGCCCTGGTCGACGGAGTTGCCCTGGGCGATGGAGCGTTTGCACCCGGCCCCGCGCTCTGGGTGGGTAAGCGTGAGGTAGCCCACTTCGACGGCGAACGCACTGTGGACGTCCGGCTGACGAAGACGCTGATCCGAAGTCGACGCGACGAGTTGCACAGCGACGACAGGGTGTCCTTGAGACGTGGCAGCTCCGACTGGCTCGCGATCGAAGTCCGGTCGAACGACGATGCCGAGCTGGCCAGGGGACTGGTCCGAGACGCCATTGCCGCCAACCTGCCAACCGCGCCGCCAGGGCTCCCGCCCGCCGGGGCGGACTTGGAGCGTCGGCGGGGATTCCACTGAAGGCCAGCCGGCGCTGGGGGACGCTGACGGGCGCGGCCCGGATGCCACTCACCGCGCCCGCCGATGCTACGAAGCATCGTCGCGGTCCACCATCACCGCCCAGACCGGACGAGCCGGTGTTCACGACCGGCTACAGGTCCGTACGCCTCTGCCAGGCCGTCCTCGGTGCATCAGCCCGACCCGGAGTCCTCTCCGGTCCCTTCGGAGCGCTCCCAGCGGAGGATCGTGACCGAGCCCTGACTCAACATCCTGAGCCTCGAGACCTTGGCTTCGGCGCTCCACCTCGACGCCGAGGTCGACCTCTCCACCGGGTCCAATCGGCTGCGACACGCTCTTGAACAGGAGGGGAGACAGTGCGAGGTTGTGGCCTTACCCGGTGTTGAGCGCAAGAGGGCTGCCAGCACCACGTCATCGGGATCGATGCGCTCATGAGACGATTGAGGACTTCCAGGCCAGTTGGCCGGACGACGTCGACCTATCAGCCGCTCGTAGGCGGCGAGGGCTGCGTCGGCCAGAGCGTCGAACACGCCCGGCGACCTCGTCGGTGGATCCCGCTGATTCCGACTTGACTTCGTTGACCCAGCGATGCTGGGTCAACGGCTGCGTCAACCAAGACGGCGCCATTGCGCTAGGCGGATGTCGGCGCGATCGTGGAGCCGATCGCGTCTAGGGAGGCACCATGCCCAAGTTCCTGTTCCGAGTGTCGTTGAACGCCGAGGGTGTCGCCGGTGTGCTGGCCGAAGGTGGGACTGCCCGACACGAGGTCGTCAAGAACGCCGTCGAGAGCGTGGGCGGCACCCTTGAGGCCTTCTACTTCGCATTTGGCGCCGACGATGTCATCGCCATTGTTGATGTCCCCGACCAGGAAACGGCCGCCGGGCTGGCGATGCAGTTCTCTTCCTCAGGCCGCATGGCCGTCACGACGACGGTGCTGCTCGCGCCCGAGCAGGTCGACCGGGCACGCGAGACGCGGAGCAGCTGGCGTCCGCCGGGCGGCTGAGGATCGCGGTCCTGAGCTGGGGCATCGACCCCTCCGGTGCATGAAGCCGCTGGCCCGCTCGAAGGCAGCTACAACCGAACGGCGGCCGTCAGCGGTCGGCTAGAGACGCTCGCCGGTCGTGCTCCGGCCCAGGGCGAGGGCGGATGAGGCAACGCGCTTTCGCCCAGCACGAGGTAAGCCTCGTGCTGGGATCGAGCCGCTCCGCTGCGCTGTTCGATCCGGCGGTAGGTGCGGCCCCTGAACTGTTCTGTCGCTACGAGGTAGTCGTCCGATGCTCCTCGATGGCGCCTTCCGACACGTGCGGGATGCCGTTCTGCATGACGTAGCCGATCTTGCGAAGTCGCGTTCGAGGCAGGTCAGCATGACGAGTTCGATGAGCTCCTGGTCGATCGAGAACCGCCGGCTTCGATGAGTCACGCGAGAGCCGGGACCACGTGACGCCGCTCCAACCAAGAAGCACAGCCGCGGATCCGCATCGCCATGCCTCGTCGCGGACCCGCACGTGAGCTCCGATCGCAAGCAGGAAGTAGAGGGTCAGGCATGCGGAAGCCAGGCGTGCCAGTCCCGGACGACGGCGTCGGAGCATCAGTGCGACCGCGCCCGACCCCTTCGCCGACGCGAGGGCAAAGCGCAGCCACCTCGGTACTCGGAGCCGCTCGAGGTCCTCGTCTATCCACCTGTTCGGGACGACGTTGTAGACCGCATCTAGCGCGAGAACAGCCGCCAACGCGTTGACGCTGAGCGACTCGCGCTGACTCATCCCAGCCATGAGCCAACGCTAGACGGGCCATGCAAGACAGCAGAACCCGCCATGAGCGGCTGCGAGGGCGATCGCAGCCTGGATCATGGGTCGTGGATATGCCACGCCGTCGACCGGCACCGATGGGATGGCCGCGGGACAGACCCGGCGACGTGTAGCCGGACGTCGACCAACGCCCGGAGGTCGTGTACCTGCTGGTCGATGCTCCTCGTCAACGACGGATGGTGCGGTAGTCGCGGCCGAGGTCGTCCATGGCGGCGCGGATTCCGGGACCGTCGTCTCCGCTCCAGACGCAGAGCGGAGCATCGAGGTGCTCGGAGGCGGCCACGCACTCGGCGCCGAGAGCGGAGACCCGATGTGCCGCCGCGATCTCGGCCATGCGGTAGGCGATCGTCCTCATGGGCACGATCTCTACGCTTGCCGGCAACGTCAACAGCTTCGAACCCAGCGCGAGACGTTGCTCGGTCGTCCATCCCCCGGTGAGCGCCCCGCCGCGAGATGACACCACGCTCTTGGAGAGCCGATGCAGGTACAGGTTGGTGGTTGCAGGTTCGTAGTCGTCGAGAACGTCCGCGAGATCCACGGGCACGTCGTCGGCCAGGAGGTCCCGAAGGAGGTGGTCATCGAGGATGGCCCGTGTCACGTCGTCGCGAGGTCGGGATCATCGTCGAGCGACCGGACGAACTCGGCGTGTTGGTCACGGCCGACCAGGTCATCCAACAGCTTCAGGCCCGTGCCCTTCGGCATTGTCAACACGCCGAAGCCGAGATCGATCACATCGACCGGACCGCCGTCATCGAGTTGCCATCTGTGGCGAGCGCCCGCGGGCAGCGACATCTGACCAGACGCAGAGACGAGGTACTGCTGAACACTCATGGGCGTAGCGTACTTGGTGGCGAACTATTCACCACCAAGTGTCCCGGCACCCCGGGTGATAGTGGGGCTGACGGCGTGCACGTTCCCGAATCCAGGACTCCTGAATCACGACGGCTGGGTGTTCCCCGAACAGGCACCTGGTTGAGGATGGGGTGGGCGCGGGCGCGGGCCCCGGGACAGGGACCGATCGGCCAGGTCGGGCGGGCTCAGGGGCGCTGGGGCGTGCGGAACGGGTCCGGCTCGTACGGCGGGGCCTGAGGGCTCCACGCGGCGAGGTCGAACACGAACAGGCCGTGGCCCTCGCCGTGTTCCGAGCCAGCCTTCTCCATCTGGAAGGCGACCAGGCCGCCGTCCGGTGACACGACGGGGTTGGTGGCGCCGTACCCCTTGTAGTGGTTGAACGTCGTCAGCCGCCGGAAACCGCCCTCGCCGTCGAGGCGCAGCTGCCAGATGTCGAGCTCACCCGGATAGATCATGATCGACAGGTCACGTTCGACCAGCACGTACTCACCCTGCGGGTCGACCCCCTCCGGCTCCTCGTACCAGGGCGACCGTGACTCGTCGGTGACCCGTCGCGTCTCCAGGTTCATGCTCATCACCTGGCCGCCTTGGTGGAAATAGGCGCTGAAGACGAGGTGGCGATCGTCATGGGCGACGATCTTGTTCGCGCTGACCGGGTTCTCGCTCGCCAGGGGGTACTTCCGTCGCCGCCCGCGCAAGTCGACGAACGGCGGCTCGTCACGATGCTCGTCGACCTCGTCACTGGTGGGAGTTACCTGCCATCACCCGGCCCGTAGGTGGCATGTCCCGCGTCGATCTCGCCGCGCGGTTGGGTGCAGGTGGCGGTGGTGCTTCGCGAGTGAAGCGTCAAGCGGGAGGTTCGTAATACAATGCATGATGATGTGTTGCAACTGGAGGAGGCTGTGATGGCACGATCGACAACAAGCGTTCGCCTCGATGACGAACTCCGAGAACGCCTTGCCGCTGCCGCCGCGGCAGAAGACACGACGATCACCGAACTCATCGAGCGGTTTGTCCGAGAGGGCCTCGCCAGCGCAGCCCATCCCGGAATCGTGTTCAAGCCAGGCCCGTCGGGCCGCCGAGCAGCACTGGCCGGCGGCCCTGACGTGTGGGAGATAGCAGCCGCGCTCCGCCACGTCACCGGCAGTGAGACCAGGCGGGTCCGAGCCCTTGCGAAACAGTTCGGCCTCCATGAGCGCCAGGTCGTCCTCGCGCTCAACTATGCCGCCGCGCACCGAGACGAGACCGACCTACGGGTCCGTGCCAACGACCAAGCACTTGCCGAAGCCGAACGCGTCGCCGCCGAGCGGGAACGGCTCCTTGCTTGAGGTTCCTCATCGACGCCATGCTGCCGCCGTCGATGGTCGAGCTCCTCGAGGACCTCGGCCACGACGGCACGACACCATCCATGCTCGGGGCCCACAACCTCCCCGACGACGTGCTCGTGCAGCTGGCCAGCGCCGAGGACCGAGTCATCGTCACCGAGAACGCAAGCGACTTCACGGCAGTGACAGACTGCGCGGTGCTGTTGGTCCTCAAGTCGTGGTGGCCGGCGGGATCACTGGCCCCGAAGCTGGCGGAGGCGCTGGACCGGTGGGCCGAGGCGAATCCTGCACCAGGCCCCTGGCCGCACTGGCTCCCCGCTGACCTTCGGTAGACGACCTGGCGTGACACCCCGGCTACCTAGCCGGCACCTCGGGGCGATGCCCCACGTCGATATGGCCACGCGTTATGGGCGACCCTGCCGCAGCGCGGCGGCACTCGAACCGTCGTTCGTTTCGGGTCGGTTCGTGCAAAGCTCGCGGCAGCCAGGAATGTCCTCGGTCCCCGCAGCAGCCGGCCCGCCCACGCTCCCGAGATGGGCGATGCTGGATCAGGCCGCTCCCGTTGCTGTGTGGCAGGTGGTCATCCCGCTGATCGCACCAAGGTCGATGAGGGTTGAGGCGGCCTTCTCGACGGCCCTCCGGAGGGTGCGGCGGCCATCGGGGCCGAGTGCTTGTACTTTCGCTCCCACTGGCGCTGCGCCCAGCGTGCGGATGAGGTGACCAGCGTCCTCGAAGACGACGGTGATCTCGTTGCGGCTGACCTCAACGTCGGCGAATCCCGCTTTGACTCGATCGGGCAGATGCTCGCCCCAAGGCACGAACATCGGCCCGACCAGCGTGTCCTCGTATGCGGCCATGCTCGTTCCGGAGAAATTTGCCCCCCAATCCCCTTCCTCGCCCATCGTCAACTTCTCCTGTGCGGCCAACACCGCAATGGTCGATCCGAATCCTGCATGTCCCCGGCTGAACGAGATCAGGCTCAGTCGCCTCGTCGAGGAACGTCCACACGTAGCCCGTGCCGTCAATCTGCTGCCCATCCGCGGGGAGTGTGACGGTGATCTGCTTTCTCAGGGCGGGGCCTTCGGACGGTGGTCGGCCGGGTGTTGCGCGCTCGGGTGCTCGGGATCTCTACGGCTACGAGGGAAGCAGACGAGCGTGGCGAAGCTCGTCCACCATCTCCTCGGGCACACCCAGCACCTCGAGATGGACGATCGATGTGTTCTTGGGGCCCTCGACGATGTCGACGACACGGGCGAGGAACGGCTCAACCGGGTCGCCGGCGACGATCAATGCCCCGGGAACGACGCGGCTGGGATCGGTCGCCTCGTGCAGGAACGTCCAGACGTAGCCGGTCTCGTCGATCATCTGGACGTCAGCAGGAAGGGTGACGATCACGCCATTGGTATCGGTCACGACTTCCTCCTCGGCTGGTAGTGCGGGTTGTCCTTCACTCGGCCGAACACCTCGACGAGCTGTCGGGCTACCTCAGAAGTGTACGACGGGAGCAGCAGGCTGTAATGCGGCGCGGTGAACGTCGGCATGAGATCGAAGCCCGCATCCAGCAGGGCACCGGCCCTCGCCGTCGCGTACTTCCGTCGGGTGTCCAGTCGGCGAGCAAGGATCCGTTCGATGTCCCAACCGGCGATCGTCACGTCCACAGAGATCGCGAGGAACGGCTGGCCGGCCAGGCTGAAGCGTCCCGGGTCCGGTCGGCATTCGCCATCACGCCCTCGCTGGTCAGAGGCGATCCTCGGAGGACCAGATGGGCGTCGGGTTCGAGCAGCTCGCCGGAACGGAGCATGTCCTCGATCGGAGCCAGTTCCTCGGGCATGCGTCAACCATCCAACCTGGCGGCCAACGAGGCGGCGACCTCGGCTTGGCCTTCCTCGATCTCTTGGGCGTAGATGCGGAGCAACGTGTCAGGCGAGTGGCCGAGGCGGGCGGCGACGGTGACGGGTCGTGACCGTCCCGCAGCGCTGTGGAGGCGGTCCAGTACCGCAGATCGTGCAGCACGAAGCCGGCCTTGCGCCCTACGGGCACGCCGGCCTGCTTTGCCGCCCGCTCAGACCTACTCGATGCGCATGCCGCTGATCGCGCGGGCAATCACCAGCTGCTGGATCTGCTCGGTGCCCTCGAAGATGTCGAAGTTGTGCTGGATCCGTCCGGCACGTCGCTGACCTGGGGTTACGCGTCCGACAAGTGCTGCTGAGTCCGCTGGATCGCCCCGTCTCCGGCTGGTTCTAGTACCAGAACTAGTACCTCATGCCCGCCGCGGGCGACGGTGGACGAGCGCCGCGCTACCCGGCAATCGGTACGGCTCTGATCCGATCGGGTGCGCGTGCACCGACCAGACTGGATCACGTGGACGGAACTGACGGAGAGGTCTTCGAGGTGCTGCAGGTGCCTCTCCTCTTCGAGGTTCCAGGTCGATCGCTCCACTGCCCGATGGTGAGTGCGACCGTCAGTGGCGTGGAGACGAAACTGATCGTCGACACCGGTGTAACGACGCAGGTCTTCACGATCGACCTCGTCGACCAGGCTGGTCTCGATCGAGCGCCTAACGAGTCGGGCACGGACGTGGCGGGCAACACGGTCACCAGCTGGGATCTTCCTGATCCCACGATCGGGATCGGCGGCACGAGCTTCCTTGCCGCGCACGCGGCCGCCATCGCTGGGCCACCACCGTTCGCGGAGTGGGGCGTCGGAGGATTTCTCAGTCCTCAAGCCCTGTGGCCGGATAACACGGTCGTTCTGGACTTCGCACGGCGACGGCTGCTCGTCTTTGCTGGGCACGACGACGCTGCGAATGCGCACATCGAGTCCGGCGATGGTGATCCTGTCATCCTCGGTGGTGTTCACCACGTTGCGGGAACGGTCGGCATTGAGGTCGCCGTCTCGAAACATGAGCCCGTTGTCGCCTTCTTCGACTCCGGGGCCAACCTCACAGAGGTCTCGATCACGGCCGCTTCAGGCGAACTCGGGGAGAAGGCCATCAGCGGCCACAGCGTGAGCGGCGCCGAGCTGGAAACGTACGAGCTGCACGACCAGGTGCTCGATGTCGGGGAAGCACGTCTGCCGGTCCCTGTCCTTGCCGTTCGAGATCACATCCCCGTACCCGAAGGCGCTCCGACGCACGAGGAGCCAGATGCGGTGATCGGGATGGATCTCCTTGGCGAAACGATCCTCAAGATCTCACCCCGGAGCCGAGGACAAGTCAGCTGGATCGTTCCCTCGCATCGCAGACGACGCTGATCAAGGGACGCTCGCTATGTGATGCCGTTACATGGTGCGGCACCGGACCGCCTAATCACTCCTTCGCGAGCGTCCCTGACAGCCAGACGCCGTGCTGCTCAGCGAGCTCGGCAACGGCCTGCTCCACAGGGATCCCGCGTCGGTCTGCACTCGCTCGGATGAGCGCGACGGTGGCGAGCAGTCCGTAACGCCAGAAGTCATCAGTTCCCCACCAGACGACCTCGTCCAACAGATCCGGCTCCAGGCCACCGGCCACCGCAGCGCTGCACAGCACCGGGCGGCGACCGAGCCACGCCGACATATCGGCGCTTCCTCGACGGGTGATCGGTGCGCCAAATGCGTGGCGGACCTGGCCGCGCGATCGGCATTTAGGAGCGGAGGGCTCAGTCCTCCGGAGCGAACCGTTCCCAGGCAGCCTGGCGAGAGACTCCGAGAGCCCCCCCAACGTCGGTCCAACTCGCACCCTGCTCTCGTGCAAGACCGACAGCCTTCTGCTCCATCTGTTCCACCAGGGTGGTGGTGCACTTCTTCAGTTCTCGGAGGAAGTCCAGTGGCCTGTCCTGCCAGTCGCCCTCAATGTCCAGCCCTACCTTGATCTTGAAGTTTGACGCCATATCGTCAGGTTGCCTTGACAGCCACCGTTTGTCAAGTGAACCTTGCAGCATGCTGTGACCAGGGGCATTGCTATCGTCGCCGAGTGGCCGTCGGTGGGGTAGGAGACGAGCGGGAGCTCTTGGGTTCAACGCTTGCATTCCTTCGCGAGGCGGTGCTTCGGAAGGTGGACGGGCTGTCTGAGGAACAGGCGCGCTGGACACCAGAGGGAGGGCTTCTGCCTCTCGTCGGCATCGTCGATCACTTGGCTCATGTCGAGTGGCGGTGGATCGATGGGGCCTTTCAGGGTGAGGAAGTCTCCCGGAGCGAAGAGGAGTTCCTGGCGACGGACGTATCACTTGCCGATGCAGTCGCTCGGTACCGGGAGCGCGGGCGGCTCACCGATGAGGTGGTGCGCTCGGTCTCCTCGCTCAATGTGCATGGTCAAGGCGAGTGGGGAGGCCATCGAGATTTGCGTTGGATTCTCATTCACCTCATCCAAGAGACGGCGCGTCATGCGGGGCATGCTGATGCCACGCGTGAGCTGCTCGACGGTACAAAGGGAACCTGACGCGCGCGGCGAGCAGAACGACGGCTCGGCGTCCGCTTCGTCGTGTGAATCGCAACCGAACGCGCGCCACCGAATGCCGAGCCGGCGAGGACGACAAGGCACAAGAGATCGGCGCGTAGACGCGGGGCGGGCCGCCGGATATGACGCGTCGACCAGGGTCCCAGAGCCGGGCGGTCGGGGGCACGATTCCGGGACCAGCAAACAGCACGTTTGGAGATACTCGCGCCAAGTCAGTTGCGTCGCTGGAGAGGGCCTCTACGCCGTTGCGAGCGGTTCGATCTGATCGAGGGTCTCCGCGAGCCGGTCGCGCTGGACTTCGAGTTCGTATCGGCTCTGCAAGTTCAGCCAGAACCGCTCGCTCGTGCCGAAGTACCGAGCGAGTCGCAGGGCCGTGTCGGCGGTGATCCCGCGCTTGCCGTGCACGATCTCGTTGATCCGGCGCGGTGGCACGTTGATGGCAACGGCGACAGCGTGTTGGGTGACTCCCAACGGCTCGAGGTACTCGAGCATCAGGATCTCCCCGGGGTGGATCGGGTCCATGGTGGGTGCGCTGGTCATTTCGTCTCCCCTCAGTGGTAGTCCACGATCTCGACGTCCTCGGGTCCCGCAGTCGTCCATCGGAAGCAGATACGCCACTGGTCGTTGATGCGGATGCTGTAGGTGTTGGCGCGGTCGCCCCTGAGCTTCTCGAGTCGGTTTCCGGGAGGGACTCGGAGGTCCCCGAGCTGGTCGGCGGCGTCCAAGATCAGCAGCTTGCGCAGGGCCGCACGCTGGGTCTGTTGGTCAAGTCGTTTCGATCGTCGGCGCTGCCACACCCGTTCGGTGTCCTTGTCGCGGAACGACTGCAGCACATGGTTGAGCATAACGTGATCCGTTATGAACGGCAAGCGTTATGAGACGAGGATTCCGGAACGTCGTGAAGCTGATCGACAAGCGAGGTCGTCGCCTCAAAGCCGAGGCCGAACGACAAGACGGTTCCGACACCAGCTGACGTCAGTCGTGTGCGAGACGATCGCTGACGAGTCGGTTCAAGCTGACGCCTTGCTCTGCGGCAGCGAGGACGAGTTCGCGGTGGAGGGATTCGGGGATACGAACGTTGAACTTGCCGGAGAACCGTCGTTCCGAGATCGGCTGGGGGACCGGTTCACCCGTCGACTCGAGATCGGCGATGACCTCGGCGACCAGATCGACCAGTCCCCGGAGGGCCTTGGACTGGTCCGGGTGAAGCCATGAGAGCGAAGGGAACTCAGCGACGGTGGCGACGTACTCGCCGTCGTCGGCAGACCACAGCACCCGGTAGGTGTAGTGCTTGACGTCGGTCACTTCTCCTGCTCCTTCAGTTTCTCGATTGCCTTCAGGACCTGTCGGACCTGATAGGGCTTCGCTGCGCCGCCCTTCGATTTCTGAATGTTCACGCGGGGGTCTCCGGGCCACGGGGTCTTGAACACGGCGTGCGACGTGCGCTCTGTCGGGGTTCGCCGAAGAAGTGGCTGCACACGTTCAAGAGGTCGTTGTAGGAGACGTTCTGCGGCGCATTCCGCATCGCGGCCAATGTCTTGTCTACTTTGGCCACGCCGTGATGGTACCACTATCGGTACCAAATGCCTACCGGAATGATCGCTGATCGCTCGGCGGATTCCGCTCCCCGGTCAGCGGGTCCCACGCTGATCGCTCAGCGCGCTCAACGCGGGCGTCGGGGACGGCCTGGGCGGTTGACGCCGTGGAAGCGCTCGTAGGCGGCTTGACGGGTGATGCCGAACGCGTTGCCCACGTCGGTCCAGCTGGCTCCGGCGTCGTGAGCCTCGAGCACCTGCGTGATCGCCTCGCGCTTCAGCCTCTTGCTCTCGTAGTCGGCTCGGCGTGCGAGGCGCAGCAGCACGGCTGCGTGGTCGTCCACGGCCACGGTCCCTCCTGAAGATCGGTGATCGATCGCAGGAGCCGGTGTGGCCGGCTCTGAGCCGTACGCAGTCTCCCACGGCCGGTACACCTGAGCGCTGTTCTCGCTCCAGCCGTGCTCACCGCGCGCCCTGCCCTCGGACTGGATCAACCCCCGTCCTGGCGACCTCGTGTCAAGCGCCGTTTTGGACCTCATTGGCAGCACACAGACTTGCCGTTATCGCAAAGCGATAACGGCGCTGAAGGTTCGCGCGCGCGTCAACGCGTCGCGCTTTCGGGCGCGGGATCGTACGTGGATGGGGTGTGGAGCTCACGACGCTCGAGAACCTCCCCCTGATGCTGACGGTCGACGAGGCGGCAGCGGTCTTGAGGGTCGGTCGGACGAGCGCCTACAAGCTCGTGTCGGAGTACCGGACCTCCGGCGGCCGATCGGGCCTGCCGCACGTGAAGCTCGGCGCGCGGGTGATGGTGCGGCGGGTGGATCTGGAGCAGATCGTCGGTGCGCCGCTCCAGTCGCGACCGAGCCAAACGCCGTCGTCCGGGCCGCTCGGCCACAGCACGCTGGACCTGCTCGCCCCAGACGGGTGGGAAGTGCACCCGGCCCTATTCCGCGGACGGGAAAGGGCCGGGTGTTGCGCTTTCTACGCCGACGTCACTGCGCGACGGACGAGCGCCTCGTACTCCTCGATGACCCCGGGCAGCACGCTCAGGTGCACGATCTTGCCGGCGGGCTTCTCGACGATGTCCACGACCTCTACGACTGCCGGAACATCGGGGTCGCCGGCCACAACGATGGCGCCCGGAACGATGAGCGACGGATCGCGGGCCTCATCGAGAAACGTCCAGATGAACCCGGTCTCGTCGATGTTCTGCAAGTCGGCGGTGATGTCGACCTTGACCATCGGGCTACCTCCGTCGGAGTCGCCGTCAAGCGTACGAGCCCGCCTGACCGCGCCGCGATCTTCAGCGGTAGCCCGGCGTGGAGCGAGGTGTGTCCGATCAGCCGTCCAGCCGGGCGGCGAGGGAGGCGGCGACCTCGACTTGGCCCTCTTCGATCTCTTGGGCGTAGATGCGGAGAAGGGTGTCGGGCGAGTGGCCGAGGCGGGCGGCGACCGTGACGGGGTCGAGGCCGTCTCGGAGCGCCGTCGAGGCCGTCCAGTGCCGCAGATCGTGCAGCACGAAGCCGGCCTTGCGGCCCACCGTCACCCCTGCGTGCTCGGCCGCCCGCTCAGACCTACTCGATGCGCATGCCGCTGATGGCCCGGGCGATCACGAGCTGCTGGATCTGCTCGGTGCCCTCGAAGATGTCGTAGATCTTTGCGTCACGGTGCCAGCGCTCGACGGGGTACTCCCGGACGTAGCCGTAGCCACCGAGGATCTGGATGGCCCGTTCCGTGGCCCACACCGCGACCCGACCGGCCTTGAGCTTGGACATCGAGCCTTCGCCGCACTCGAAGGTCCCGTTGCGGCCCAGCCATGCCGCCCGCCACACCAGCAGCCGGGCGGCGTCGATCTCGGTCTTCATGTCGGCGAGGAGAAAGGCGATGGCCTGGTTCTTGATGATCTCCTTGCCGAACTGCTTGCGCTCCTTGGCGTACTCGAGCGCGTACTCATAGGCGGCCCGGGCGATGCCCACCGCCTGCGCCCCGACGATGGGACGAGAGGCCTCGAACGTCGACATCGCCGCTTGGGCAGCCGCCTTCTTGCCGCCACGCACTCGAGCCAACCTGTCATCGAGCTTCTCCTTGCCCCCGAGCAGGCACGAGCCGGGGATCCGGCAGTCGTCGAGGACGACCTCGGCGGTGTGGCTGGCCCGAAGGCCGTGCTTGCGGAACTTCTGGCCCTGACTGATCCCCGCGGTCCCCGGTGGAATCACAAACGATGCCTGGCCACGGCCGCCGAGCTCGGGATCGACCGAGGCCACCACCACGTGCACATCAGCGATGCCGCCGTTGGTGATCCACGTCTTGGTGCCGTTGAGCACCCACTCGTCCTTGGCCTCGTCGTAGACGGCGCGGGTCTTCAGAGAGGAGACGTCAGATCCGGCGTCGGGCTCGGACACGGCAAAGGCGGCGAGGGCCGGCTTCTCCGGCGTGCCGAAGCACTGCGGGATCCACTCGAACATCTGCTCCTGGGTGCCGTTGCCCATGATCCCGGCGACCCCGAGGGTGGTGCCCACGATCGCCATGCCGATGCCGGCGTCACCCCAGAACAGCTCCTCGTTGACGAGCGGCATGGTGATGCCGCTCTCGTCTCCGAAGGCGTTGGCGAAGAAGTCCATCGAGTACAGGCCGATCTTCGCCGCCTCCTCGATGACGGCCCACGGCGTCTCCTCCCTCTCGTCCCACTCCTCGGCCACCGGCCGGACGACATCGGCGGCGAAGCCGTGGACCCAGTCGCGCATCTGGATCTGGTCTTCGGACAGCTGCAGCGAAAACTCGCCCATGGGCTCGGGACCTCCACATCGGTGTGAGCGGACTGCTACTAAGTTACCGATCGGTAACAATCTCGGCCACCGTGGCCATTCTCGTGTGTGACATGCGTCTCGGCCAGCGGATGGACGGCACGTCGCGTCGCGCGCAACAGGAGCTCGCAGCACCGGCGTCGAACTACGGTGACGGACACCTCACTCCCCTGACGAGAGTTGCGATGGCACTCACCGAACCCCTCGACCAGATCGATGGTGGCCCTTCCGACGTCGATCTGCTGACCGCCGCACTCGAAGGCGAGATCGGCGCCTTCGACGCCATCTACCGCCGTCACCACCCGGCCGCCTACCGGGTGGCGTGCTCAGTCGCCGGAAGCACCGACGACGCGTCCGACGCCGTGGCCGACGCGTTCACCCGGATCTTCAACCGCATCCGCGAGGGAACGCTGCTGCCCGACATCAACCTCAGGGCATACCTGCTCACCTCCGCCCGCAACGCGGCCATCGACCAACACCGCCGCAACAAGCGACACGGCGGCGGGATAGACGACGCCGCCGTCGAGCGGGCGATCGGGCCGTCGAGCACGCCGGCCGATGTGTTCCAGGACAGCGAGGACGCCGAGTTCGCCGCTCAAGCCTTCGCCGACCTCCCCGAGCGGTGGCGGTCGGTGCTGTGGCTCACCGAGGTGGAAGGCCTCACCCCCAAGGAGACCGCCGATCTGCTGGGCGTCTCGGCCAACAACGCGTCGCAGCTCGCCACCCGGGCCCGTACCCGGCTGCGGGCGCGCTACCTCCAGGCCCACGTGCGGGCCGGCGCCGTCGATGCCGGCTGTTCGACGGCGGTACCGCTGCTCGGTGCTTACGTAGCCGGTGTGGTGTCGGCCCGCGATCTCGCCACCGTCGACCAGCACCTGGCCGGATGCGACGCCTGCCGGGCACGCGTCGACGAGCTCGAGGAGGTCGGCGGCATCCTGCGCCGCATCGTCGTTCCCATCCCGTTCCTCGTCGCCGGCGGCATCGGTGGCGTCTTGCGAGGCGCAGAGTTCACCTCAGAGCAGGTGGCCATGGCCCAGGCGGCCGCCGCGGCCGGTACAGCTGGAGCAGTCGGAGGCGTGGCCGCCGCGTCGTCGTCGGGCAGCGGTGGCGTGGTGTCATCACTTCCTGCCTGGGGACAGGCCACTGCCGCGGCCATCGCGCTGGCCCTGGGCGCTGCGGGCGTGGTCGCCGTCATCACCGACGATGGAGGCGACACCAAGCAACCGGCGGCGCTCGCTGACCAGCTCGAGGCACCCACCATCTCCGAACCCGACGAGCTCAGCAGCGAGCCGGCGCCGAGCGAACCCGGCTCCCCGAACGGTTCGGGTGGCGGCAACGGCGCGGTGTCGGCGCCCTCGGTCGATCCCGACGGTTCTGGAACCGACTCCGCGACACCGCCTGAATCATCCGATGCTGAGTCGCCGGACGGTTCGGTCGCCGTTGAGCCGCCGCTACCGGTTCAGGACCCGCCCGACCCCGACAACGACCCGGAGCCCGCCGCCGACCCGACGGTGCAGGTCGGAATCGCCGGCTCGCTGCTCGGCCAGGACGCTGGGGTCGACCTGGGAGTGGGTGACGGCGCCACCACCGGCGCCACCCTCGGATCAGTGTCGGTCGGCGATCCAGTCACGACACCCACCGATGACGGGCTCGAGGTCAACACCGGTGGCCAGCTGCTTCCGGATCTGTCACTCGGACTGCCCTGAACCCTCACCGCGCCAGCAGTGAGCGCCTCAATCAGCGCGGCGCACGGCCACGCCGTCGGCTCCGTCCTCGATGACCCATCCCTCGACAGCAAGCTCGTCGCGAAGACGGTCTGCCTCGGCGAACTCCTTGGCCTTGCGGGCCTCCTCACGGAGTGCCACCCGCTCCCGTACCTCTTCGGGGATGCCGTTGGGTGCACGGCCCCGCAACTCGAGCCCCAAGGCGGCGACGAGCTCACGCACCGACGAGGCGATCCGCGCCGCGTCGCCGGATGCCTTGTCGTCGAGGGCCACGTTGGCTGCCTTGACCGCCTCGAAGATCACCGCGGTGGCACGTGGAGTGTCGAGATCGTCGTCCATGGCAACCCGAAACCGCTCGATGACGTCGGGGTTGGGCTCAGCACGGGGCAGGGTCGCGGTGCGTCGGTCGAACTTGTCCAGCCGCTCGAGGGCGGCTTCGGCATCGGTCAGCGTGGCCGCGGTGACCTCCATCGGTGACCGGTAGTGACTGCGCAGCACCAACAGGCGGTAGGCGCGCGGATCGTGCTGCTCGATCAGATCGGTCAGCGACATCACGTTGCCGACCGACTTGGACATCTTCTCGCCACCAAGCTCGACGAACCCGTTGTGCACCCAGTGGGTCGCGAACGTGCGGCCTGCGGCAACCGCCTGCGCCCGCTCGTTCTCGTGGTGGGGGAAGGCGAGATCGAACCCACCACCGTGGATGTCGAAGCCGTCGCCGAGGAGATCGAGGCTCATCACCACGCACTCGGTGTTCCACCCGGGACGGCCAGCACCCCACGGGCTGGGCCAGGAGGGTTCGCCTTCCTTGGCCAACTTCCAGAGGACGAAGTCGAGGGGGGACTCCTTCCCCGCCACGACCTCGACCCGGGATCCGGTGCGCAGCTTGTCGAGCGATTGGCGGGCCAGGAGGCCGTAGTCATCGACCGTCTCGGAACGGAAGTACACCCCGTCGCCATCGATCACATAGGCAGCGCCCCGATTGAAGAGATCATCGATGAGCTGGACCATGCGCTCGACGTAGGCGGTGGCATGTGGATCGTGATCTGGGCGTTGCACTCCCAGATCATCCATGGCCCGGTACCAGACCGCTTCGTACTCCTCGGTGATCTCGGTGAACGGACGGCCCTCGGCGATGGCGCGGGCGATGATCTTGTCCTCGATGTCGGTGACGTTGCTGACATAGGTGACGTCGTAGCCCGACCACGTGAGGTAGCGGCGGAGCACGTCGAAGACGAGGCTGAAGCGCCCGTGCCCCACGTGAGGGCGGTCGTAGACCGTCGGCCCACACACGTACATCGACACCTTGCCCTCTTCCCGAGGATGAAGATCGACCGGATGACCGGCAGCGGTGTCGTGAAGGCGGAGACCCATCGAGCGGAGGGTAGCGAACGCACCCCACCGCGACCCCAATGGATTCAGAGGCGTTGGACCCCTCGCCGGAAGGCGGCCGAGCGGTCAGCCCATGTGGCTGATCCCGGGGTGGGGGCACCCGGGGAGAAGATCACCACTCCCCCCTTCGAGCCCAGATGGGCCGCCGCGGCCACCACCGCCTCCTCCACGTCCACGTTGCGCTCCACGATCTCAACCTCCATGGCCGCCCCCAGCGAGGCACCGCTGACGGCCAGCGCCACCGCCGCCAGTCGACCGGGCGGCCACCGCCGCGCTTCATCGGCGAGCGGATCGGGTTCGACACCACGGTCGTCGCCGCCCACCAGAACGACCGTCATCGGCGCTCCGTGGCTGTCGCCCCCGACCACCACGCCGGGCGCGGAGCGGAGCCACCGCAGCGCGGCGGCGCTGGCCGTGGGGTTGGAGGCGAGCGGGTCATCGATGAACACACACCCCCCGACGACGCCGACGATCTCGAGCCGTCCACCCACACCGGCAACGAGGGCGGTGTCGAGCGCTTCGGTCTGGGGGCGGACGCCGCTCAGCTCCTCGGTGATCGAAGCGGCCAGGGCAAGGTTCTGAAGGACATGGGGCGGTGTGGCCGGCCATTGCTCGGACCACCCCGAGGGCACCTCGACAGGCTCGGCCATCAGGTTGGCGGCGTCGAGGGCGGCGAGGGCGGCCACCTCCGCCGAGGGGACCAGCACCCGCTCCACCCAGCCACCCGAGTTGTGGAACAGACGCAGCTTGTCGGCTACGTAGCGGTCCCAGCCGCCGTGCCAGGTGAGGTGGTCGGGGGCCAGCGACGTCAGCACGCCGAGGTCGGGGACGTGTTGGAGGTCGCACGCCTGGTAGCTCGACACCTCGAGGACAGCGGGACCGCCGTGATCCCACGACGGGTCGAACACGGGCGGACCAAGGTTGCCGGCGACGCTCACCGGCGCGCCGATGTGGCGGGCGAGCCGATCGACGTAGGTCGTGGTCGACGACTTGCCCTTGGTGCCGGTGATCCCGACGACGACCCGCTCCGGCGGGCGCTCGCCCAGCCAGAGGTCGATCGGCGTGGTGACCGACGCACCCCGCTGGTCCGCGGCCGTGAGCACGGGATGGCTGCGACCGAAGCCGGGCGAACGGACGAACACCTCCACCGCGCCGATGGCCGGATCGCCACTAGCGGCCGTCACCACCTCCAGGTCCAGGTCGGATGCACCGGCGGGGTCGTCGGTGACCACGATGATCGACGCCGGTCCCACTGCCTCCAGCGCACCGAGCGCGGCGCGGACATCGAGGCCGGCGCCGGCCAGCGCCACCCGCCGACCGGCCAGCTCAGCGAGGCGCATCGGCGACTCCGAGATCGTCGAGGACCGCCTGGTAGTCGGCCGGCACCCGGTGCTCGGGCGCCGGCCGCAGCAGCGCGCCCATGGCCGCCTCCGCCGCGGTGGCATCGGCCGGATCGAGGTGCACGGCGGCGGCAGCCTCGGTGGCCAACGTCTTCACGACGTGGCGACCCGACCACTGGCGACGGTGGGCCAGCACCGCCATGGAGATGGCCGACTCGGCGAGATCGCCGACGCACTCGAACGGCTTGTTCTCCACGCTGAACAGATCCCGGAACCCCTCGACCTGCGCCGGGTCGTCGAGCATGTCGGCTCCGAAGACCTCCAGCAACGTCGGCGGCTCGAGGTGGGGCGCCAACACGAGATGGGCGAACCGGCACTTGGGACAGTTGGCGCACCAGGTCTGGCGGCGCGATGCCTCTGTCTCCCTCCACCGGGTGAAGGCCTGGTTGCACGACAGCACGTGACCGACCAGGCCGCGCCGTGCGACCTCGGCCGCGATGGCCGCTTCGCTGAGCGGGCGCAACAGCGAGAACAGGCGGACGCCGCTGGGTGCGAGGACGGCGTGGAGGAGCAGCTCGGCGTCGAAGGACTTCGACCACTGGTGGTTCACGGAATGCTCGTCCACGTGCCGGGTCGGCTCGCTGGCCGACCGCTCGATGCCCAACACCACGTCGCGCCGGCCGAGGGCCAGGGCGGCGGCGGCGCTGATGGTGGCGACGATGGCGGTGATCGGGACGTGACCGTTGCGGGCACCGGCGTCGTTGAGGTCGCGCAGCACGGGGTCGAGGTGGCGGACGACCTCGTGCAGCGGACGGCCCAGCGCATCGGCGAACCGCCGGTGATGAGCCACCGCGTTGACGGTGATTAGATCGGCGCCGGGCAGCAGGTCGGCCACCAGCGCCGAGTCCTTGCCTCCGCCGACGGGGACCAGCGCGCCCGCCAGGTCGCCGCCCCCGGGTCCCGGCCCAGACGGCCCAGACGGCCCAGACGAAATGACCGTGGACCGCGGCTCGACCGTCGACAGATCGACCGGAACGGGTATGTCGAGCCCGGTGGTGACGGCCAGCTCGCGCAGGCCGTGGTCGTAGAGTCCGGCGACCAGGGCGGCCTCGTGCTCGTCGAGCACACCGGTCTCGACCACCAGCGGACGCGGCGCGACGACCTTGTAGTAGGAGACCCCAGCCGCCAGGTGCACAGCTCGGACCAGGCGATCGGTGGCCGGACCGGGAGGAAGCGGTGCCGGCAGCACGATCTGCTCGCTCACCGTCAGCACATCATCGAAGGCGTATTCGCATCGCAGGCTGGCGCCGTCGACCTCGACGCTGACGAAGCGGAAGGCGGCCGAGCTCTCCACGTCGGCGAGCAGCCGTGACGACACGCCGCTCACCGGGGGTCCTCGCCCACTGCGGCGGAGATCGCGCCGAGGTGCCGAGCCGCAGTGTCGGGCCCACCGATGGCGCTCACCGCGCCCCATGGCCACAGGGCGACGGCACCATCATCGATCATCCACTCGTGGTCGGCGATCGACCGCTCGACGACGTCGATGCCGGCCGAGCCGACCAGGCGGTAGCGCCAGGCCGAGGCCAGCGCGCCGTCGGTGGTAGGCGGGGTGCACAGCCGGCCATCGAGCTCGACCACGACGTTGGCGTCGTCGACCCCCACCAGTCGGCCCTCGGTGCTCCACCACACGGCGGCGTCGACACCTCGGTCACGGGCGAGCCGGCGTCCCACAGCCAGCTCGGCATCGCCGACCAGGGGGATGCCCGAGCTCGGACCCACCGTGCGGGGCCACGGCGAGCCGACCACGTCGATGGTGGCCGGCATCGGGATCGGGTCGGCGGGCTCGACCACCACCTCGACCTCGCCCAGGGCCGGATAGCCCGAGCCGGGCGACATCGGGAGGGCCGACACCACCACCAGGTCCCCAGCGTCGCCCCCACCATCGATGGCGTGACCGACGGCGCTACGAGGCAGGGGCGCGGCACCCAAGCTGCCAACCGCGGTCGCCAGCTCATCGGCAACCCATCGGGCGCTCGTCGACCCCACGTGACACCAGTATCTCGGGACCAGGCCCGTGGTGAGGCCGACTAGGTGTCGGAGCCCGGGGTCACCGGCAAGCCCGGCGCCGTCAGTGAGCACGCCGTCGACCCACCACACGTCGGAGATCTCGGCCGGCATCGGGAGCAGGGTACCGGTGCCAGCCTCGCCGACCGGGTTGTGATCCGGATCCATCCGAATGGGTTCGGCTGATCGAAAGACACGCAACTACCGTGGGCCGACCATGAGCGCGAGCCCCTCCGTCCCCGACAAGCCCACCCTCGACGGCCTGGAGAAGCGGTGGGCGGAGCATTGGGAGTCCGACCGCACCTACCGCTTCGACCGTTCGAAGACCCGCGACGAGGTCTACAGCATCGACACCCCCCCGCCGACGGTGTCGGGCAGCCTCCACGTAGGCCACGTGTTCTCCTACACCCACACCGACACCATCGCTCGCTTCCAGCGCATGCGGGGTCGTGAGGTGTTCTATCCGATGGGATGGGACGACAACGGCCTGCCCACAGAGCGGCGGGTCCAGAACTACTTCGGCGTGCGCTGCGACCCGACGCTCCCCTACGACCCCGACTTCGAGCTACCCGAGTCTCCCCCGAAGGAGCCCCTGCCGATCGGGCGCAAGAACTTCGTCGAGCTCTGTCTGCGCCTGACCGGCGAGGACGAGAAGGCCTTCGAAGAGCTGTGGCGCCGGCTCGGGCTCTCCATCGACTGGTCGCTCACCTACGCCACCATCGACGCGCGCACCCAGCGCATCAGCCAGACCGCCTTCCTCCACAACCTGGCCCGCGGCGAGGCCTACGTGGCTGACGCCCCCACCTTGTGGGACGTCGACTTCCGCACCGCGGTGGCCCAGGCCGAGCTGGAGGACCGCGAGCGGCCCGGCGCCTACCACCGCATTCGCTTCGATGGCGGCGAGGGCGGCATCGAGATCGAGACCACCCGACCCGAGCTGCTGCCGGCCTGCGTGGCGCTGGTGGCCCACCCCGACGACGAGCGCTACCAACCGCTGTTCGGCGCCGCGGCCACGGTTCCCCTCTTCGGTACCCGGGTGCCGGTGGTGGCCCATGAGCTGGCCGACCCAGAGAAGGGGTCAGGCATCGCCATGATCTGCACGTTCGGCGACACCACAGACGTGACCTGGTGGCGCGAGCTCCAGCTCGAGACACGGCCAGTGCTCGAGCGAAACGGTCGATTGGCCGACGTCCTGTGGGGGACCCCGGGGTGGGAGACGGTCGATGCCGTCGCCGCCCAGGACGCCTACGACCAGCTGGCCGGGCTCACGGTCCGCCAGGCCCAGAACAAGATCGTCGAGCTGCTCGGTGCCGACGGGGCGCTCATCGGCGAGCCGTCCCCGATCACCCACCCGGTGAAGTTCTACGAGAAGGGCGAGCGCCCCCTCGAGATCGTCACCAGCCGCCAGTGGTACCTCCGCAACGGCGGCCGGGACGACGACCTCCGCCAGGCACTGCTCGGGCGAGGCGCTGAGCTCCGGTGGTTCCCCGACTACATGCGCGGTCGGTACGAATCTTGGGTTGGTGGCCTCAACGGCGACTGGCTGATCAGCCGCCAGCGGTTCTTCGGTGTCCCGTTCCCCCTGTGGTACCGGCTCGATGATGACGGCAACCCCGACTACGACGATCCCATCGTCCCCGACGAGTCGTCGTTGCCGATCGATCCGTCCTCTGACGTCCCGTCGGGCTACACCGGTGATCAGCGAGGCCAACCCGGAGGGTTCATCGGTGATCCCGACGTGATGGACACCTGGGCCGCGTCGTCGCTCACGCCCCAGATCGCCACCGGATGGATCGTCGACCCCGACCTGCACGAGCGCACCTACCCGATGGACCTGCGGCCCCAAGCCCACGAGATCATCCGAACTTGGCTGTTCTCCACCACGGTGCGGGCACACCTCGAGAGCAATGCCCTGCCGTGGCGCAACGCCGCCATCTCGGGGTGGGTGCTCGATCCCGATCGCAAGAAGATGTCGAAGTCGAGAGGCAACGTCGTCACCCCCATGGCGATGCTCGACGAGTACTCGTCCGATGCCGTCCGCTACTGGGCGGCGAGCGGCCGGCCGGGCACCGACACCACCTGCAAGGTCGACCAGATGAAGATCGGTCGCCGGCTGGCCATCAAGATCCTCAACGCCTCGAAGTTCGTCCTTGCCCGCTTCGACGATGACAACTCGCTGCCGTCGCTCGACGGCGCAACCGTCACCGAGGCGCTCGACGCCTCGGTGCTGGCCGCACTGGCCGACCTCGTCGACGATGCCACCGCCGCCTTCGAGCGCTACGACTACGCCCGGGCGTTGGAGCGCACCGAGTCGTTCTTCTGGCGGTTCTGCGATGACTACCTCGAATTGGTCAAGGGTCGCTCCTATGGCGCCCACGGCCCCGCAGCTCAACAGTCGGCCAACACCGCGCTCACCGCCTCGCTCTCGGTGCTGGTGCGGCTGTTCGCCCCGTTCCTGCCCTTCGCCTCCGAGGAGGTGTGGTCCTGGTGGCAGGACGGATCGATCCACCGGGCGTCATGGCCGAAGGCCGGCGAGCTGCGCACCCTCGCGGGCGACGCGGCCGACCCGGCGGTCTTCCACACGGCCGGCGATGTGCTGTCGGGGCTCCGCAAGGCCAAGAGCGAAGCCAAACGCAAGATGCGGACGCCCATCACCGTGGCCACCGTCACCGATCTGCCCGATCGGCTCGCGCACCTTGCTCTGGCGCGAGCCGACGTGTGCGAGGCCGGAGTGGTGGAGACCCTCGAAACCCGCGAAGGCAGCCAGCTCGCCGTCGTCGCCACCCTCGCCCCCGAGGACGCCTAAGGAGCCGCGCGGATAGGTGACCATCCACCGGTCGTTGGGGTGTCTCGCGTTTGATGCGAGTGCTCTCACAAACCAACGACCAGTGGAGGCACTCGCGATCATGACACGCGCTTTGGACCCTGAGGTGGGACGGGTCAT
>DASWIA010000042.1:0-1741 GCA_036397895.1 Acidimicrobiales bacterium | reverse complement strand
CAGATCCCCAACGGACTACTCGGTGCGTTCCTGATCGGAGACGTGCCACTCCCGAGGTTGTCCCGGGGTCCGTGGAACTTGTGGTGGGGGTCCTCCACCGGGAGCCGGCTTGATGGCAGGCTCCCGGAGACCGCCAAGTCTCGAGGGAGGACCCCCGCATGTCAGGTTCGCACACGTCCCTGTCCGCTGACCGCACCATCGGTGAGCCTGCCCGGCTGGCTCTGGTCTCGACCGCAGATCGAGGGCTGCCTGAGCGGCTTGCCGGTGCGGTCGACGGGCATCTGGTCACGTTCGCCGAGCACGTCCGTGAGGGGTTGCTGGCGGCCTCGACGGCGGTCGGTCTTGAGGTGATGGCCGAGATGATGGAGGCCGAGGTCACCGAGGTGGCGGGCGTCAAGGGACGCCATGACCCGGACCGCACCCACACCCGTCACGGTGGCGAGAACGGCTCGGTCACCCTTGGGGGGCGGCGTTTGCCGGTCCGCCGTCCGCGGGTGCGCACCGTCGGAGAGAACGGGCACGAGGTCACCCTCGAGTCGTACGCGACGTTCGCTGACGCCGATCTGCTCGCCGACGGGATGGTGGCGCGGATGCTGGCCGGGATCTCGACCCGCCGCTACCCGGTGGCGCTGGAACCGGTCGGTGAGGCCGTCGAGGAGGCTGCCACCTCGACCTCGAAGTCGGCGGTGTCACGCCGGTTCGTGACGGCCACCGCCGAGCGGCTCGCCGAGTTGTGCGCCCGCCCGCTGGACCAGGCGCGGTGGCCGATCGTGATGCTCGACGGGGTCCACCTGGGCGAACACCTGCTCGTGGTCGCGCTCGGCGTCACCGACGACGGCGTCAAGGTCCCCCTCGGGGTCGTGGAGGGCTCGACCGAGAACGCGACGGTGTGCACCCGCCTGGTAACCGATCTGGCCGACCGCGGCCTCGACGCCGACCACGGCGTGCTGTTCGTCATCGACGGCGGCAAAGCGCTCGCCAAAGCCATCCGCGCCACCTTCGGGGGCAAGGCGCTGATCCAGCGCTGCCGACGCCACAAGGAACGAAACGTCCTCGACCACCTCCCCGAGGCCGAGCGGCCGCTGGTGCAGCGCAAGCTCCGCGCGGCCTGGGCCAGCCCCGATGCTGACACGGCGTTGCGTGAGCTCACCGGGCTCGCTCGTGCGCTCGACAAGAAGCGGCCCGGCGCCGCCGCCAGCCTCCGCGAGGGCCTGGACCACACCGTCACCGTCAACCGGCTCGGCGTGACCGGCAGCCTGCTCAAGACCATCGAGTCGACCAACCCGATCGAGTCAATGATCGAGATCGTCCGCGACCACTCCCGCCGCGTGAAGCGCTGGCAACACGGCGAGATGGCGCTGCGCTGGACCGCGGCCGGGATGCTCGCCGCCGAGCAGCAGTTCCGACGCGTCAAGGGCCACCGGCAGCTGCCCCACCTGCTCGCCGCGCTCAAGCATGCCACCGCCGACAACCCCGTCCTGGACGGGCTCCAACCGCCTGTCTCAGCCTGACCCTATGATGCACCACGTACCGGAGGTCGCTCACCCAAGTTCCACGACGACCGGGACATCCTCGGCGTGGGTGCCGGTCGGTCAGCGTCCGATACCTCGGAGCTGTCGGCTGGGGGTGTGCTCTGCTGTTTGACGCTGCCTGGCAGCTTCGATGCTCCGACTGATTCTCTGCCACGCCTCGTCGTCGTTGGAGGTGGGATTGTCGATGGCGACATCGTGAGCGTGAAGCG